>JBATPX010000159.1:0-26890 GCA_049291695.1 Defluviicoccus sp.
GCCACGCCGCCGCGGCAGGCCACCCAAAAACAGGAGCCTCGATCAACACGCCGGCTGATCACCCACCCCGCCGACCAGGGAATTTTCGCCCGGCACTTTCGGGGAATTTTCAAGCGGCATTGACACGGTGAGGCCGGCTTCCACGGCCACGCCGACCACCGCGGCAGGATCGACAGGTTCAGGGGCATTGGAAGGTCCGAATCGGCTCCATTTCGGAACCATGGTTGCGGCGGCGGATCGAAAGGCGTCTGTTCGGTTATTCCGAGCGACCTCCCGACGCGCACCGTCGGCCCAGTTCAGTGGCGTCAGCGGTACCGGCCCGTGCGTGCCTCTGAGCGAATGAGGGCGGCGACCAGCTGAACCATGCCGGGATCGGTGCCGATCGCACCAAGGTAGGCGACGTCGGGCCGGCCAGCCGCGGCCAGGGCGGCCTCGACATCGACCGTCGCATGCTGCCCCTCGGCGGCGAACAGGCCGACTGCGATGACCGGTGGCCGCAAGCGCTGAATGGCGTCGACGATGCTGGGCGGCTGTTCGAGGTAGGCGGCAGCCACTTCGCGAAACAGGTTCATGGCCGAAAGCCGGCCGACCTGGAGCAGCGTTGCCTTTTCCGATCGGGTGTTCTTCGTCGAACCATGAGCGATCAGGAGCAGCCTGGTCTGCGCCAGATGCAGGTTTCGCAGTTTCGCTTCCTGAACGGCGCGGTCGGCGATCAGGGCGGCCAGTCCAGGGTGCGTCCCAACCGGCTGGCAGAAGCGGAGTCGCAGGGATCCACACCCGCTGAACGCAGCCGGAAGATCGCGCTGCACCGTCAGACCGTCGCACATCATCACCGGCACGACGAACGCATGCGTGTGGGCGAGCGCGGCGATGACATCGGCGGGCCGGGGCCCTGAGCCGTGCAGGGTCGCCACGGCGACCTCGGCATATCCCTCGCGCTCTCGCAGAGCGGCCGCCAGACGATCAACGCCCAAGACCGCCGCCGCCATTCGTGACGAGCCGTGGCCGACCAGGATGACGGCCGCGTCGGCCGGCGCCGAGTCCGCCGCTTTAATGACTGGTGCCGGCCGAAAGGCTGATCTTGTTGAAGACATTGTACTTTCCAGAAGGCTTCCGCATCGGCAGGCGCTTCACTTCAACGAACCGCTCGGCATCGTAGACGACAAGCTCGCCATTCATCTCGGAGACGCTGACGAGCGCATGGCGGCCGTCGCGGCTGAATTCGACGTGCGAGGTCAAGCGGCCCGGCGCCGGGCGCAGCGTGCGCACGATTTCGAGCGTTCGCTTGTCAATGATCTGGATCTGATCGCGCGCGGTGCCAAGGGAGGTATCCGTCCAGGCATAGGGCGTGTTCTCGTGGCTGCGCAGGAAGAAGCCGGGTCCGCCGGTGACGATCCGTCGCACCGGCGTCCACGTTTCGATGTCGAAGACCGCGATCACCGGCTCGTTCAGGAGCGGCGTCGCGAGAACCGTTTTCCCCTCGTGTTCAAAGGTGATGCCCGACGCGAGATGCGGCATGCCGTTCAATGCCAGCTCGGCGACCTTGCGGCCGACGTTGAGGTTGATGACCTGGCCAGCGCGGGCGTTGCGCGCGGCACCGATCGCGTGGCGGTAGGCGGGATCGAAGAAGAAATCGTCGAGCACGTCGTCGAGCGCGATGCGGCGAACTGGGAACGGGCCGGTATCGAATGCGCCTTCCAGCATGCCCGGCTGGTAGCTGTGCACGAGGCTGCGGGCGACCGGCTCCGGATCGGCGCGATACGAGACCTCCCACATTTCCGCGGCATCCTTGAGCGCGACGATAAAGCTTTGCCGCGGCCGGGCGGTGTAGACGGCGCTGATGCGAGAAGGCGTGCCCAGCCGGTCGGCGCCCTCCACCACCTTGAGCGGCTTGAGATCGCCGGCATCGAGGATCACCAGCGACGGCGGCAGATAGTTGCCAACGGCGACCGTGCGACCGTCGGCGGCGACGGCAATGTTGCGCAGGTTGATGCCGACGCGGATCTCTGCCACCGGCTTCAAGCCGTACAGATCGTACTTGCTGACCCAGCCGTCGCGCGAGCCGAGATAGACGAAGCGGCCGTCGGGTGAATACTTCGCACCGCCGTGCAGGGCGAAGCGGGAGGGAAAGCGCCACAGGGGCGTGAACCGGTCGCCGTCGAGGATGGTCACGTGCTGATCGCCCGCCTCGACAACGGTGAACAGGTTTAACGGATCGGCGTCATGCACCGGGCGCGCGGGAAGTTTGGCGGCGGGCGTGTGGATAACGTGGCTTGCCCGCATCTGTTCGATCGACCAGACGGGCGGCTCGGCGGGCGGCTGGTAGATCAGCCCTACGAGGACCGCGGTCTCCTCAGGTGACAGAACTTCGCCGAAGCCCGGCATTTGCGTTGCCGGCCGGCCTTCCCGGATCGTGCTGCCAGCCGCGTCCCGCCGCAGCCGCTGCAGGCTCTCAGGGATCAGCGCCGGCCCGGTGCCGCCCAAACGATCGGCGCCGTGACAGGACGCGCAGTGCTGCTGGTAGAGGCTCGCAGCGGCGCCCGGTGGCTCGGCCTGGGCAGCGCCCGCAACGCCAAGAAGCACCGCGGCAGCCACGAGCGCGTGCCTAAAGGCAGGCCGCAACATCGCTCGCCTGCTCGGCTGCGGCCAGCGGCGCCGGTGCCGCGTGCGCGATCTCGTCGTCGGTGAGATAACAGCCCGGATCGGCCGCCCACGGGTCCCCCGTCAGGCGCAGCGCCCGAATCCGCGTGTTGCCGCGGCAGATGTCGAAGTGGGCGCAGGCGCCGCAGCGGCCCTTGATCCGCCGCGGCACCCGCTTCAGCCCCACCATGATCGGATCGGACGTGTCCCGCCAGATCTCCGAGAACGGCCGCTCGCGGACGTTGCCGAGCGTATGGTGGCCCCAGAACGTATCGGGATGGACATTGCCGAGATTGTCGATGTTGGCGACGTTGACGCCCGACGCATTGCCGCCCCATTGCACCAGCTTGGCGCGCAGGTGATCGGCGGTTTGCGGAAAGCGGCGCCGTGCCCAGTGGAGCAGGAACACGCCGTCGGCATCGTTGTTGCCGGTCACAAACTCCTTCGCCTGGCCGCACTCGGCGCTGCGCAAGGCGGCCTCGAACAGATGCTCCATCGCCCGGCGGGTGACCGCGAAGGTGGCGTCGGCGCCGCGGTTGCGATCGCCCCGGCCGGCGTAGTTGAGGTGCGAGAGGTAGAACTTGTCGACGCCTTCGGCATCAGCGAGCGCAACAAGATCGGGCAAATGGTGGGCGTTATCGAGCGTCATGGTGAACCGTAAGCCCACCTTGATGCCGTTGGCCCGGCACCGGCGGACGGCATTGAGGCTGGCGGCAAAGGCTCCCTCCTTGCGACGAAATGTGTCGTGAACGGCGCCGATGCCATCGAGGCTGATGCCGACGTAGTCGTAACCGGCGGCGGCGATCTGCCCGATGTTGGCCGCATCGATCAGCGTGCCGTTGGTCGACAGCGCAACAAAGAATCCGAGTGCCTTCGCGCGCGCCGTGATCGCGAAGAGATCATGGCGCAGGAGGGGCTCGCCGCCGGATAGGATCAACACCGGGACGCCAAAAGCCCGCAGATCCGCCATCACCGCGAACACCTCGTCCGTCGACAGTTCGCCCGGGAAGTCGGTATCCGCCGAAAACGAGTAGCAGTGCTTGCACGTCAGGTTACAGCGACGGATCAGGTTCCAGATGACGACCGGTCCGGACGGCCGCCGGGCGGGCTTCACCGGCGTCGGGCGCAGGATCTCGGCCATGAACGCGCTGATCCGGAACATCAGAGCGCTCCCTGGTCGAAAAGGCGCAAACCGGTTTTTTTCAGGATGCGCGAGGAGTAGAGGACGTCGTACTGGCAGACGCGCGGACCCAAGATGCGCGCGATCTCTGCGACCTTGAGGCCGACCTCGTCGCGGCTGCGGCCGTGCACCATGGCGAACAGGTTGTAGGGCCAGAGCGGCAGATGGCGCGGTCGCTGGTAGCAGTGGCTGACGAAATCGAGCGCGCCAACCTCTGCGCCGGCGCCGGCTACGGCGTCATCAGCGATGTCCCACACCGTCATGCCGTTAGCAACGTAGCCCAGGCGATAGTGGTTTGCCACGACACCGATGCGGCGGATGATTCCTTCAGCCATCAAGCGGCGAACGCGCTCCATAACCTCCTCGCCCGCAGAGCCGATCGCCGCACCGACGGCGTGATAGGGCTGGCGCGTCAGGGGCAGCCCTTCTTGTGTCGCCTTGATCAGCCGGCGATCGGTGGCATCAAGTGCGGGCGCCGGGATGGTCATGCGACGAACCGCGCCTCGACGAAAAATTCCTCGATCTTCGGCATGCTGTAGACCTTAAGGCCCGTCTCCGCCTCGATTGCGTTGATCACTTCCGTGATGCGAGCCGGCGTCTCGGTGGCGATGACAAACCACATGTTCAGCGCATGCTCGCGCGCATAGTTGTGCGCGACTTCCGCAAAACAGTTGACGATCGCGGCGATCCGCTCGAAGTCGGCCGCCGGCACCGCCATCGCCGCGAGCGTCGTCGCCCCACCCAGACGGTCGGCATTGAACATCGGCCCGAAGCGCGTCAGCACGCCGTCCTTAAGCAGGCGGTCGATCCGCTCGATCAACGTCGCCTCCGAGAGGCCGAGCGCCGCTGCTGCCGCGGCAAACGGATACTCTGTTACCGGGAAGCCGCCTTGCAGGTGATTGATGATGCGCCGATCGATCGCGTCCATCAGGCCGGCTCCAGCGTTGGCTGTACCGCATAGCGTGCGCCGTGCTGTTTGAAGGCACGGGAGCTGAACAGCACAGCCTGTGGCCGCTCAGCGGTTCCGGCGCCGGCGTTGGCGCGCACGATCTGCGCGCGGACGGTCTCGCGGTCCTTGCCGTGGATCATGCAGAAAAGATTGTATGGCCAGCCCGGCCGCCGCGGCCGGCGGTAGCACAGCGTCACGAACGGCTGGGCAGCGAGGGTCCCTGCCACCGCGCTCACCTGGTCGTCGGGGATGTCCCAAACGACCATGGCGTTGGCGCGGTATCCCAGTTCGCGATGGCGGACGATCACGCCGAAGCGGGTGATGATCCCTTGCGTGTGCAGCCGTTGCAACCGTTCGATCACCTCCTGCTCCGTCAACCCGGACCGCTGGCCAAGCGCCGCGTAGGGCCGCGCCACCAGCGCCAGGCCCGGCTCCAGCGCCGCCAGGAGTGCCCGATCGGTGGCATCAACGGTCATGACAGCGTAAACCCAAGGTCGATGTGATAGCCCTCGACCATCGGCAGATCGAGACACGCGAGCCCGGTTTCCACCTCGATCGCGCGCAGCACTCCATTGACGGCAGCGCGGTCAGCGGCGGTGACGACAAACCACAGGTTGATCGCGTGCTCGCGCTCGTAGCAGTGGTTGACTTGCCCGTGCGCGCAAACGAGCGTCGCCACCCGCTCGATGTCTTCCGCGGGAACACAGAGTGCCGCGAGCGTACTGGCGCCGATGCTGTTCGGACGGATAACGGCACCGATGCGGCTGATCATACCAGCGTCCTTGAGCGCCGTGACCTCGGCAATGACGTCCGCCTCGGCAGCGCCAAGATCGGCGGCGATGCGGGCGAAGGGGCGCGCTTCCAGCGGGAAATCCCGCTGATAGGCGTCGAGCAAGCGGTGCGCGAGGGCGTCGGTCGGGATCATCATCAATATCCCAGCCGGTTCGCGCGGGCGGTGAAGAAGATGCCGCTCGGCTTTTCGGCCGCGATCGCGCCCAGCTCCGCTAGCGTCCGCGGATCATAGATGCGCACCAAGTCCTCATCGCGGGCCGAAATCCAGACCTGATCGGCCTTGGGCGTGAATTCCAGGTGCATGACCGCCTTGCCCGGCCTGAGTGTGTGGGCGACGCTAAGCGACGGCACGTCGATCACCTGCACAGTGTCGTTGCGCGGATGGGCGAAGTTGACCCACACCTGCCTTCCGTCCGGGCGGGCGACGGCAAACACCGGCTGACCGTGCACGGGAATGCGCGCCACCTCGGCCCAGGTGCGGACATCGGCGACCAACAGTTCGTGCCGACCGACCGCAGGCAGGAAGACGTTGCCGCCCGCGACCGCCACGCCTTCAAGATGCGGCATCTTGTAGACGGGCAGGGGCTCTTCGCCGCGGCCATACCCCGACAGCACCCGCCGCACGCCGGCTTCTGGCTGCCACAGATCGAGGAGCGCCAAGCCGTCCTCGCCAAACAGGCCGGCCACGTAGGACCGGCCGCCGTCGACGATGACGCCGTCATAGGGAAGCGCGCCGATGCCCGTGAATTTCCGGATTGCCGGCCGCACGGGCTCAGCCACATCGGCGACCCAGATCTCGCCCGCGTCATAGAGTGTGTAGACGAACGCGCCGTCCGCCGTTTCCACCAAGCCGACAACCTTGCTGCGCTGGCCGTTGCTCTCGGCCGGCAGATCGGCAACAAGGTCGAGGCTCTCGGCATCGAAGATCTTGACGCCGCCCGGTTCATAGTTCGAGACGGCGATCAGCCGGCCGTCGGCCGAGATCGCGCCGCCGATCGCATTGCCGGCCTGGACGATCCGCCGCACCAGCTTGGCTTCGATCAGGTCGATCTTGCTGAGGCCACCGTCGCGCCCGAATACGAAGGCATAGCGGCCGTCGCGGGAGAACACCGCCGATGCGTGGCTGAGATCGCCCAGGCCATCGACCGCGCCGATCCGGCTGCGGTGCGAGTGCTCGACGATCACCACCCGGCCCGATGCGCGCTCGATGACGATGCCAAGATCGCCGGTGCCGCGCACAGTTCCGGCCGAAGCACCGGCCGCGACGGCAAAGAAAAAGAACAGCGCCAACAGGCCCTTCATGCCGAGCGGGGCAATGCGGCGGACGCGGCCGGTCATCGGACACCTTCCCGCAGACGCGCGACCAGCCAGGCGGCCTCCTGCGTAGACAGCTCGAACCGCCAGGGCGGCATCGGCGTGCCCGGCCGGCCATCGAGAATGGTCTCGACCAGCACCGCGTCGTCCCGTTCCGCCAGTGCCGCCGGCAGGAGCGCAGGACCAAGGCCGCCCTTCATCGTCAGGCCGTGGCAGGACCCGCAATCCTGCGTCAGCAGGTTTGCCAGATAGGCCTGGCGCGCCGCAGCGACTTCTTCGCTCTGCACCGGCAGGGCGGCGAGGAGCCCCGCAAGCGCGAGCCCAAGACTAGGCGCGGCGCGCATGGGACGGCAGCGACGATCCGGACGCCGCCGAGCGACCGGGGGCGAGGGAGGGCACGAGGTCAACGACCCGTCCGACGAAAAACAGCGTCGGCCCGTCGAGGTCGGCGACGGCCGCCGAGATTTCGCCGAGCGTCGAGATGACGCAGCGCTGGTCGGGACGGGTGCCGTTGCAGACCGCCGCAACCGGGGTCGCTTCCGAGAGTCCGCTCGAGATCAGCCGCACCGCGATCTGGGCGATGTTGGCCATCCCCATGTAAATGACGAGCGTGGTGTCGGGATCGGCGAGACCGCGCCAGTCGAGATCGAGTTCCTTGTCTTCGCGGCAGTGCCCAGTGATGAAGCGCACGCTCGATGCGAGACCGCGGTGGGTGAGCGGCAAGCCTAAAGCCGAGGCACAGCCCGAAGCCGAGGTGACGCCCGGCACGACCTCGTAGCGCAGGCCATGCTGGACGAGATGCAGGGCCTCCTCGCTGCCGCGGCCGAACAGAAACGGATCGCCGCCCTTCAAGCGGACCACCATCCGCCCGCTCTCGGCCAGCCGCACCAGGAGGTTATTGATTTCGCCCTGCGGCACCGGGTGGCTGCGCGGCTGCTTGCCGACGCTGATGCGTGCCGTTCCCGGCGGGACTAGCGCCAAAATCGCGTCAGACACCAGCCGGTCGTAAACGACGACGTCGGCCTCGCGCAGGAGCCGCTGCGCCCGCACGGTGAGAAGCTCGGGATCGCCGGGACCAGCACCGACGAGATAGACGAAACCCTCCTTGTGCGCCATGATCTCTGCCCGCTCTTATCCCCCGGCCGGCAGACGACTTGCTGCCGGCCGAGCTATTTTATGTCTGCGTTCGGGGGCTTAGTAGACGTCGTTACGCGTGTTGAAGACGTTGAACTTGCCGGTCGGCGTGACGACATCCTTGCCCTTGATGACATCCTTCAGCTTGAGCGTCTTGTCGTCAAGAACGACGATGGCTGACTGTTGCGACTTCGCGTTCCAGACGGAGAACCAGATCTCCTCGCCCTGCTTGTCGAACTCGCCTTGAACCACCCGGCGCACGCCCTCGGTGATGCCGGACATGCCGCCGATATCGAGTATCACTGGCTCCTTGGCGAGATTGTCGATGTCGAACACGGCGACGGAAGAGGCAATCGAGGCCTCCGGGTTCAAGGGCGTGTCGACATAGAGATGCTTCGACTTCGGGTGCGTCTTGACGAACAGCGAGCCGCCGCCCTGGCCCTTCAGCGACTCCACCACCTTCCATGCCTGCTGCGGATGCTTTTCCGGGTCGGTGCCGATCAGGGCAATGGTCTCGTCACCAAGATGGCTCGTCGCCCATACCGGCCCGTATTTCGGATGCACGAAGTTGGCGCCGCGGCCAGGGTGCGGCTTATCGCCGGTCTCGACAAGGCCGACCAGCTTGTCCTCCTTGGTGTCGATGATGGCCACCTTGTTGGACGCATTCGCCGCCACCAGGAAGTAGCGCTTAGAGGCGTCAAACCCGCCGTCATGCAGGAAGCGGGCAGAGCCGATCTCGATCTGCTTCAGGTTCTTGATATCGGAATAATCCACAATCAACGTCTTGCCGGTTTCCTTGACGTTGACGAGGAACTCCGGCCGGTAGTGCGAGGCGACGATCGAAGCAACCCGCGGCTCCGGATGGTATTCCTGCGTATCGACGGTCATGCCGCGCGTGGAGACAATCTTCAGCGGCTCCAGCGTCGCGCCATCCATGATGACATACTGCGGCGGCCAGTAGGAACCGGCGATCGCGTACTTGTCCTCCCAGCCCTTGGCCTTCGAGGTTTCGACTGAGCGGGCCTCGTTGCCGACCTTGATCTCGGCGACCGTGGTCGGCTTCTCGAGCCACATATCGATCAAGTTGATCTTGCCGTCGCGGCCGATCACGTACAGGTAGCGCCCGGAAGCCGACACGCGCGAGATATGCACCGCGTAGCCGGTCGGGATGATCTCGACGATTTTCTTGCTGCCGCCGTCGATCAGGGCGATCTGGCCGGTATCGCGCAGCGTGACCGAGAAGAGGTTGTCGAGATCGAGCGTGTTCATCTGCTTGGTCGGCCGCTTGTCGACGGGGACAAGCACCTTCCAGGTCGCCTTCATCTCCTTCATGCCGAACTCCGGCGGCTGCGCCGGATCGTTCAGCAGGTACTTCGCCATCAGCTCGATTTCAGCAGGCTTCAGTTCCGACGAGGTACCCCAGTTTGGCATACCGGCGGGCGAGCCGTAGGTGATGAAATCACGCAGATAGTCGAAACCCTTCTCGCGCGTGATGTCGGGCGTCAAAGCCTTGCCCGTCGCGCCCTTTCGCAGCACGCCGTGGCAGCCGGCACAGCGCTCGAAATAAATCTGGTTGGCCTGGTCGAATTCCGCTTGGCTTAGGGAGGGAACGCCCGGTTTCGCACCCGGTGCCTCAAGCTGCTGGCCCTTGAGCACGTCCAGGCTCGGCTCGTACTTGTCGCCCGGCGATGTGCCGTGCTTCTTGATGTCGCTGGGCGCCTGTTGCGCCTGCTGCGCGAATGCAGCGGTTGTGATGAGACCGATTGCGGTTGAGACCATCAAGCTCGTTAGGATTTTGCGCATTTCTAGCCCTCCTCACGCCGGACGGACACTCTAGGATGCGATTCTCGGACCCCGCCTTAACTTTGGTCAAGTTCCCCCAGAGCCGCTATGGGCTTATCCGCACTTAACCAGCGTCAAGGCTCGCGCGACGCGTGCCGCTAGAGTTACCGCCCGCGTCCGGCTGCTGCCGGCGGCGCTGAGTGATCGAAGCGATGGACAACACAAACGGGGCGAACCTGTTGAAACGGTGGCGCGCGCGCGTCTCGTCCGTCGTTGTTACTCTCTTGTTCATGATCACTGTGCCGGCGGGTCTCGCTGCCGCTCAGGACGGCGGCCGGCGAACGCTGTCCGCAGGCGAACTGGACGCCGTTTTCCCCGGTGCCCTGGCGGCCGGGCCGTTCGAAGGGCAACCGCTGGCTGCCGCGGTCCGTGGTGCCGATGGGCGGCTCGCGGGGTATGTTTTCTCGACCTTCGATACCGTCGGGTCGACCGGCTATTCAGGCAAGCCGCTCGACGTCCTCGTCGGCGTCGATCGTGCCGGCGTGATCACGGGCGCGTTGCTGGTCCGCCAGACCGAGCCGATCCTTGTCATCGGCATCACCGAAGGCGACTTACGCCGCTATGTCGCCGGCTTTGCCGGCATCAACGTCGCTCTCCGCGGGACACTCGCCGCCGGTGCGGCCGCCGGTCACGTATATCCGGATGTCATCTCCGGCGCATCGATCAGCAGCGCGGTGATCCGCGACGCCATTATCCGCTCCGCCACCGTCGTGGCGGGATCGCGCGGCCTCCTTGGCCGCGCATCGGCGGCCGCCCGCATCGATATGGCGAGTTTCGAGCCGGCGACGTGGGCCGAACTCACGGTTGACGGCTCCATCCGCTGCCGCCGCTTCACGCAGGCCGACGGCACCGCTCTCCGCCTCGATCTGTGCGCGGCGCTGGCGACGCCCGCTCGCATCGGCGAGAATCTGTTGGGCAAGCTTGCCTACAACCGGTTAGCTGCGGCACTCGGCGCGGATGATCAGGCGATCATCATTGCCGCCGCCGGCCTCGTCTCCGTCAAGGGGACGGCGTTCGTCCGCTCGGGCCGTTTCGAGCGCCTGCAGGTGGTCCAAGAGGCGCGGACCTTCGGCCTGACGACGGCGGGCTACGTCAATGTCGAGGCTTTTCGGATTGCCGGGGCGCCCGAATTTCGCGAGATCGGAGTATTCGTGATCCCCGCTGATGCGGGCTTCGATGCGGGTGCACCGTGGCGGCTCGATATTCTCGCGCCGGGGGAGGGGGCCGGTGAGCCGGCGATCCTCTCCGTCGACTATACGCTGCCGGCGCGCTACGTCGTGTCCCCGCTGCCGGCGGATGCGCCCGTCGCGGAGCCACCGGTCACCGATGTCCCACCCTTGTGGCAGGAAACCTGGCGCAGCCGCTGGCCCGCGATCGCCGCCATTTCGCTGATGTTGATCGTGCTCAGCGCGGTGCTGGTGTTTCAGGAGGCGGTCGTCCGGCGGCCGGCTTTCTATCGCCGTTTGCGGCTCGCCTACCTCACGGTGACGCTCCTCTGGCTCGGCTGGTGGGCGGGTGGCCAGCTTTCCGTCGTCAACGTGCTCACCTTCGTCCACTCGCTGATGACCGGCTTTCAGTGGGAGTTTTTCCTGTTGGATCCTGTCATCTTCATTCTCTGGGGCTATGTTGCCGCCGCGCTCTTGTTCTTGGGCCGCGGGGTCTATTGCGGCTGGCTGTGTCCGTTTGGTGCGTTGCAGGAGTTGCTGGCAGAAGCCGCACGCCTGTTGCGGCTTCCACAGCTCGTCGTGCCGTTCACCCTGCACGAGCGGCTGTGGCCGATCAAATACGTCGCGTTCCTCGGCCTGTTCGCGATCTCGCTGGGCTCCACCCGGCTTGCGTTCGTGGGCGCCGAGATCGAGCCGTTCAAGACCGTCGTGTCGATGAAGTTCCTCCGCGAGTGGCCGTTTGTCGTCTACGCTGTCGCCCTGCTGCTCGCGGGTCTGTTCATCGAGCGGTTTTATTGCCGCTACCTCTGTCCGCTCGGCGCCGCGCTTGCGATTCCGGCGCGCATGCGGATGTTCGAGTGGTTGAAGCGGCGTCCGCAATGCGGCCGCGAGTGCGGCATCTGCTTCCAGCGGTGTCCGGTGCAGGCGATCCACCCCGAGGGCCAGATCAACCCCAACGAGTGTGTCCACTGTCTGCACTGCCAGCGCATCTACGCCGACGACACGCTGTGTCCGCCGCTCGCCGCCCGTCGCAAGCGGCGCGAGCGGCGCGAGGCGCTGACGACCGGCGCCACGCTCGGGAGCGCATAAGTGCCCTCGTACGCTCCTCCATCGCCGCTGTTCAGCCGCCGCCGGGCGCTGTGCATCATTGCTGGCAGCACAGCAGCCACACTGGCCGGCGCGAGGGCGCGTGCCACGACCAACACTACCCCGTTGGTGTGGGAGGGAACGGCGCTGGGCGCGCCGGCGCGGCTGGTCCTGGTGGGAGAAGAGGAGCGCACTGCCAAGGCGACCGTCCGCGCCTGCCTCGATGAGGTCGAGCGCCTGGAGCGGGAGTTCAGCCTCTACCGGCCCGATTCGGCGCTGTCGCGCCTGAATGCGAACGGGGTTCTTGACCGCCCGTCGCTCGACTTTTTTCGCCTGCTGCGCTTGAGCGTCGCATTCGGCGAACGCACCGGCGGCGCCTTCGATGTGACGGTGCAGCCGCTGTGGCAGGCGTATGCGGACCACTTCACCGCCCATCCGGACGCGCGCGCCGGCCCGCCGCCGGCAGCGATCGCCGAAGCGGTCAGCCGGGTCGGATACCGGCGCTTGAGCGTTAACAGCGAGCGGATCGTGTTTGCACCGGGGATGGCCGTGACTTTGAACGGAATCGCCCAAGGCTACATCACCGACCGGGTCGCGGACCTGTTGCGCGCCCGCGGCTATACGAACGTGCTCGTCGAAATGGGCGAGATGCGTGCCCTTGGGCCGGCGCCGGCGGAGCGGCCGTGGTCGATTGCCCTTGCAGCCCCACCAGGCGCCGCGGCCGAACCGCTTTCGTTGCCCCTGCGCGATGGCGCCGTTGCAAGCTCGGCCGGCGCCGCTACCGCCTTCGATCCGGCGGCGCGCTTCCACCACCTGTTCACGCCGGAAAGCGGCGCCAGCGCCACCACATTTGCTGCCGTCACGGTTATGGCGCCGCGGGCTACGCTGGCGGATGCGCTTTCGACCGCCGTTTTTGTTGCGGATCCCGAGCGCATTTCCGCGATCATGCGGACCTTTCCGGGCACCAGCGCCATCCTCACCCTGCCCTCGGGGCGGCGCCTGCGCGTGCCGGCAGCCTGAAACGGCCTTCGCAGGCGGCGCTTATTCAAGCGTCATAGATGCGCTGCCGCACTGCCGGGTGGGCCGCGCGCTGCAGGCGGGCAAGGTCAAGGATCCGCACCACGTCCTTGCGCAGCGACAAGATGCCCACGGCCTGAAGGCGCTTCAGCACGGCGCCGAGCGCGCGCGGGCTGGTGCCGACCGCCGCCGCGAGTTCGTCTGCCGTCAGCGGGACTTCGAGCGGTTCTTCGCCCTTCGGATCCCGGATGGCGCCCGCGAGGCGTAGTTCGCCAATGAGACGGACGAGCCGCCGGCAGATCGCGTCCGTTCCCTGATCGGCCAGTTTCTCTTCCGCGCAGTCGACGCTGCTGGCCAGTCGGCGGAGGAACAGCATGATAGCTTTCGGGTTGCGTGCGATCAGCGCATGGATGATCTGACCGCTCAGGAAGCACACGGCCGATGGTTGCAGCGCCGTTGCCGACGACAGCTGCACGCTCCCGGTCAGAAACGATTGCAGGCCGAGGACATCGCCCGGATGCCGCAAGGTCAAAACGCCGGTACCGCTGGAGCGATTAACTTGGCGGACGTCGCGGATCAGGCCGGCACTCACGTAGGAGAGGCCGGAGCAGGGCTCGCCGGCCGAAAACACGGTCTCTCCGGTTGCGTAAACGCGCCGCTCCTTGGCAACGTTGAGGCAGGCGACATCCCGATCGCTGAGATCGAACCACTCCGTCCGTATCCGGACGTCACAGGTCGCGCAATCCATCTCCACGTTCTCCCCGCTTTTGCTTACTGTTGCCGTGCGGGATAAGATCTCAAGTACAAAGCGTCAACAATATTTATGTTTCTGTTTATTAGCAGCTGTAACGGATCAAGCTTCACCGGCTTGGGCGCCCGCGAGGATTATCGAAATCGGCTCGTCGCTGTTACAACTCTCGCAGCAGGCCTCAGGTCCTCAAGCGCTGGTGCAGGCGGGCATCCTTGGTCTTGAAGTGATCGACAAACCAGCGTTGCAGGCGGTCGGCAAAGGCCTCTTTGCGGTCGCCGTAGCTGCCGTCTTCGTACGAATCCATGATTTCGCGGATGTCGTCGAGCAGGCGCTCGTGGTCCGCTTTGTGATCCTCGAACTGGTCGTAGTGCTCGGCGCGCATAATCTGCTCTTCGAGGGCAAAATGGGCGCTGATGCCGGCGTGGATTTCGCCGAGTTCGTCGCAGACCCTCTGTTCCTCGCCGGCTTCGATGCGAACGAACACCTCGTTGATGAGCGCGATCAGCTCCTGATGTTCATGGTCGATCGATGGGACACCGAGGGAGAAATCGTCGCGCCAGACGACACGTGCCGGGGGCTCACTCAAACCGGAATCCTCCCTGAAAGAAATCGACGGCTAGGCTCTGACCTGCCGCCAGCGTCACCGCGTGCGTCGCTTCGTAATCGAAGCCGGCCGTGCGATCGGAGTCGCGCAGCTTGAGCACGAGCGTGTGCGATCCTGCGGGAACGACGAACCGCTGATAGGCGCGGGATGGCCCGTCGCCCGAAAGGCCGGTGGGCGGCAAGCGCTCCGCGTAGAGCGGCGCGCCATTGAGCACGACTTCGATATCCACCGGCAGGCGCTCGCGGGAGCAGACCGTCTTGCGCCGCATATTCGGGGCCAGTCGGGCAATTTCCTCTGCCGACAGCTCGCGGCACGCGCCCTTCTTGGCTGCCGCATGGGCGAAGCTCAGCTTGATCAGGGCACTCTCCGTCGGCACGCGGGCATACGGCGGCGATGCCGAGAAATAGCCGATCAGCCCGAGGGTAATGAGCACGACTGCGGCTTGCGCAGCGTAGCGCAACGGTTTCATTCCGCCACCGCCTTCCGGCTCGCGCCGGCAGGATCTGGCGCTGCGGCGGCGCTTCCGATCGTTGCCAGCCGCTGCTGGAAAGAGGCGATCTCACACGCCAGGCGTGGCGCCTCTGACGGCCCTGCCCAAACCCTCAAGATGCGCTCGCGCGGCACGCGGGCGCGCAGCTGCGGGTCGCGCTTGCCTTCGATCCGCTCCTCGGTCCACTGCGGGCCGAGTCGGAACCGGCATTCGCCATCGCGGCAGCCGGTGATGACGACGCCCTCCGCGAGTCCGCGGCTCAAGACGTAATCGATCATCGAGGGCGGCAGCATCCCGGTGCACGGCAGGGTAACGCCGGCAACCGATGCGCTTGCAACGGTATCTACGGCGACTCCGTGGTCGCAGCCGAAAACCACCAAGCGCGCGGCGCCCGCAAGCGCGGCGGCCGCTTCGTGCGTCTGCTCGCGCACCGTCACCAGTGGCAGGCCGCCCAAGTCGATGCCGGGAACCAGCGCCGCCGCGCGCCGGAACGGTGTCGCGGTCGGGCAGGCGCCGGTGCAGATGCCGCAACTGACGCATTGCTCCGCATTGACCACAGCCTCGCGCTCGAACGGCTTGCCGTCGGTGCGGACGCCCATGCGGATGGCAGCATACGGGCAGTCGACCGCACACCGCGTGCAGCCGTTGCAGTTGTCGAGGTTGACGACGGCGGGTGCGCGCCGCTTCAAGGGCGGCAGCCAGGGCATGATCATGAGTGCAAGGCTGCCGGCAAAGTAGAGGAGCCACACCATGGCCGGTCCCCATAGGTCGATCAGCGGATACGACCAGAGATAGTACCAGTCGAGGCTGACGGGGGAGGGAACGCGGGAGAGATCCGCCGGCCCCTGGCTCACGGCGGGATAGACCAGGCTCAAGGCGATCAACAGCACTAAGGTTGCGATGGCCAGGTTTCGCGGCGGGTTGATGCGCGGCCCGTTCACGCGATTGACGTGAAACCACATGATGAACAGCATCACCAGCGGCAGCGCGATGTGGATGAACAGCATCAGGGTGAAAAAGCGATCGTCCACGTAGCTGGGCGCCAGGAAGTTGCGTGCGATCGGCGAGCCGAAGATGGGCAGCCAGTCAAGGAGCTCTGCGGTCGTCTCGGCGACATATTGGGCGAGCCGGTCCCACACCAGCCAGTAGCCGGTGATGCCGGCCGCAAACGCCAGCGCCACCGTCGGAACGCCCAGAACCCAGGAGTACCAGCGGGTGCCGCGATAGCGATCGAAGGCGAACTCCCGCGTGATGTGCAGACCCATGACGAGGATCAAGCCATCGGAAGCGTAGCGGTGCAGGCTGCGCATGATACCGCCCAGCCACCACTGGACATGCGTCATCGATTCGATAGACCCGTAGGCCTCGGTCAATCCGGTGTCAAAGAACGCAAAAACATAAATGCCGCTGACGGCGATGATCCAGTACAGGTAAAATCCCAGTCCGCCGAGGCTGTGGAACGGATTATCCTGAGAACCAAAGGCGTAATCGAAGAACCTGTCGCAGCGCATGTAAACGGCGCGCATGGGCCGTTTCAGGAATGCGAGGGGGTCCGCGGTGTCAGTTTTTTCAATTTTATCCATGTCGTCCCGTTCCGCCGCGCCTTCCACCATGCGCGCACGATAATCCAGCCGACCCCGACCAAGGTCAGGCCGCTCAAGCCGATGCTGATGAAGATCGCGTAGCTGAACCGGTAGCGCCCGCTCGCGGGATCGTAGACCGTGCAGATCAAGCGGATGCGATCGATCAGGTTGGTTGTGACGACGGCCCCCGCGGGCGTTCCCCAGATCAGCTCCTTGAGCGGCTCGACGAGTGCGGGCGGCTCGAAGGCGGCGCCGTAGATTTGCCGGTAGACCAGCCCTTGGGCGTCGATGACCGTCGTCTGCGCGACATGATCAAACCCCTGCGGGCCGGGGATGTACTGAAAGCCGATGTCCTTGGCGAGGCCGTCGACGCTTTCGGCTGACCCGCTCAAGAACTCCCACCCCTCAACGCTCAGGCCATGGCTGCGGGCGTAGGCGCGCATCCGGTCAGGCGTGTCGCGACGGGCATCGAAGCCGACAGTTATGACGGCGAAGCTGTTGCGGCCGAGCGCATCGCGCGCGATCTCGACGGCATCCGCCAGTTGCTCCGAAACGGTCGGGCAGATGTCCGAGCACGCGGTATAGACCATGTTGACGACCAGCGGCCGGCCGCGGAAGTCGCTTAAGCGGACGGTCCGGTTAAGCGCATTGATGAACGGGTAGTCGCCGACCGGGCGGGCGATGGCGGCCTGGCTGGCGCGCAACGCGGCGTCGGCATCGAGCTCCGGCGCGGCCCGAGCAGCGTCTCCCGATGCACAGGCTGCCGCGACTGCCACCGCAATCAGCGTTCGCCGCCAAACGGTTGCCCACTGATCAGCCACACGATCCCCCTCGCTTTGCGATTGGCCTGCAGGACCGGAAGCCGGCTCGACCTGCCGAATTCCGACTGCAGGCGTGAAGTCGCAGCATCACTTTTTTGCCTTCGTTACAATACTGCCCCGCGGATCCGGCCGCCCCCCGCCGGGTCGCGGAACCAGGGCAAGTTCCGCGGCCCGGCGCAGCGCGCGCCTAGTGAAGCGGCCACACTTCCGACAGATACTTCCAGTTGATGAAGTAGTACAAAACGAAAGAGACGAAGAAGAGAGTGACGAGAACCACTGTTCCCGGCAGCCGCAGTGTTGCTTCGCTGCCGTAGCCGGAGACGGCTACCGCCCCGCCCTGGAACACGACCGGGTTGCGCTTGATTTCGGCCTCGCCGCGTTTCGCCCCGAACAGGATCGAGGACACGATGACGACGACGAACATGATGCCGCCGATCGTCGCGATGATGGCGAACAGACCGTTGAGGCCAAGCATCAGGTACGCCGCCGGCGGATAGTCATAGGGGACCGGGGCGTCGGTAAACGCGATGTCCCAGTGGCGGCGGGAGACCCCCAGCGTGCCCGCACCCATCATGAACAAGGAGATGCCGAGCGCGCCGATGCCGAACAGGTAGGGCTGCCACTGCGCCACCTTCTTCATTACCAACTCGCGTTGGAAGATCAGCGGCACCAGCGGATAGGTGATACCCATGAACGCGAGCGTCGTGCCGGCTACGACCGTGGCGTGGAAGTGCCCAGGCACGTAGATCGTGTTGTGCATGAGCAGGTTGATCTGCTCAGCGCCCAGCACCACACCGGTAATGCCGCCGGCGATGCCAAACATCGCCACCGAGAGGACAAGTGCTGCGAAGGCCGGATTGCCCCACGGACCCTTGCGCAGCCACTCGAACATCCCGTGCGTGAAGCCGTTGCGGCGCTGTGCGGCCTCGATCGCACCCGGGATGCTCATGCCGTGGATCATGCTGCCCAGCACTGCGAGGTACATTGCGTAGCTGGTATTGAACACCTTCCATTCGGATGTGATACCCGGATCGGCAAGGATGTGATGTGCGGATGCGATCTGCAGAAAGGCGATGTAAAGGAGGAACGCCGTCCGGCTGACCTTCTCTGAGAGCGGTTTGGCACCGAGCGTCAGGGCGGCGATGGCGTACCAGACCGAGACGTGTGCGGCGACGTTGATCTGCTGCGAGGAGTGACCCAGGCCCCACCAGATCACCCGATACATCAGCGAGTCGACGTGACTGACGAGCCCGATCGACCACAGAAATGCCGGTATGAGGGCGAGCGCGCCGGACATAATTGAGAACACGGCGATGATCGCGGCCGTGATCCCGCCGAAAGTCACGAGCGGCACCGAACCTTCGTAGGTGCGCTCCTGCTTCGCGACCACAAGCGTACCGAAAAAGACGAACACGGCAACAAGCGCGCCGACGGCAAACAGGATCAGACCGAGATAAAAGTGCCACTTGGCTGGCATCGGTACGTAGGACGTGAACATCACGCTCGATTCGCCCTGAAACACGGCGACGTTGTTCATCACCGCGCCGACGACCATCAGGGCGAACGCCGCCCATGCAATCTTGGGTGTTGCCAAGCGGCAGTTGAGCAGCACGGCTGACGCAAAATAGAGAACGGCTACCTCGAAAAAGATGATCCAGAAGATCAGGACATTGATGCCGTGCCCGGTCAGGACGAGGTAAAACCACTCGGCCGGCAGCAGGTGCACTGCCGGCCAGCGCGTCAGCGCGACGAGAAGGCCTAACAGGCCGCCAACAGCCAGAAAAATGACCGCAGCAACGGCATTGATCTTGATCAGCGCCTCGGCGGAACCGTGAATTTTCAGCCCCGTCTCAGGGCAGGTACGGAAGAGCGCCGGCATGGACATTTCTTTCTTCCCCAGCCTAATCGACGACGTAGATTCGGCCAACCATTTGCGAATGGCCGACGCCGCAGTATTCGTTACAGATCACCCCGTAAACGCCCGCTTGGTCTGGCTTGATGGTGATGATCATTTCGTAGTTCGGATGCACTTCGATATTGATGTTGGTCGGTTGCAGTGACCAGCCATGCAGCCAGTCCATGGACGACAGATGCAGGCGATAAGTCTGCCCCTTCTGCAGTTCGAGGATTGGCCACCATTCCCACAAGCGTCCCAGCATGTAGGCATCGCCGCCGGCCGGCGGCCGCACGACCGGGATCGACGTGGTTCCCTCCTCGCGAATCTTGTACTGCTCGGCAAACGCCTCGACCCGCTTGCCGTAGGCCTCGGGATCGACGCGGTAGGCTTCGTTCGAGAGGTTCTGCTCGCCAGCAATGTGCCAGTAGACCATCGTAAAGAACATCACGAGGCCCCACAGAAATGCGATCACGATCCAGATGATCTCGATCCCGTGGAGATGTTCTTTCCACCAAAGCCTGTTTTCGGGGGAAGTCAGAGCCATCGATGCCTCCCAAATCACTTGGCGATCGGGATCAAAATGATATCCATGATCCCCCATATCAGGTAAGATACCGTCGGTATTGCAACGCCTATGAACAGCAACAGGAATGGGTTGTCCAATACGTTTTGCATGACCGGAATCTTCTCTTCCGCAGGAGGCGTCGAGCTCTCGCCGCCGCCCGTCCCTTGCTTGCTAGCCATCGCTTCCTTCCGATTTCTTGAAGCCCCGGACCCGCGCGCCCAAGCGAGCGTATGCCCGCACCATCCGCTTGCCCGGATGGTGCCGCCCGAACGCCCGGCCCGGCATTGACGTTCGTCAAGCGAGGGAACTAGCTCAAGCCGAGACGGCGGATAACCCAGAAAGTGGTAAGTGAAAGGACAAGCAAAACGAAGAAAAAGTAGACGGTCCGGTGCTCGAACCGCTCGCTCCGCTTTTGCTCGACGAGATTTATTATTTTGTCTGATGCCCAATACAGAGCGGTAGCGACTATAAAAAAGTAAAGTATTTGCATCATGAAAAAATCTTCATAGATCATAATAGATAAGTGTGGTTAGCACGTTTGTGCACTCAGGAGATCATGCGAAAAGAGCCTTGTACGTCATGTCGACGCGTAAAATATGCTCGGTGATCCAGAAGTTAAGCAGCTCCATGATCTCCCTGCTGGTGTCGGGGTCTGGGCAGCGCTGATAATCGGCATAAAGATCCGCGAGCTGCTGTTCAACCATGTGGTGCTGTTCCATGTGAGCCGGCAGGTTGGGATCCTTTTTTTCTGCGAGAAGCTGCTCTTCGCGGCGGAAATGGCCGATCGAATAGGAAATCAAGGCGTTGAGGATCATGCCGACGGCCGCCTCATCGCTGCCGCTGAGCTTGGCATCATCGATGTGATTGATCAGGCTCGTGATAATGATGTGGTCGGTATCGAGACGGTCGACGCCGACGCTGAACGAGCTCTTCCAAATGAACAGCGCCACAGGACCAACCTTCTCCCCGCTCGCCCTTGGCCGGCAGGCAGTCAAACCCGCAACCGATCAGCGTTTTCCGCTGATGGGGTGTTCGGCGGTAAACCGGCCCATCTCCAGATCGCTGGTCAGAACATGGTCGACAACCCAGTGCTTGAGCGTCGCCTGTTCCGCCTGTCCGTAGATCAGCGTGGCGTCACGCTCAAATCGCATCATGAATTCCATGAACTCATCCAAGAGCTGGTCGTGTTCCGTCTTATGCGCGGCATACCCGGGAAACTTGTGTTCGCGCATAAACCGTTCCTCAAGCGCGAAGTGCGCTTCCATGCGGGCGTAGATCTCGCCGAGACAGGCTTCGATTTTTTCGCGCTCGTCATGGCGGATCAGTTCGGCATTCAGCTCGTTCAAGCGGGCGAACAGGTCCTGATGCTCGTAGTCGAGCATTTCGACGCCCAGCCGATGCTCGGCCGTCCATACAAGCAACGTCTCGCTCATCGCTCCCTCGCTCGGCCCGCCGCGCTCGCCCGCTTCGGCCGCGCTCAAGCCGCCTGACGCAAGCCAAGCTCCCGCCAGACCGCATGCATTGCCACCACCAGCGCGTCCATGAGCGCATCGGTGTGCAGAGGCGTCGGCGTCAACCGCAGCCGCTCGGTTCCGCGTACCACCGTCGGATAGTTGATCGGCTGGACGTAGATGCCGTAGCGGTTCAACAGCGCATCGCTCGCCTGTTTGCACAAGACCGGATCGCCCACAAGGACCGGCACGATGTGGCTCGCGGACGGCATCACCGGGATTCCCGCCTCGCTCAGCCGGCGTTTCAGGGTCTGCGCTCGCTCCTGATGCTGCTGGCGGAGATCTCGCCGTCGCTTCAAATGGCGAACACTGGCGAGCGCGCCGGCGGCGACCGCAGGCGGCATGGCGCTGGAAAAAATGAACCCGGTCCCGAACGAGCGGACGAAATCGCACAGGGCAGCAGAGCCGGCGATGTAGCCGCCGACGACACCAAACGCCTTCGCCAGCGTGCCCTGGATCAGCGTCAGCCGGTGCATCTGACCGTCGCGCTCGGCGACGCCACCGCCGCGCGCCCCGTACATGCCGACCGCGTGCACCTCGTCGAGGAACGTCATCGCGCCGTAACGCTCAGCAACGTCGCAGATTTCCGCAATCGGCGCGATGTCGCCGTCCATCGAATAAACCGACTCGAATGCCACCAGCGCGGCGCGGCCCGGCTCTATGGTGCGGAGCTGCCGCTCGAGGTCATGCGGATCGTTGTGGCGAAAGATCCGCCTCTCAGCGCGTGAGTGGACGATGCCCTCGATCATCGAGTTGTGGTTTTCAGCATCGGACAGAACGACACAGTTCGGCAGCATCCGACCGATCGTGCTCAGCGTCGTCATGTTGGCGATCCAGCCGGACTGGAACAGAAGCGCCGCCTCCTTGCCGTGCAGGTCCGCAAGTTCCTGTTCCAACAGCACGTGATAGTGATTGGTGCCGGAGATGTTGCGGGTCCCGCCGGCACCGGCTCCGCAGCGGTCAAGCGCCCCGTGCATGGCCGCCAGCACGTCGGCGTTCTGGCCCATGCCGAGATAGTCGTTTGAGCACCAGACGGTAATCGGCCGTTCACCGTCCTTGGTGTGCAGCCGCGCGATCGGAAACCGTCCGGCCTCGCGCTCCAAGTCGGCAAACACGCGGTAGCGCCCTTCCGACCGCAACTGCTTCAAGTGGTGGGCAAAGAACGACTCGTAATCCACTGTCTCCTCCCCGCGGCGCTGCCGGCCCGAGGTCCCTTGCGAGGGTGCCGGAAAGGTAAAGCGTCATGCTCAGGAATTAACGGCATCGCCGCCTTGACCCTGATCAAGGGGCAGGATCGCTGCAGTGCTGCAATGCCCGATACCGTTGGGCCAGATCGGCGCTGGCTGCGGCGCCCAGCATCAAGGACAGACCGCGGACGACGCCCATCTCCTCCTTCTGGATGTGAAACATCACGGCATCGATGAAATCCATGGCCGTTTCGCGGAAACGCGTCCATTGCCGTGCATCCAAGGTCGCCGCGGCAGCGCTCTTTGCCAGTGCACGCAGCTCATCCGCCATCGTTCGGATCGTGTCATGCTCGCTGGTCAGCATGGCGGTCACATCCTGCAAGCCCGCCGTCTGCAGCTGGGGGAACAAGACCTCCTCCTCGAAGCGGTAGTGGCGGCAGATGGCGCCGTCGAGGGCAGCCACCAGTTGGTCCACGAATTTCCGGTCGGCAGGCGCTGCGGGTCCGAGCGGCCGGTTCTTCTCCGCACCCAGGATCCGAACCTCGAGCGCGTTGGCAACAGCGAGCGCGTCCAAGTGTTCTGCGTGCAAGAGCGCGCCAATGTCTTCAGTCGTCATGACGGCGATAATCTCCCCAATGCATGCGCTTTCATATGGCTGCGGGTCCGCTGCAATACCGTCAGGGCGAACCACGCAAAGCCGAGGGCGCCAAGTGTGCCGGCCGCAGCCCCTGCTATGATCAGCCCCGGCACCGCCGTTGCCGTGCCGGCGGCAACGGCGCTAAGGCCGCCGAGATGACCGTAAAGGTGAACCTGAAGCGCTCGCTCTTCAACCAGTTTCGCCGGTGCCAGCGAGCGCGTCTGTGCGCGGGCCACCTGCATGGAGGCGAGAAAGGGAAGGATCCGCTGCAGGACTCCGGTCAGGAGCGAGAGCAACCAGCCGTAGAGGACGAGGACGATCACGATCGCGGCGCCGGTTGCGGGCAGGAGATCAAGTGCGCCGCCTGCGGAACTGAGGAGTGCCAGCGGCAGCGCCACCCACGAAGCAGCGATCAGGATGAATTCCGGCCCGATCCGTCGCCTGAGCCGCTTCGCAACCACGGCCCGCATCGTCTGGATGTGCTGGGCCGCGGCTAGAAGTCCAACACCGGCGCCGGCGGCCGTGAGCGCCGCAACACCGCCGCCAAGGCCCAGGAGCGCCAGGGTGAGCGCCGCCGCGGTAAGACCGTAGGCACGCCGCAACGGCGCCTCCTCCGGCGGTTCGGCGATCGCGAACATCGGGATCAGGATCTGGCTCAAGCCCAGCGCCATCAAGCCCATAAAGCCGAAGCCGGCGAGGACGGCATGCACCGCGGCGATACGCCCGTGATCGGGAAGGAAGCCGAGGCTGTAGTTGGCCGCCAGCGCCGCCGCGAGCAGCACCGCGCCACCGAGCGCGCTAACCGCCGTCAGGATGAACCAGCGCAGCGGGCCAACACTGCCGCGCAGCAGCCGTGCGATCTCGCGGACATAAAGCGCAACGGCAGCGACGAGCGGCAGCGCCGCCCCGGTTATCAGGGCGATACTGTTCAGGGCAAAGCCGGTAATCAACAGGACGGCGCCCGTCACCAACGTGCCGAAGATGGCGAGGCACACCGCTTCCACCGGCGCCGATTGGCCAAGCGCAACGGGGAGCATCTGCAGCGACGCGCCAATCGCCGTGCACAGGAGCACGCCCAGCGTCAGCGTATGCACGGCAGCCAGGACCGGGCCCGGCCCGCCCGCGAAGGATGGCAGGTCGTGGGCGACGAGTGCCAGCGCTGCCCACGCGATGACGTGGGCGATGACAGCAGTGCCGAAGAACAGGGCAGGAATATGCTCGGCCAGCAGACGCTGTTTCGCGCCGCCAAGGCTCACCGGGCTCAGCATCAATCAGGCGCCTTGGCCAGCCGCAGCCTGATCTCAGCGGCATCGCCCGGCACGGGAGCGGCGGACCAGTTGCGCGCGGCAAGCTCCGGATAAAGGTAGACGGGATCACGGTCGAGGTGGGCGACGATCGTGCCGGTGTGCTCCCCGCTTTCGATCAGGCGCACGATCGCCACCAGCGGTGCCGGCGCCGACAGGCCGCGCACATCGATGTGGACACCGTCTGCTTCGCGCCAGACCGCGGCCCCGCCAGCAGCCGAACCGCGCGCAGGCGGCGTGACGTTCGGCTCGCGCTGGCGCAGGCACAGGAGCCGCCAGTGCCCGGTTTCGATCCGTTCGGCGAAGGTCTCGAAACCCTGTTCCGCCAGGACCGTGCGCAACGGGACCGGATCGAACGGCGCCTCGATGATCAGCCCATCGCCCACGTCTAACGAACGGGCGAGCGCCATGATGTCGTCGAAGGGTTCGCGGCCGGCGGCGAGGTGGGGGCGGACGTCGATCCGGGTGGCGCCGGCAGGATCGAAGGACTGCAGCCACGATGGCGGATCCGCGGCCGCGCCAGTCTCCCCTGCGGCGCCCGCTCTCGGACAAACCTCGCCATCTCGCGCGTCCCGAGTCACGCCTCCCTCCACGTTTCATGTGTTTGTGCAGCCGGCAGCGCCCAGCTGCTGGCGACTGTCAAGTGTGTGCTTGGCGGCGAACGACTGTCCTTGACGCACGTCAACTCAGATCGCTCCTTCAGCCACGGCAAAACGCTCGCAGCGCCTCGACATCGTGCACGGTGACGATGTCGCCCTTGCTCTCGACCCCCAGCTCGGCGAGCCGGGCAAGGGCGCGAGAGAGGCTCTCAGGCGTAATGCCGATCCGGCCGGCGACGATCGTCTTGCGGAAGGGAAGGCGAAAGACCACCTCGCCGCTGACGTCGCCGGCAAGCGAGACAAGAAACCAGGCGAGCCGCTGAGCCGGTGCTTGCGTTTTCAAGCGGCGGACTTCGGCCATCAGGTCGAGCTGCCAGCGGCACAGCGAAGCGAGGACCACCATTGCGAGGCTGCAGTCGTTGCGCAGGGCGTCCAGGAGGGGAGCAGCACTGATGCTGACGATGCGCGCACCGGCAAAGGCCTCTGCATGCACCGGATAGCGGCCGGCACTGAAGATGGCGCCCTCGGCGAACGAATTGCCGGCGCCGATGACTTCGATGATGGTCTCGTCTCCTTCCTCATTGAGAGCGAACAGCCGCACCGAGCCGCGCAGGACAACGCAGAAGTGATCGGCCCGATCGCCGGCAGAGAAGAGCAGCGATTCGTCCGCATACTCATGCACCCTCGCCCCGCGCAAGAGCGGCACCGCCTGCGCTTCGTCCAGGTCCGAGAACAAGGGCGTGCGAAGGATGATCGCAAAATCGTCAGGAGTGAGCAGCATGGTCCGCCAACGGGCCGTGTTTGTGCCCGCCGTCTTGGCAAAACGTGCGCAGGGTACGAAGATCCTGCACGGAGAAGGCATCCTGGGCGCGATTGTAGCGCACGCCCAGGCTCTGCAGCCGGAACAGCGCGCGCGAGAGTGTCTCCGGCTGCATCCCCAGTTGGCTGGCGAGCAGTTTTTTCTCGAACGGCAGGCGGATCGTCGCCGGTCCGGCGTCTGTTGCCGCCACCTCCAGGAGGTAACCACCCAAGCGTTGCGCCGCCGATTTCATCTTCAGATCCGTGACCTGACGGACCAGGCCGCGCAGCCGCATCGAGACCTCGCTGATCAGGCCAAGGGCCAACCCCGGGCTGGCGCAGAACAGCGATTGCAACGCTGCGCCGGGGATGGCGACCAGTTCGGCGCGGCCGAACGCCTGCGCGGTGACCAGGCGGCCGGCATGACAGCAGATACAGGACTCGCCAAAGCTCTCGCCGCGTCCGGCGATGCGCGCGATTTTCGAGGGATCGCCCTCGCCGTCGAGGAACAAGACAACATGCCCGGACACGACGACATAGAAATTGCCCGGCTGCTCGCCTTGGCGGAACAGGATCTCGCCGGCGCGCGCGCTCACGCGAGTGGCATGCGCTACCAACTGCGCCAGATCCGCGGTCGGAACCTGACCGAGGAACGGCGTCAATCGCAGGGCATCCATGATTTCGCGGTTCTGCGCGTTCATTTCCCGGGTCGCGACCGGAGCAAAGCGCTTCGCTACCGGCCGTCTTGCAGCATGCCGCCGCCGGCGGTTTGACCGTCATCATTAGCGCAGCGGCGCGATAAGGAATAGTCTTCTGGCACCTCAAACACGGGGAGACGCCCGTTGACCCCACCCCCTGGCGGACAGGATGCCGAGACGCCAGCGCGGCGTTCACATATCCTCCTCGCTTCGGGGCACCGTCTGTTCTTCCTCGCCGCCGCGCTGTGGGCGAGCGCGGCGATGCCCTTGTGGCTGATCGCGATCGAAGGCGGGCTGCCCCTGACCAGTGCCTGGCATGGCCACG
>JBATPX010000160.1:0-2741 GCA_049291695.1 Defluviicoccus sp.
CCCAACGGCGCCGCTCACACCCCGCCACAGCCCGGTCGCGATCGCCCGGAATGGCCGGTCGCGATCAACTGGAACGCCTGGTCGCAATCAATCGGAATCACTGGTCGCAATCAGCCGGAATGCGCAATCTACGCCAAGAAGCTGGTCAAGGCGTTCCGCGAGCAGGTGTTCGACGTCATCGAGCAGCAGCCCGAGCGGTTGCAGGAGGTCGACGGTATCGGCCCGAAGGGCGCGGACAGCATCGTCGTTGCTTGGGTCGATCAGAAGGCGATCTGCGAGATCATGATCTAGTGGTACAAGTCCAACATTGGAGTCCCACCACGTAGAAGCGATACAATGGCTTACGGACCGTCCCCAGGGTGCCAAGCGTAGGATTCGTACCACTAGATGCACCGCCATGGCGTCGGTACGTCGCCGGCGAAGCGGATCTACCAGACATACGGCGGCGACACCATTCGCATCATCACCGAGAACCGGCGTGAGATACTGTGCTTTGTTTGGACTTGCATTTTGCCCGATGCGGAAGTGACGTGGTTTGAGAACTGCTGGAGAACACCATGCAAACACGCCGTAAACTCAAAACACCAAAGCGCAGGACACCGATCGGGGCTCCTCCGGGAACGCTGATCCCTGACCCGAGCTCCGTTGCCCCGACAATCTCTCTCTTTGGATACGATCAGGATCGGCTCATTGAAAAGTCATTCGCCGCGGTCGACGAGATCACCGACGCGGATTGCGCGCACAAAGTAACCTGGGTCAACGTTGACGGACTGGCTGATATCCCGACCATTCAGCGGCTGGGTGAACGCTTCGGCCTTCACAGCCTGGCGCTTGAAGATGTGGTCAACGTACATCAAAGACCGAAGGTCGAAGAGTTTGACGACCATCTGTTCATCGTCACCCGCGCCTTCAACGAGCAGCACCATAGCGTCGCCGAGCAGGTCTCTGTGTTTCTCGGTAAGGGCTTCGTCTTGACGTTTCAAGAACGGGCGGGCGGCGCCTTTGACCCGGTTCGCAACCAGCTACGTCGAGCCAATGGTAGAATTCGGGAGTTTGCAGCCGACTACCTTACTTACGCGCTCCTCGACGCGGTCACTGACGGCTTTTTTCCCGCCCTTGAGACGACGGGAGAAAGCATCGCGCATTTGGAGGACCGGGTTGTCATGCGCGTGGACGCCAGGGCCATGAGCGACATCCACGACATGAAACGGGACCTGCTCGATCTCAGACGGGCAATTTGGCCGCAACGCGAGATGTTCAATGCGCTCATCCGCAGCGAGACGGGCTTCATTGCGAGTGAGACAAAAATCTATCTGCGTGACTGCTATGACCACACGATTCAGCTTATCGATATGGTGGAGACCTATCGGGAGATCGCGTCCGGACTCGTCGATATCTACCTGTCGAGCCTCAGCAACCGCATGAACGAAATCATGAAGCTGCTGACTATGATTGCCACCATTTTCATCCCACTTGGATTTATCGCCGGGCTGTATGGGATGAACTTCGACCGCTCGTTCCCTTGGAACATGCCAGAACTTGGCTGGCGCTATGGATACCCGATGGCGCTCGGACTCATGGTCGCAGTAGCGGTTAGTCTCTTATTCTACTTCAAGCGTAAAGGTTGGCTGCATGCATCGTCGTGAAGCGCTCGCCGTTTCGACCGGACACCGTCCTTTGCCGGAGCACCCATGGATAATCCCGGGTTGCACATCTGAGTCGCAAGCACAAGCGTGAGTTATTTGGCAAAAAGATACATCGTTAGTATATGTATTGAAACGCGTACGTACTGTTGAAGGTCCACTGCTCGTCACCTGGAGTTGCAAATGCGCCTGACGACCTATACGGACTACGCGCTCCGGGTGTTGATGTATCTCGGGCTGCGCGGCGACGGCCTCTCGACCATTAAGGAGATTGCTGAACAATACGGCATCTCGAAAAATCACCTGATGAAACTGGTGCATGTGCTGGGCCAGCTTGGCTACGTCGAAACCATTCGCGGGAAGAAGGGCGGTCTTCGCCTCGCCCGACGCCCCGAGGCGATCACGGTCGGCGAAATCGTCCGACGAATGGAGCCTGACATGGCCCTCGTCGAGTGTTTCCGAAGCGCCGACGTCCCCTGCCGGATCGTCAAGACCTGCATCCTTCAGGATGCGTTGGGCGAAGCCCTGGACCGATTTCTCGAGACCCTTGACCGATACACGCTTTCGGATCTGCTGGTGCCGGTCGAAGAGTTGTCGCGATCATTTCCCATTCGCATTGAACAACCTCGAATTGCGGTGTAGCGCAAATTTAAGGCCGCTAAAAATCAACGGCTTATCTGTCACGACCATCAGGACATGCCGCGCCCTTGCGAAGTGCCTCGCGATGCACCAGGCACATTGGTCGAGGCGACCTGTTTGGCCGACCCGGACCGGCAATAGAGAAGCGAGGCATCCGCCTGGCACGAGCATCGCCAACGCTCGCTCGTCCCTGAGCGTTCTGCCTCGCACCAAGTCATTCTTCAAGCGAGCGTTGCGTCATGCTATTCCGCCGCCAGCGGCGACTCACCCTCGCCGCCCTTAGTGAGCAATACTCGCCTGAGACTGCCGCGCCATAGCTTGAAGACGAACACGGTGTCAATGCCGCTTGAAAATTCCCCGAAAGTGCCGGGCGAAAATTCCCTGGTCGGCGGGGTGGGTGATCAGCCGGCGTGTTGATCGAGGCTCCTGTTTTTGGGTGGCCTGCCGCGGCGGCGTGGC
>JBATPX010000161.1:0-3515 GCA_049291695.1 Defluviicoccus sp.
ATGCCGCTGAGCGTGGCGGTGGCGGCGAGAAGGGCGAGCGCGAGGATGGAGAGCTCAATCAGCACCGCATAGGGACCGGCGGAGCGCAGACGAGCGATTGCGGATCTCATGGTGTTGAACCTCAGGCTGAGGTGGAACCTGAGAGACGACGTAACGAAGGGCCGGTCGCACGTGTGGACCCGCAACCTTGCGGGCTGGCGGCCGTGCGCCGGCGGGATTGCCGCGCGACCGCAATCTTGCGAACGCCCCGCTGTGGGCAATGCTTCGCTAGATCTCCTCCTGTCCTTGGGAAGGGAGTCAGCGACCATGAGCCGCACTGTGATAGGCGCTTTCATCATCTCCCCGCATGCCGCCAGCCGCGCCCAGCAGCGCGGCCTGAAGCGCCAGGCGGTGGAACTGGTCATCGGCCTGCACGACCGCGTCGTCGCCGTCGGCAATGGCCGCGAGGCGTGGTCGGTCAGCCGCCAGCGCTGCAAGGCGCTGCGCGCCGCCGGCCTGCCGGCCGCGGTGATCGAGCGGCTGGACCGGACGATCCTGGTCGTCGAGCCACTGACGGCGACGGTGATCACGGTCATCAACGGCCACGACGAGGCCGACCGCCGCTACCGCCGCGGCGAGCAGGGCCGGCGCAAATGGGCTTGGAAGGTGGCGGCGTGAGGCCGGAGGCGCTACCATCCGCACAAAGGGAGGGGAGGGGAGGGGAGGAGATGACCAACGCACTCGTGACAGTGTTGGGCCTGTCGCCCGCCGTGATCACCGAGACGCTGTGCGCGCTGGCGCGGCGCACGAGCGAAGGCCGGCCGGATCCGTTCCTTGCCGACGAGGTCCATATCCTGACGACAGCGCGTGGGATCAGCCAGGTGGAGACGCGGCTGAAAGGCGATGGCGGCGGTCTGGCGCAGGTCTGCCGCGAAATGGGGCGGGCGGATCAGCCGCCGCGCCTGATCGTCGAGCCGATCCTGGGCGCCGATGGCACGGTGCTCGACGACATCCGCGGCGAGGCCGACAACAACCGCCTCGGCGATGCGACCGTGCGCCTGATCGGCCGGCTCACCGAGCGCGACGACGTCCGGATCCACGCCTCGATGGCGGGCGGCCGCAAGACCATGAGCTTCTTCATGGGCTATGTGATGTCGCTGTTCGGCCGGCCGGGCGATGAGCTTTCGCATGTGCTGCTGCACGACGAGCGCTATGAATTCTGCCGCGAATTCTGGTGCCCGACGCAAGCGTCGAGGCCGCTCGAGTACGTCGATCGCGAGAGCGGCGAGACGGTCCGGCTCGATGCCAGGGATGCGCGGGTGGACTTGACGCCGATCCCGTTCGTGCCCCTGCGGTACCTGCTGCGAGCCGACGATCTCGCGAGCTTACGGGAGGGAACCTACGCCGGCCTGGTCCAGCGCATCCGTGACATCGTGGGCGTGCCGTTGCGGGTGACGCTGGTCGATGCGCGGCGATTGCTCGCGGTCAGCGGCCGGGCACCGATCGAGCTGACGCCGCAGTCCTACGCGATGTACCGGTTACTGGCGGTGGCGGCGCGCGACGCAAGACCAGGCGCCGGCCCGGACGGCGTCGGCGCGGAGCATCGCGGCTGGCTGACGGTGCACGACCTCCGCCTGCCCGACGACCCGATGGTCGCGGAATTCGTGCGCGTTTACGAGCGACTGCGCGATCCGGGAGGCAAGCTGCCGCCGCCGTTCGCCGAGAAGCTCAAGCCAACCGACAAGGATCCGTGGCCGGCAATCAAGGTCTTCAGCCAGATCCGCGCCAACCTGGAACGCGAACTTGAAAGCAAGGTGGCTGATCGGCTGTTGCTGGAGCGGCTGCGCTTTGGCAAGGGCGAGGGGACGGGCGGCCAGCCGAACCGCTTCGGCCTGCGCTTGGCGGCCGACCAGATCGAGATCATCGCGGGCTGACAGAGGGGCGGATGATTGAGGCGGCACTCAAGAACCTGGCTGACCCTGAATGGTGGGCGGATCAGATCCTCTCCTACGCCCTGTTCTCGCTGATCGCGGGCCTTGTCGCCGGCTGGTTCGCGAATGCGTTGCGCCGCCGGGCCGAGCGGCTGGAGCGGGAACCCTATGAGGGCTGGACACTCGCCACCCTCGGCTTCGGCGATGAGCCACAAGCGATCTACTGGGAGGACATGAAGCGGTTCCTCACCTCCGACGTCGAGCTCTGGCGCTGGATCAAGTCCGTGTGCTCGACGACGTGTTACCTGACCTCGCGCACGGCGGAAACGGCCAAGGCGCACGGCTGGCTGGTCATCGATCGCCAAGCCCGCCGCGTCCTCATCGACTACCAGCGCATGCCGGCCGAGGACGCCAAGACTTGGCTGGTCGAGCGGCCGTGGGTGAAGGGAGGGGATGGGGCGGCGGAAGCAGCGAGGGCGCCATTTTAGCGCTTGCACCCGCGCATTCCCGCATCCGGAAAAACGGCTTTTCTCCCATGATGATGGGTATTAGGCTTCGTTTGAGGCAGCGGGGGAGTGTCCAATCCATGCACCGTTCATCAAGACGACTTGGCGGCGCGGCAGGCCACACCGCATCATCACTCCTGGGCGAGACGCGGTAATGGGTGATGGATTCCCCTACGGTCTCGTCGCACCTCGTCTTCTTCTTGGCAACGTCGTTCCCTTCCTGGGCGCTGCCGCTTCGATGTACCACCGCTCACGCCCCGGGGATGGCAATGCCCCACCTCCGGGTGCCGAGCTCTCTGAAGCCCTGGCCGTGTTGGCTGGATACTCTGGCGAGGACGATCCTGATGACTACCCGTGCCGAGTCACGACATGTTGCAAGCGCAGTAAGCGTTTCTTGCAGCTTATCCAAAAGCAACGACAGGACCTTCCAAGAATTGCTTCTATAGTAGAGCATGTAAAAGGTGATTGGGAAGCTCTGAAAGACTGCTTAATTGAGCAATTCAGTAGATCGTTTACCTTAAATAATTTGTATCTTTTGTTGGCTGAAATCGCGAAAAAGAGGCATTTGCTTATCATAACAACCAATTATGATGATATGCTCGAACGCGCCTTCGATCAAGAGACAGTGCCCTACCACTGGGTCAGCACATTCCTTGGAGTTCCCGATAAGCCGATCAACATCAGGTATCGCTGTCCAGGTTCCGACACGATAAGTGCCATCACGCCTTCCAAACTTGACATCGATTTGGACGCGAACTCAATCATTTACAAGATTCATGGTAGTATCGACCGCACTCATTTGCAGGAGCACAGTTTTCTCATTACGGAAGAGAACTACGTCACTTTCCTAAAGGAATTTCGCAAGAGAGTCGTTCCACCTCGTATCGGGAGGATGCTCGAACAGAAGTCTTTTCTTTTCTTGGGGTACAGTCTTCGTGATTGGAATTTCCGTGTCATGCTGGAGTCCATACGACAACACCGTTTTGAGCATTGGGCTGTCCTTCGCAATATCTCCGAGATCGATAAGGCACTCTGGCGAAAAAAAGGTATCAAACCATTTGATTTAGACCTCAATGACTTTGTTTCTGGAATGCAAGAG
>JBATPX010000162.1:0-3347 GCA_049291695.1 Defluviicoccus sp.
GGTTTCAATTGTGCCGGCTTTTCAGCCGGAAGTCTGCAACCATGGAGGACACTATGCACGGACCCACGACCCGTCATGTTTCAATTGGGCCGGCTTTTCAGCCGGAAGTCTGCCGCCTTGTGCATACCGGCCTTCCTTATGTTATACATCACGTTTCAATTGGGCCGGCTTTTCAGCCGGAAGTCTGCGGAGAAACTCCTTCAAAAAAGATTCAAAGTCCACGTTGTGGGTTTCAATTGGGCCGGCTTTTCAGCCGGAAGTCTGCATACAACTACCAGTGTACTTTGTATGTTTTGTATCAGGTTTCAATTGGGCCGGCTTTTCAGCCGGAAGTCTGCGGACCCTCTGGAATCCCTTGATCGCAAAGGCCGATTCCGGGCGGTTGCGAGCGCGATGAGTTGTCCACAGGTTTTCCACCTCAGCTTCCTCCCGCATCGCTTGATCACAGCACATTTTCGCTTCGGTTTCAAGCGGTTCCGGTCTGCGAGCGCGAATGTTTCAATGATACAATTCGTGATCGGTAGACCCAGCATAGTATAGCAGAATGGATGGGCGGAACAAATACCCGGAACCAGTCCGGGCACGGCGATGACCGGCAGGGAAAAGCAGGACGGCCGGGGCAACGCGGGCGAGGGCTGGATTGCTTCGCTTTGCTCGCAATGACGGCTCCCTCGAAGGGTCTCGCAATGACGATGGATGAGCGTCGTCGCCAGCGCTGCTCGCAATGACGCCTGTCTCTGTCACGCAATGACGGCGCCTGCGGGGGATGCCGGTCGCGATCGTCTCAGCCGATCCAGGGGCCTTCGTTGGCGTGGGGAAGCGGCTCGCCGATCGCTTCCAGGCTACCGAGTGCGCGCGGCAGCAGGCCCAGGTCAGCGATCAGGACCCGATCGGCGCTGGGATCGATCAGTTTGGCGAGCGCGGCGGCAAGGCGCTGGCGGCGCTCCTCGGTCAGGCGGCAGCGAAACACCGAGAGCTGCAGCCACTCGCCGTAGCCCTTCATCAGCCTGAAAACGCGACGCCAGCGCTTCGGTTCGCTGACGTCGTAGGCGACGAGGTAGAGGCGCTGGGTCATGGCAGGACACCCTCACGATTCATCGGAGACCCTCTCCCCGGCCCTCTCCCAGCGGGAGAGTGAGGTTGGACGGATCAGCGCGGGCGAAGGAGCGGGAAATCGGGCCGGGCGCCGGTTAGGTGGTCGCCCAGCAGGCGGCACTGGGCCGACAGCCAGGCGCGATAGCTGAGCGGCCGGGCGAAGGCCGGGTGGCTGATCTCCACGCCTAACCGCTGCTCGAAGGCCTCGATCACCGCTTTGCGGCCGTCGGCATTGAGGAGGACGGCATCCTCACCATGGCTGAAATGCTCCGGCTTGAGGCGGCCATTGTTGATCGCGGTGATCACGGCCGAGTCGGCGATCAGCGGCCTTAAGGGTTCCATCAGGTCGAGGCTGAGTGATGGCCGGCCAGCGCGCGGCTGGTGCAGGAAGCCGAGCCTCGCATCGAAGCCGGCGACGGTCGCAGCGACAGTCACCGCGCGGGTCAGCATCGCGTAACAGAACGAGAGCGCGGCGTTCAAGGGGTCGGTCGGCGGCCGCTTGCGCCGGCCGACGAAGGCGGCCGTGAACGGCTCCCCGCGAGCGTCGGCGAGCAGCCGCGGCACCTCGGCGAAATAGCCGGCGGACGCGGCACCTTCGATGCCGAGCAGCGTCTCCAGGCTCTCGGCGCGCTCGGCGTCGTATTCGAGGCGGTCGAGCCGGCAGAGTGTGAGCTGCGGCGGCGTGCCCTTGTGGTTGCGGCGGATCATCAGGCGCAAGCCCTGGATCTTGGCGGCGATGAGCGTGCGGGCAACGCCCAGCGCCTGGCCACTGTCGCCGGCGGCGCGATACTGGGCGAGGCGGCGGCCCAAGCCGGCGCCGCCAAGGCCGGACGTGTGGCCGAGGAACCAGCCGCTCATGGTGTGCCAGGAGACGGGGATGTCGGCCTTGAGAAGCGCGTGCAGGCAGGGCGTGGTTATGGCGACCGGCCCGATCAGGACGACCTCGGAGACTTCCGCCACGGGGGCGGTGGCGAGCTGCTCGTCGTCACGGGTGAGCTTGAGCACTTCGCCCTCGAGCTGAAGCTTTGCACCCTCACTTTGTAAGTAGAGCGGCAGGCGCTGATCATCGGCCAGCGGCACGGGAGCCGGCGGGGTCGTTTGAGGCGGGGCTTCGTCCGGCGCGATCAGGCGCGCCAGGCGGCGGCGCCAGACACCGAAGATGCTGGCGGGTCCGGGATAGTCGCTCTCACTGGCCATCGTTCGCTTTTCCTTTCAGCCGGTCGCAGGTTCACCCTGCTTGCGATCAGGAGAAGGAGCACGAACGCGGCCGGGCGATGCCGTCCGCAACGTTGCGGAAGCGCCGATGCCGGCGCCCGCGCGCTATGCCGGGGTCGCGTTCGGTTTGAACCGTATGGGAAAGGGGAGTTGCCGGCATGGGATGGTTGTGGCGGTTCTTGAAGCGGCTGTTCGGCTTTGGCCGGAAGCGGCATCGCTCCGTCTTCGAGCAGATCGTGGCGCCGGCGAACATGGCCGCAGCCCTGGCGAAGGTGCAGCGCCGCGCGCGCGAGAACGGCTTGAGTGAGGCAGAACTGGCGCGCTTCATCGCCGCCGGGCGGGACAAGCTGGAAACCCTGCGCCAGGATCTGATCCGCGGCCGTTACCGGCCGGGCGGGGTGAAGCGGTTCTCGATTGCCAAGCCGGATGGCGGGCGGCGCGGGCTCACCATGCTGACGCTCGCCGACCGGATCGCGCAGACGGCGGCGAACCAGGTGCTGACGCCGCTGCTTGATGCCGAATTCAGCGAGGCCAGCTTCGGCTACCGACCGAACCGGTCGCTGGCCGATGCGCTCGACCGCGTCAAGGCCCTGCGCGGCAGGGGCCATACCTTTGTCGTCGATGCGGACATCGAGCGCTGCTTCGATCGACTTCGGCATGATCGCATCGTCGACCGGTTGCGGGAGTCAGTTGCGGACAGGCGGCTGATCCGGCTGGTCGAGAGCTGGTTGGCGGCCTTTGCCGATGGCGCGCGCGGGCTGCCGCAGGGGGCGCCACTCTCGCCCTTGCTGTGCAACGTGGCCCTCGATCCGATCGACCAAGGCCTCGCGCGCGGGCCGGGCGTGCTGGTGCGGTTCTCCGACGACTTTCTCATCCTTTGCCGCTCGCGCCGCGAGGCGGAGGATGCGCGCCGGCGGGCAGCCGATCTGCTGAACCGGCAGGGCCTGCGCTTCAATGCGCAGAAAACGAGGGTGACGACGTTCGCCGACGGCTTCTTTTTCCTCGGCCACTACTTCGTGCATGACCTGATGCTGCGC
>JBATPX010000163.1:0-19888 GCA_049291695.1 Defluviicoccus sp.
CTCGCCGGATCGAGGTCGATGGCGCCTAAGCACGCGCGCGCGGCTTCGACGTACGGTGCCGGCGTGTACCACTCGTTCTCGCCGGTGAACCGGGCGCGGAAGTGGCCGCCCTTGACCGCGCGCTGGACGTCGGCATTGGTGGGCGCGCGGCCTTCGTCGAGAGCGGCATCAATCGCCTCGTCGACGACCGCCTCGCCGGCGTCACGCAGCTCTCGCCACTCGGCGATACGCTGGCTGGAAACGCCGAGCTCGTCATAGGTGGCGGGCAAGGTGCCCGCAGTTCGGGCACCTTTGGTGGTTCCAGGGTTGATGGCGCCATCGGCCTTGGCAAGCTCACCCCGCTGCTGTGCCGCGTCGATCTCATCCGCCATGCGGATTTCGGCGCGCTTGATGAGCAGCAGGCAGTCGGCCTGCGTTTCGTTCGCAGCCTTCTGCAGCTTGGCGTAATGCATCGCCGCCATCGCGGCGGCTCGTGCCTCCAGCACTTCGGCGGAACTACGCGCTTCAGCGAGGCGCGTGCGCGCCCGGTCGATGAGTGCCGGCAGCGAGCAGGCGGCACCGTTGACGATCGGTGTCGCCGTAGCAGGAAGTGAGATGATGGTCATGATGAAGGCTCACAGCAGTTGTGGGCCTTCGGCTTCGGTCACTGCAGAGTGTACAAACTCCGAACCCTGAATACAAGATGTTGCGATATGCCTGCGACACGGTTCGGTGCCGAGAGGGAAGTCGCCGGTGAGTACCAGTTCGACATGTGGGTCCTACCTGCAGGACAACCGCGCACAAGGTAGGACCCAAGAAAAAAATCTTAATAATCAGTGCTTTACAGCGAGAATTGGGCCGTGTTGGGCTCGCGTCATTTTCAAGGTAGGACCTAAGAAAAAACGTCCATTTTTCAGTGCCTTAGAGAGCTGGGTCCTACCTGTCCCACCTGTCCCACTGGTATTGAAACCCATGCGTAAGGAAAGTGTGTCTGAGGCATGTCCAGACGCATTTTTCCCCGGAAGGGTTTCAAGAACCGCTCGAAGGTGGGACAGGTAGGACCTAACCTGTAATCGATTGAAAGAACGTAGATTTCTCGGGTCCCACCTCGCCGGCAAGGTAGGACCCAGGTGGGACCCAAGCGGCGCAGGTGGGACCTGCCGTCTGTAAAAGAAAGGGCGCCGACGTGGCGCCCTGATGACGTGAAACGAGGCCGACGACCGCTAGCGCCGATACCGCCACTCGCGAGCGTCTTCCGCCCGCAATCCGATCCTGCCGCGGTACCGCGTCCATCCCTGCATTCTCAAGTACGCCCCCACCCGCATCTGATCGTTCCGGGTCCACTTGCCCGGCTCGATGCCGATCGCCTGCTGCAGGATCTCGCCCACCGAGACGTCGACCACGGGAGTGCTACGCTCGACCTCCACCGTCTGCCAGTCGTCGAAGCCGCCGTAGCCGCGGTTGACCTGGCGCTTCTCGAAAACCAGCCAGCGCTCGATCAGGGAATGCCAGGCGTCGGGCTCGACACGCGCCTCCTGCTCGACGTTGGCGGCGGCGATCAGATCGTGATCGTCGATCCACCAGATCGCGCCCTGGCGGTAACGCACGGCTGCCTCTGCCCACAGCTGATCACGATCGCGCCGGAGTGCGTCGAGATCGATCCGGCCGCAGCGCACCGGCCAGAAGCGGCGGTTGCCGGTCTCATCGCGCAGGTATGGGCGCCGCCGCGTCGGCGGATCGACAACGCCATGATCAAGGCGCTGGCGAGGGCGTTTCGGTGGCGGAAGCTTATGGAGACAGGTGCCTACGGCACGGTCGAGGAAATCGCCGCCGCCGAAAAGATCAACGCTTCCTACGTCAGCCGGGTTCTGCGGCTCACCCTGCTCGCGCCCGACATCGTCGAGGCCATTCTGGATGGGCGGCAGCCGCCAGAGATGACGCTGGCCGCGCTGATGCAGCCGTTCCCAGTGGCGTGGCGGGAGCAAGCCGCGGCGGTTTCCGGGCCGTCGTCGAAAGGCTGAGCCAGGGCACCGTGAGCACAGGACGCGATCCTGACTACTTCTTGCTCCCTGCGGTTGCCCCGCCGGGCTTCGGTTTGGCCAGCGCGCTCGGCACGCTGCCGTCCGACGCAAGGACCTTCTTCTTGCCACCCGCGGGCTTCTTCGCCTCGCGGTTACCCCTCTTTTGACCTTTCGCCATCGGAGTTCTCCCAATCTGCGCAGCATCGCGCAGACCTTGAGAATAGGCCGACCGCCAGCGCGTCAGCTACTGAAACCGCTCAAGTACCCTTTTCCTGTTGTCCTGAGGCCGGGATTTCCCCAGCCCCCAGCCACCGCATCGCAGTGGTTGCAGATCTACCCAATTTGGCCAACACTACGTATCCGGCAGGGGATCCGGATGCGAACGGTCAACGCCAAAGACGCCAAGCACAATTTCGGCCAGCTGATCGACACGGCCAGCGCTTTCCCGGTCACCGTCGCCAAATACGACCGACCGGTCGAGGTGGTGATGGCAGTAGGGGAGTTCGAGCGGTTGAACGCGCTGGACTCGCAGAAAGCTGAACGCGCAGGAGGGACAGGCATAGGGCAGAAAATGCCCGGGGAAATTTAAGAATATGGACAAGCGAAGCCTCACTGAACGCGACATCTGCACCAAGTTCATCACGCCGGCCCTGCGCAAGGCCGGCTGGGATGAGATGGTGCAGGTCCGCGAGGAGGTGAGCTTCACCAAGGGCCGGATCATCGTTCGCGGCAAGCTGGTCACCCGCGGACGTGCCAAGCGCGCCGATTACATCCTGTATTACAAGCCCAACATTCCGATCGCGCTCATCGAAGCCAAGGACAATTCTCACTGCGTTGGCGACGGCATGCAGCAGGCGCTCGACTACGCCGAGACGCTGAACATCCCGTTCGTCTTCTCGTCGAACGGCGACGGTTTCGTCTTTCACGACCGGACCGACGCCAGTACGCCGCGCGAGGTCGCGATGGCGATGGACGGCTTTCCGTCGCCCGCCGATCTGTGGGTGCGCTACCGCAGCTGGAAGGGCCTCGACGCCGAGGCCGAGCAGATCTTCCTTCAGGACTATCACGACGACGGCAGCGGGAAGACCCCTCGCTACTACCAGGTGAATGCCGTCAACGCCGCGATCGAGGCCATCGCCAAGGGGCAGGATCGCGTGCTGCTCGTCATGGCGACGGGCACGGGAAAGACCTACACCGCTTTCCAGATCATCTGGCGTCTTTGGAAGGCGGGCCGCAAAAAGCGCATCCTCTTTCTCGCTGACCGCAACGTGCTGATCGACCAGACGATGGTGAACGACTTCCGTCCGTTCGGCGGGACGATGGCCAAGCTCTCGACCACCGCCAAGACCATCGAACGACAGGACGGCAGCACGGAGGATCTGACTCTCGCGCTAGATACACAGCGCCGGATCGACACCGCGTACGAAGTCTATCTCGGCCTATACCAGGCGATCACCGGGCCGGAGGAGCGGCAGAAGCTGTTCCGCGAGTTCTCGCCGGGTTTCTTCGACCTTATCGTCATCGACGAATGCCACCGGGGCAGCGCGGCCGAGGATTCGGCATGGCGCGAGATTCTCGAATACTTTTCGTCCACTACGCAGATAGGCCTAACCGCCACGCCAAAGGAGACAGAATACGTCTCCAACATCGCTTATTTCGGCGATCCGGTCTTCTCCTATTCGCTGAAGCAGGGCATCCGAGACGGTTTCCTCGCGCCTTACAAGGTGGTGAAGGTCCATATCGACCGCGACGTGGAGGGCTACCGCCCCGAGAGGGGCCAACTCGACCGCGACGGCGAGGCGGTCGAGGACCGCATCTACAATGCCAAGGACTTCGACCGCCGTCTGGTGATCGATGACCGCACCACGCTAGTGGCGCGGAAGGTCACGGCGTTCCTTAACGAAAGCGGCGATCGATACCAGAAGACCATCGTCTTCTGCGTCGATCAGGAACACGCCGCACGCATGCGCCAGGCGCTGATCAACGAAAATACCGATCTCGTTGCCGAAAACCCGCGCTACGTCATGCGCATCACCGGCAGCGACGCCGAGGGGCAGGCGCAGCTCGGCAACTTCATCGACCCCGAGGCCAAGCATCCCGTCCTCGTCACCACCTCTCGCCTGCTCTCCACTGGCGTCGATGCGCAGACGTGCCGCCTCATCGTGCTCGACCGCGAGGTCGGCTCGATGACTGAATTCAAGCAGATCGTCGGGCGCGGCACCCGCGTGCACGAGGACACTCACAAATACTATTTCACCCTCATCGACTTTAGGGGCGCGACCAGCCATTTCGCCGACCCCGATTTCGACGGCGAACCGGTGCAGATCTATGAACCAAAGGACGGCCAGCCCATCGATCCGCCCGACGCGCCGCCCACCGACGAGGACGGGGTGCCTTTGCCGGAGGAGCCGGGCGAGGACGAAACCATCGTCGATCAGCCGGGCCTGCCGCTGCCGCCCGACGGCGGGCCGCAGAAGAAGGTCTACGTCGATGGCGTTGGCGCCGCCATCATCGCAGAGCGGGTGGAATACCTCGACGAGAATGGCAAGCTCGTCACAGAGTCCCTGCGCGACTTCACCAAGCGCGCCCTGCGCAAACGCTTCGCCAGCCTCGACGATTTCGTGAGACGGTGGAACGCCGCTGAGCGCAAGCGGGCCATCCTGGAGGAGCTGGAGGCCGAGGGCCTGCCGCTTGATCCCATCGTCGAGGAACTGGGCCGCGACCTCGATCCCTTCGACCTGATCTGCCACGTCGCCTTCGACGCCAAGCCGCTGACCCGGCGCGAGCGGGCCGAGAACGTGAAGAAGCGAGACGCCTTCAACAGATACGGCGACAAGGCACGCGCCGTCCTCGATGCCCTGCTTGCCAAATACGCCGACGAGGGCGTGCTGAACCTCGACGACGCGAACGTGCTCCGGATCGCGCCGTTCTCCACCATCGGCACGCCCATCGAATTGATCCGCGCCTTTGGGGGCAAGCCCGGCTTCGAGCAGGCCGTCCACGCCCTGCAATCAGAACTCTACAAGGATACCGCCTGACCCATGTCCGTCCGCACCCTCGTCAAATCCATTCAGGACATCATGCGCCAGGACACCGGCGTCGATGGCGACGCCCAGCGCATCAGCCAGCTCTGCTGGATGTTCTTCCTCAAGATCATCGACGACCAGGACCAGGAACTCGAACTTCTTAAAGAGAACTACCGCTCGCCCATTCCCGCCCCCCTGCAATGGCGCACCTGGGCAGCCGACCCAGAGGGCATCACCGGCGAGGAGTTGCTCGCCTTCGTCAACGGCGACCTCTTTCCCACCCTGAAGGAATTGCCGATCATCGGTCCCCGCGCCCGCACCGTTCGAGACGTGTTCGAGGACGCCTACAACTACATGAAATCCGGCCAGCTGATGCGCCAAGTGGTCAACCGCATCAACGGCATCGACTTCAACAACCTGACCGAGCGCCAGCATTTCGGCGACATCTACGAGCAGATTCTGAACGACCTGCAATCGGCCGGCAACGCCGGCGAATACTATACGCCCCGCGCCGTCACCGCCTTCATGGCCCAGATGATCGACCCAAAACCGGGTGAGACGCTTTTCGATCCCGCCTGCGGCACCGGCGGTTTTCTCACCTGTGCCATCCGCCACATGCGCGAGCACTACGTGAAGAAACCGCATGACGAGTGGATGCTGGAAAACGGGCTCCGCGCGGTGGAGAAGAAGCAGCTCCCCCACATGCTCGCCGTCACCAACATGCTGCTGCACGGCATCGAGGACCCCTCGTTCCTGCGCCACGACAACACTCTGGCGCGCCCCTACATCTCCTGGAGCAAGGACGAGCGGGTGGACATCGTGCTCACCAACCCGCCCTTCGGCGGCCGCGAGGAGGACGGGATCGAGTCCAACTTCCCCCAGCACTTCCGCACTCGAGAGACCGCCGACCTCTTCCTCGCCCTGATCATCCGCCTCCTGAAACCGGGCGGCCGCGCCGCCGTGGTCCTGCCCGACGGATCGCTCTTCGGCGAGGGCGTCAAGGCCCGGCTCAAAGAGCACCTGATGGAGGAGTGCAACCTCCACACCATCGTCCGCCTGCCGAACTCCGTCTTCCGCCCCTACGCCTCCATCGGCACGAACCTGCTGTTCTTCGAAAAGGGCGCGCCGACGCAGGACATCTGGTTCTGGGAACACCGGGTGCCCAAGGGGCAGAAGGCCTATTCGATGACCCGGCCCATTCGGCTGGAGCATCTGGCCGACTGCGTCGCCTGGTGGGGCGGCCCGCGCCGCGAGGGGCGACAGGAGGCCGAGCGCGCCTGGAAGGTCGGCGCGGAGGACGTGAAGGCCCGCGGCTACAACCTCGACATCAAGAACCCGCACACGGTGGCGGAGGAGCATGGCGACCCCGAGACGCTGCTGGAGGATCTGACCGCCGCCGAGGCCGATGTGGCGGCGATCCGCAACCAGCTGAAGGCGATCCTGTCCGAGGCGTTCGCCCGATGAACGCCGACCGCCTGCTCGCCCTGTACGAAAAGGTGGCGGAGACGCCCGATACTGTCGCCCGCCTGCGCCGCTTCGTGCTGGACCTCGCCGTGCGGGGAAAGCTGGTCGCGCAGGAGGCAGGCGACGAACCGGCGCGGATCAAGCAAGAGTTCAAGTCGGGTGACTTACCGTTCGACGTGCCTGCGAACTGGCGATGGATGCGCGTAGGCGATCAACTCGACCTACTCAACGGAATGGCCTTCAAGCCTACCGACTGGGTTTCGTCGGGATTACGGATTGTGAGGATTCAGAACCTTAACAACCCAGCCGCACCCTTCAACTGCTGTCGGCCAGAAATGGCGCGCGATCGATCGCTCATAGAAGACGGCAGCTTCCTGATTAGCTGGTCGGGCACTCCCGGCACGTCATTCGGGGCTTTCATCTGGGATCGCGGGCCAGCGGTGCTGAACCAGCATATCTTCCGCTGCGATTTCAAAACCGACTTCTTTGATCCAGGGTTCTTGCGGCTTGCGATCAATGGGCGCCTCGACGAGATGATCGCTAAGGCACATGGCGGTGTTGGACTTCAACACATCACGAAGGGCAAACTGGAGGCCATGCTCCTCCCCCTCCCGCCCCTCGCCGAGCAGCGGCGGATCGTGGCGAAGGTGGAAGAGTTGATGGCGCTGCTGGTCCGGCTGGAGGCGGCTCGGCAACAGCGCGAGGCCACCCGCGACCGGCTGACCGCCGCCAGCCTCGCCCGCCTGACCGCGCCCGACACCACGCCAGAGAATTTCCCCACCCACGCCCGCTTCGCCCTCGCCACGCTCCCCGCCCTCACCAAACGCCCCGACCAGATCAAACCCCTCCGCCAGACCATCCTCAACCTCGCCGTCCGCGGCAAACTTGTGGACCAGGACCCCTCCGACGAACCGGCGTCGTTTGAAAGGCGCAAGATTGAGAGCGAGCCACCTTTCGATGCGCCGTCGGGCTGGCAATGGGTTCCGTTTTCGGCAGTCGCTGCATTTGAGAACGGTGACCGGAGCAAGAAGTATCCGAAGCGGGGCGAGTATGTGGCCACGGGAGTGCCGTGGATAAACACCGGACACATTGAACCGGATGGCGCGCTCTCGCGGAGCACAATGCACTACATCACTGAGGAAAAATTCGCCTCGCTCGGTGGCGGCAAGATTAGGCCCGGCGATCTGGTCTATTGCCTTCGAGGAGCAACGTTCGGAAAGACGGCGTATGTTGACCCCTTTGAAAAAGGAGCGATCGCGTCGTCATTAATGATTATTCGCCCAAGCGGACAGATCGACCGGCGATACACTTTCATCTATTTGACATCGCCGCTCGGAAGAGAGCAGCTTCGCCGTTTTGACAACGGAACGGCGCAGCCGAACCTGTCGTCAGCTAGCGTGAAGAGATACCTGATCCCCCTCCCACCCCTCGCCGAACAACACCGGATCGTGGCCAAGGTCGACGCCCTCATGGCCCTCTGCGACCGGCTGGAGGCCGCCCTCGCGCAGGCCGACACCACCCGCGCCCGCCTCCTCGAAGCCCTCCTCGCCGAGGCGCTGGACGAGGGCGCCCAGAAATTGGAAGCTGCGGAATGACCCGTGCGCCCGTCGATTCCTCCGTGCTGCGCTGGGCGCGGGAACGCGCCGGGTTGGAGCCTGCCGACCTCGTGCATCGCTTCCCCAAGCTGGCGGCCTGGGAGGCGGGCGAGACTCTGCCGACGCTGAAGCAGGTCGAGGCCTTTGCGCGCGCCGTGCATGTGCCGGTCGGCTATCTGTTCTTGCCCGCGCCGCCCGAAGAGCCATTGCCGATCCCGGATTTCCGCACCATGGCCGGGCAGGCCGTTCGGCGGCCAAGCCCGAACCTGCTCGACATGCTCTATGCGGCGCAGGAGCGGCAGGGTTGGTACCGCGAGTTCGCACTTGTGACACGCGAGCCCGAAGCGCGCTTCGTCGGAAGCCTGACGACCGACACGCCGGTGACGGAGGCTGCCAGGACGATGGCTGCCACGCTTGGCTTCGACCTCGACGCCCGCGTTGCCTGCCGCACATGGGAGGAGGCGCTAAGACTGTTCATCGGTCAGGCGGACCGGGCCGGGGTTCTGGTGATGGTCAGCGGCGTGGTTCTGAGCAACAATCGTCGCCCGCTCGATCCGCAGGAGTTCCGGGGGTTCGCGCTCGCTGACGCCCGCGCGCCGCTGGTCTTCATCAACGGGGCCGACACCAAGGCAGGACAGATGTTCACGCTGGCGCACGAGCTTGCGCATCTGTGGCTGGGCGCCTCCGCTCTCTCGGACGCCAGCGCCGCGACGCTGGGCGGATATCGACGGGAAGAGGTCTGGTGCAACGCGGTCGCGGCAGAGCTGTTGGCGCCGCTGGACGAGGTTCAGGCGGCGCTTCTGCCCGATGAGGCGCTGGAGGCGACGCTGCAACGGCTGGCGCGGCGTTTCAAGGTCAGCACGCTGGTCATCTTGCGGCGGCTTCTGGACGCAGGCGTGCTCGACCGCGCCGCGTTCGATGCGGCCTGGGGTGCAGAACTCGAACGCCTTCGTCAGTTCGCGCGCGACGGAGCGGGCGGCGGCGATTTCTACCGCACCACGCTGTCCCGCGTCAGCCGCAGGTTCGCGCGGGCTCTGGTCGAAAGCACGCTGGAAGGCCAGACCCTCTATCGCGACGCCTTCCGGATGCTGGGTGTGGCAAAAACCGAGACGTTCAACAATATCGGCAGAGAAGCGGGGGTCATGATGTGACGCGCTACCTTCTCGATGCGAATATCTTCATCCAAGCCAAGAACCTGCACTACGGGTTCGATTTCTGCCCGGCGTTCTGGGACTGGCTGATCATCCAGAACGACGCGGGCAAGGTGGCCAGCATCGAGAAAGTCGGCGACGAATTGCAGGCGGGCGGCGACGATCTCTCCGAATGGGCCGACCAGCGCGGACGTGGCTTCTTCGCGTCACCTGATGACGCTGTGCTGCCTGCGCTCGGTCGGGTCAGCGCCTGGGCGACGGGCCAGAACTACGAGGCTGCGGCCGTTGCTACGTTCTTGCAGGTTGCCGACTATTGGCTTGTTGCCCATGCGCTGGCGCACGGGTTCACCATTGTGACGCATGAGGTGCCATCGGCATCGACCCGGAAGATCAAGATACCCAATGTCTGCATTGGCTTGGGGATCGCGAGTGTCAGCCCTTACGAAATGCTGCGCCGTGAACGCGCGCGTTTCTTGCTTGGCGTGGCTGCGGCATGATCGAAGTGGTCAGAATTGCTGAGGCCGCCCAAGCCAACGCGAGCGGCCTCAAATGCTTCACCCATGCATTGCAGGCCAAGCTTAATGCCGGCCCGGCGTCTGCTGACGGTTCCACAGTGCAGTATGGGCGGTAAGCGTGTGTATCAACCTCGTCATCCGGGTCAGTTTGATGCACATCGCGGCTTTCGAGAATTTTCGAATGCTCGGTGAAACTCACAATCATCTGACCGCGACTGTATTGAAGCCAGCTTTTTGTTCCAAGGCGAGCGGTCGCTGCGCCGCGCAGCCGGAAAATCCCAACGACATCAGCGCGAAGGTTCGACGCCAGATTCCGTCGCCCATCCGAGCGAACTTCCAAAAGTACGGATTTCCCACGCCGAATAAGCACGCTAAATCAACGCCTTAAAAATCCGTACTGTTTGGGCGAAGTCAGGAGCTTTGGAGAGAAGGGCCGCAGAGAGAACGATTTTGGCTCTTCCGGGCGCCTCGGAGGTCAACAGCTTTTCGCCCAAAAGGGCGCATTTCCTGGCGTTTTTCGTCGTCGCGGGCGGCGGCGGAGACCTTATCGCGCAAGCGCCTTGGCGGAGGGAACGGAACCGGCATCCAACCGTCTCTTATGCGATTTCAATGGGTTACGATGCACACTTACGGGTTGCCTCGTCTGCCGAAGGGGATACGGCTCTGGGCTCGATCAGGCTCGGGCTGCTCTTCGGTCATCGGCGCTAAGGAACGGCCAATGAACGTTCGGCCGCACCAGCGGCTTCCCGGGCGATGCCAAGGGGATGTTGCGCGACCGCGCCGGCGACGAACCGTTGCACTTCGCGGTAGCGGACGCGAACATCCTCGGTGACTTGGTAATACATCAGAAGTTCGCGTAGCGGTGCCGAAAAATCCTTGTGTGCCGCCAATACTGCAACCAGAGCACCGAAAGTGATCTTGCCCTCAATGACGAGATAGCCGCCGATGAGGTAGAAGAAAAATGGTACGAGATTGTTGAGGAAGTTTATGGCGGACTTCATCAGGTATTTCTTCTTGAAGATGCCGAAACGGATCTCCTGGATGCGGCGCACGCTCGCAAACATCGCGCGCAACGGACTCACACTTCCCGGAGTAGGATGCCCGCTTTCGCCAAGCAGGCCGCCTAGACGCCTGACTTCTTGGACGCGAGTGCGGTTCAACCCGTTTATGCGGCGCTGCAGGGGAGGAATGACGGCAAGCTGAATTGGCAGCATCATCAAGGCCGCCCCGCCCAGAACCGGATCCTGGAGGAGCATGAAGGCAAGCAAGGTCAGGAACGTCCCTCCCTGGAATACCGGTGTGACAAATGCCTCGCCGGCGAATCCACCGACGGGTTCCACCTCCTGAACAATGATTGGAATGAGCTGCGCCTGTCCACCGGGTCGGCCGTTGCGACGCCAACCACGATAGACCTTGAGCCGTAGACGCCGGATGAGCAGTTCGCCAACCCGCCCCTGGTAGACGTTCAGCCAGTACTTGATCGACCCGTTGACCAGCAGACTTGCGAGATACAAAAAGCAAAGTATGACCAGGAACTGGATCTGTGTGAAGGCGATGTCATCTATCTCTATGATTTTATTCGCCGGAGCGATGGCATGATTGACAATGTGTTTCGGGATCTCGAGTGTCAGATAGAGCGTCGGCATCGCGGCCGCGGCAATGACCAGCAACACTGCTTGGCGGCCGCGTGTTCGACGCAAGATCAGCTTGAAGATGCCGTCGGTCAGGCCGACGGTGTGCGCACGATGCAGGTCTTCGTCGAGACTTCCCCTGAGCGCCCTGCGCGCGTTGACCCTCGCCCGGAGAGCGAAGGCGATCCAGATCAGGGAGATAAACAGGATGACGGGCGTTCCATAGATGACGCCATGGAGCACCGCATGAAGAAATCCCGATGAGGTGAGAGCGGCCAGTTCCAAGGCCGCGTGCCCACATTCGTGAAGCCAATCGATGAACGACATTTGCACCAGTCAGAGGTCAGGCGAATTTCTCTGGGTCACCTAGAGTTTTCCACAAGCCATGCCTTCATCAATGCGATTTCCTTATTCTGGGCGACGATGATTTCTTGGGCGAGCGTGCGGATTTTTGGATCCTTGCCGTACTTCAGGACGACCTCTGCCATGTCGATGGCCCCCTGATGGTGAGGGATCATCCCGGCTACGAAGTCGCGATCGGCATCACCGGTTAAGGAGATCATCATGTCGCGGTGCATCTTTTCGTTGACGGCCTGGAACGCCGAGATGACCGGATCTGTGGAGCTTGTCCCTTGATGGTCGTGCGATGGCTCCCCGGCGGTGCCCGACATGTGTTCGTGCTGCATCGGCATGGCGCCGCCGCCGGACTGGGCGGTTGCGTCACCGGTAAACGCCCAGCCGACAACGAGGGCGGCCGCGAGGGCGATCGAATAACGAAAACGATTGTGCGGCGCTGCGGACAGCATAGTTTTTTCCCTTTGGCCTGAGTGGACTCTGGAATCCAAGACCGGGTGACTTTAGACGCCCCCGGTTGCTGTGGATTTGCGGCAGCGTTACGAAGTATTGCCGGCTCAAGAGATGTGGGGGAGCATAGGCAAGGTGACGGTGACGGACAGTCCGCCGCCGCTTCTGTTCGCAAGCTCGACGTCGCCGCCGTGGGCGCGGATGGTCGAACGTGCAACGGTGAGGCCCAGGCCGGTTCCGCCGGTTTCGCGACTTCGGCTGATTTCCAGCCGATAAAACGGATCGAACACCCGATCCAGTTCGGCCGCCGGAATGCCGGGGCCATCGTCGTCGATGGTGACGATCAGCGTGTCCGCCTGCTTTGCGAGCGTGACGCGGGCGCGTGTGCCATATTTCACCGCGTTCTCGACCAGGTTGGAGAACGCGCGTTTGATCGCCAGCGGTCGACACGGGAGCGGCGCATGCGTGTCTGCGCGCAGCACGACATCGTGGCCACTATCGACGAGATGATCGCAGACCGTCTCGATGATCGTGTTGATGTCGACTGTCCTGATCTCTTCGCCCGACGCATCGCCGCGCAGGAAGTCGAGGGTGGACTGGATCATCGCTTCCATTTCGTCGAGATCGCTCTCGATCGTCTGGCGCAACTCGTCGTCTCGAACGAAGTGCGCCCGCAGGCGCAGCCGCGTGATCGGTGTCTTGAGATCATGCGAAACCGCGGCCAGCGTCTGCGTTCGATCGTCGATGAGCCGCTTGATCCGCGCCTGCATCCGGTTGAACGCGGTCGCGGCGAGCCGCACCTCTCGCGGGCCGGCTTGCGGAACATCGGGCGAGGTGGCATCGATGCCGATGCGATCGGCGGCCGTCGCCAGCGACCTGAGCGGTGCGGTCACCGAGCGCACCAGAAAAACCGAGACGAGAAGGATGCCGAGCGCCATCGCGGTCAGCGAACCCAGCACGCTGTGATCCGGCGCTGAAGCCAGCCGCAGCGTGGCAACGCTGAAGTTCAGCCAACTGCCGTCAGGCAACTGTACCGATGCGAGCAGGAGGTGATGGAAGGCATCTGTGTCCGCCCGCTCTCGCGATCCGCCCTCGTCGGCGAAGGCGAGACGGATCTGGTCATCGGCGAGTCCGGGCACCAGTTCGCGCAATCGCCGGCGAACCAGGGTGATCCTCTGGCTTTCGGCTTCCGTCGGATTAATGAGACTGCGCGGGCTCCAGTGGATCTCCATGGTCGCGGTGGAGAGCGCATGCGCCGTTTGCTCCCGTTCGCTCTCGGGCAAGGCGGCGGCGACGCGCTTTACCGCGACCAGATGCTCCGCGAGTTGTTCCTCGCGGGTCGTGCCGAGCAGGTCCTCGATGCCGAGTTGGTAAATCCAAAGGCTCCAGAGGTGGAACAGCCCGAGGCTGAAGAGCAGGATGATGATCGTCCGTCCGGCCAGCGTGTCGGGGATCAGCCGTTTCAGCACCTCTTCACCGTCGGCAGAAAGATATAGCCGGCGCCCCGGACTGTCTTTATCAGCGGCGGCGATATCCCTCCCGCTTCGAGCTTGCGCCGGAGCCGGCTGATCTGCACATCGATGCTTCTGTCGAAGGCATTTGATTCGCGATTGCGCGCCAGTTCGAGCAGTTGCTCACGTGAGAGGATACGATTGGGGTGCTCGACCAAGGCGATCAATACGTCGTACTCACCGCCGCTCAGATCGATGACGACGCCCTCGGCGGAGGTCACTTCCCGTCGCAGCGTGTCCAGGGTCCAGCCGCCGAACATGATCAGCCGCCCTTGCGGTGCCGGTTCTCCGGGCTGTTTCGCGGCAGCCCGCCGCAGGACTGCCCGGATGCGCGCCAGCAGTTCACGCGGATTGAATGGTTTGGGCAGGTAGTCGTCCGCCCCCACCTCAAGACCGACGATCCGGTCGGTATCCTCGCCCTTGGCGGTGAGCATGATGATCGGAACCGACGATGTTGTTCGCAGATCCCGGCAGAGATCGAGTCCGGATGTTCCCGGCAGCATAAGGTCGAGGATGATCAGATCGATGGCTGCGGACCCGAGCGTTTCCCGCATTTCGCGCCCATCTCGGGCACCGGTGACGCGGTAGCCGTTATCGCGCAGGAATCGCCCGATCAGCTGGCGAACCTGGCTGTCATCATCAACGACGAGGACGTGTGCTTCAGGGTCCATGGCTTCAGTCGAGAGGCGCATACCGCCCCAACTGCGGGCGCTGGCCGGGCAGCGTCAGCGACAGCACGACCCTCATGCCCGGTTGCGCGGTAAAGCCGCCGCGGCCACGCATCACGTTGCCGTCCGCCGGCTGCAGCATCACCATCTCCTGCTTGCCTTGGGCCAGCACGGTCGCCGTGGCGACGACACCTTGCGCAGACATGGGCTTGTTCTCGGCATCGAACAGATAGACGGCGATCTCGCCCGCCTGCGCAACCAGTTCGACGTGGCCGCCAGCGAGATCGTGCATTTGCCCCCCGTTCGGACCGCGAGCCGGTCCGTGGGCATAGGCAGTTGCGACGATCATACAAAGGCTTAAGACAACGGCGAGGCTGCGGATGATCATGTTCAGTATCTTTCCTGGTGCGTGTCGCCGGCCCTCAATACGCCTCGGCTGTTTTCAGTTGCGCCTGCTGCTCGCGCAGCCTTGCCAAGGGTTTCTCCCCGAAGCGGTGGAACAGTAGCGGAGTAAGCAACGTGTCGAGGAGCGTGGCGCTGATCAAGCCGCCGAAGATCGTGATGGCGACCGGGTGGAGGATTTCCTTGCCGGGAGCATCGGCGCCGATCATCAGCGGGAGCAGCGCCAGCCCGGCGGACAGCGCCGTCATCAGCACCGGCGTCAACCGCTCCAGGCTGCCACGGACGATCAGCGCCGTGCCGAACGTCTCACCTTCATAGAGGGCGAGATTGATGTAGTGGCTGATCTTCAGGATGCCGTTGCGGGTGGTGATGCCGGCGAGCGTGATGAAGCCGATCATCGACGCCACCGACAACGGCTGTCCAGCGATCCACAATGCTCCGACGCTGCCGATCAGCGCCAGCGGCACGTTGCCCATGATGATCAGCGAAAGGATGGCCGACCGGTAGCGGCTATAGAGAACGACGAAGATCAGCACGAGGGAGATCAGCGACAGCAGCGCGATCAGCCGGGACGCCTCCTCCTGCGCCTGGAACGCCCCTTCCAGCCGGGTGAAGTAGCCGGTGGGCAGCTGCGTGCCGGCGATCTCCTGACGGATCGCCGACACGATGGCGGCCATGTCGGTGCCATCCGAGTTCGCTAGGACGACCATCCGCCGCTGACTGTTCTCGCGCAGCACCTGGTTCGGCCCGTCCGTCTCGACGACCTCGGCGACCCGGCGCAGCGGTACGTGCCCGAGCGGCGTCTCGATGATCACCCGCTTCAGACCCTCGCGCGTGCGGTCGGCTTCACCGAGGCGCATCGTCACGTCGAAGCGGCGATTTCCGTCGACGATCTGCGAGACGACGAGACCGTTGGAGAGCGACTGGACGGCCTCCGTCACCTGCGCCGGCGTGACGCCGTAAAGCGCGGCACGCTGGTAGTCGACCTTGACCTGAACCTGTGGGATGCGGACCTGCTTCTCCAGCTGCAGATCCACCAGGCCGGGGATCGTCGACAGCCGTTGCCGCAGGCTCTCGGCCAAGGTCCGCAGCGTATCTAGGTCCTCGCCGTAGATCTTGACCGCGATCTGCGCCCGGACCCCCGACAGCAGGTGGTCGAGCCGGTGCGAGATCGGCTGTCCGACGTTGATGCTGACCGGCAGCCCCGCCAGGCGGCCGCGGATATCGGCCAGGATGTCGTCGCGGCCGCGCGATGAGGGATGCAGGTCGACGTCGATCTCGCTCGAATGCACGCCTTCGGCGTGCTCGTCAAGTTCCGCTCGGCCGGTGCGCCTGCCGACCGTCTTCACCTCGGGAACCGTCAGGATCAGACTTTCGGCCACCGCCCCGATGCGACTCGACTGGGGAAGCGAAATTCCCGGGTTGAACAGCAGGCTGATTGTCAGCGTGCCTTCGTTGAACGGCGGCAGGAACGACCGCGGCAGCATCGACGCCGACGCACCGGCGAGAACGACGGCGAGGCCAGCCGACGCATAGACCAGACGGGCGCGCGGGAACGCCCAGGCGAGCAGCCGCTCGTTGCCCCGCTTCAACGTTCGGACGAGCGCGCTGTCGCGCTCGCTCAGCCGCTTCATCCGCGGCAGCAGCCAGGAGCAGAGCACGGGCGTCACGGTGATGGCGGTGATCAGGCTCGCCAGGATCGAGACGATGTAGGCGACGCCGAGCGGAGCGAACAGCCGTCCCTCGATGCCAGACAGCGCGAACAGCGGGACGAAGACGAGGACGATGATGATGGTCGCGTAGATGATGCCTGAGCGCACTTCCGTCGAGGCAGCGGCGATCACCGCCAACGGAGGGCGCGGGTTGGCGGCCTCCCGGTTCTGCCGCAAGCGTCTGAAGACGTTCTCGACATCGACGACCGCATCGTCTACCAGCTCGCCGATCGCAATGGCGAGACCGCCCAGCGTCATCGTGTTGATCGACAGGCCGAAGTACTTGAACACCAGGACGGTGATCAGGATCGAGATCGGGATCGCGGTGATCGAGATGAAGGTCGTCCGCCAGTTCAGCAGGAACAGGAACAGCACGATCGAGACGACGATCAGCGCCTCGATGAGCACCCGCTCGACGTTGCGGATCGAGGTCTGGATGAAGTTTGCCTGCTTGAACAGGACGTCGCCAATGCGGATGCCCGCAGGCACAACGCGCGCGAGATCGGCGAGCGCGCTCTCGATCTCCCCCGTCAGCGCGACGGTGTCCGCACCCGGCTGTTTCTGCACCGACAGGATCACCGCCGCTTTGCCCATGAAGCCGGCGTCGCCGCGCTTGATGCGCGGCGCGAAGTCCACGTCCGCCACGTGCCGCAGCGGAATCGGCTGGCCATCACGGACGGCGACCACGAGGTTGCGCAGGTCCTCCAGCCGGGCGGTGCGGCCGATGTTGCGGATCAGATACTCGCGGCCGCCCTGGTCGACATAGCCGCCGCCGGTATTGACGCCGAATTCGCGCAGCGCATTCACCGTCTCGTCGTGCTTGACGTCGAGGCTGTCCATCACCGGGATGTTCGGCGTGACCCGGTACTGCCGGACTTCGCCGCCGATCGGGATCACCTGCGAGACCCCCGGGATGGTCAGCAGGCGCGGGCGGACCACCCAGTCGGCGAGATCACGCAGATCCATCGCCGATGCGGTCTCGCTGGACACCGCGATCAGCATGATCTCGCCCATGATCGAGGAAATCGGCGCCATTTGCGGTGCGATTCCCTCCGGCAGCTGCTCGCGGACCAGGCCCAGCCGCTCGGTCACCTGCTGGCGGTTGAGGTGGATGTCGGTGCCCCAGTCGAACTCGACGAAGACGATCGACAGGCCGACGGTGGAGACGGAGCGCAGGCGGGTCACCCCCGGCATTCCGTTCATCGAAGTCTCGATCGGGAAGGTGACCAGCTGCTCGACCTCCTCGGCCGCCAGTCCGTCCGCTTCCGTCATCAGCGTGACCGTCGGTTTGTTCAGGTCGGGGAAGACGTCGACCGGGATGGTGTTGAGCGACAGCGCGCCGTAGACGACGAGGATTGTCGCGGCGATCAGCACGAACAGCCGGTTGTTCAAGCTGGCGTTGACGAGGAAGGCAAACATCGCGGCGGCTCAGCGGATCTGGCCGAGCAGATCGGCGCTCTCTGTGACGATGCGGGCACCCGCATCGACGCCGGCGTGGACGACCACCCTCTCGCCGTCGAGCGGACGATAGCGCACCGGGCGGGGCAGGAAGCGTTCGGCCGAGACGTGCTCAAAGACGACGTCTTCGCCGCTGGTCGTGCCGACGATGCTGGCGGCCGGGAGCACGATCCCTGTCTCCGTTTTTGCCTCCTGCAGGATCACCGATACCGGTGTGCCGACCTTCAGCGTCGGCGACGGCCGGGTGATGCGGAACAGCACCGGCACCGCCTGCTGCCGCAGGGTGAGGCTGCGGCCGATCAGGTCGAGCGGCAGCGTCTCGCCGTCGGCCGTCGCGGCCACGGCGCCGCGGATGTCGACGACGGCCGCCGGATCGTAGGCAACCGCCTCGACCCACAGCTTCACCGGATCGACGATTTCGAACAGCACCGCGCCGCCCTCGATGAGCTGGCCGGTGACGACGTTGGCGACCGAGATCACGCCCGAGGCCGAAGCGCGTACCACTTCCCGCTCGGCCAGCGCCGGCGCCAGCGCTCGGCGCCGCTGCCGCAATCCGTCCAGTTCGCGCCGGGCCTCGTCGATCTCGCGTTGCGGCACGCTGCCCTCAAGCTGGGACAGCCGCGCCACCCGCTGCTCGGCGATGCCGACGCTGCTGTCGATCTGCGCGAGCTGCTCGCGCACCCCGCCGCGTTCCAGGTTGGTGATCACCGGCGTGACCGTGGCCAGCGCCTGCCCCCGGACGACGCGTTGGCCAATGACCGGAAGGCCATCCTCCGGCGGCTCGATGCGGCCGCCCTGTGCCGCCTGCACCCGGCCGCCGGCGGCCGGATCGGCGATTACCCGGCCGGTGATCGAGGCGGTTCGGGATACTTCCTGGACGCGGGCCGGCTGCGTGCGGACAGTCAACAGGCGCTGCGTCGGCTTTGGCACGTACAGGCTGCCGTCAGAAAGCCGGCCAGGGCTGTCGGCCGCGGCGGCCGGCGAAGTGACAGCCGCTATAGGTTTATCGGCCGCGCCATGGTCTTCATCGCCGTGAGCGAGCACCACGCGAGCTGAGGTGGCTATGGCGAGAACCGCGAGCATGACAACCGCACCGGCGCGGCGCTTCGACCCGATATCGCTCTCCGCATCGCTCTCTGGCGCTGACGGGAGCAGTGCTTGCGGCGCAATGCTCCGCTGCGGCGCCAGACTGCGGCCGAGAACGAGGCCCACGACCAACAGCGCGACGCCGATGACCCACAGGACGGGAGAACGTGCGAGCAGCGCCATGGTGCTCTCGCCGGCCGCCTCTCCGGTCGCCTCTGCTGGCATGTCGAGCGTGCCGATCAACAGGTCGCTGTTCTCATCGGTGGCGACCGCGAAGACCAAGTCCAGCCGCCCGGTCTTGGCCAGCCAAGGCGCCGTGACGAGGAAGCTGCCGTCCGGCTGGGGTTTCGCCCGCACCGCGGCGGCGTCCGCCGTGACGTCGATCGTCGCACGGGTGACAGGCGCGTTGTCGGCGAAGCGGTCGAGAAAAAGGATCATCGCACCGCTTCGCACGATGCCGACCAACTCGAAGCTCTCCGAACTCGCTTCCACGCGCGGAGAGACGGCCTTGAGGAGCGCGACCGGAGGCGCTCCATGATCGTGCCCCTCGTGAGCGCGCAGAGGCGTGGCAGACATGGCCATGACGGCGAACAAGACAAAGACGATCAGGACACCGGCGAGCGGTCCGCGCTCGGCATGGGTGGCATACGGCTTCATTTCTCTGCTTCCTGCGCCGGCACCCAAGACCACGGGTCCAGTCCAAGCGCTTGATTGAGACGAGAACGGGCTCGCATGACGGCGATCTGGCTCTGCAGCCGCGCGACCTCGGCATCGAACAGATTGGCACGGGCCCTGACCAACTCGACGAGGGCGCCCTCGCCGGCACGAACGCTCCGCTCGACAAGGTCAAGGCGCTCGGCAAACG
>JBATPX010000164.1:0-4666 GCA_049291695.1 Defluviicoccus sp.
GCCACGCCGCCGCGGCAGGCCACCCAAAAACAGGAGCCTCGATCAACACGCCGGCTGATCACCCACCCCGCCGACCAGGGAATTTTCGCCCGGCACTTTCGGGGAATTTTCAAGCGGCATTGACAACTGCTAGTGGAGTCGGACAAATCAACCCGCCCATATGCTCGCTTCGCTAATCGATGCAAAGATCCAGGCTGTTAATGATTTCGTTGAGCTCCGCTTCGCTGCACATGTACTGATAGTGGTACTGGTAGCTTTCCCCCTCGACAATTATCGTCTGCAAACTGTTATCCGGAGGCGTACGGATGTCGATGACCCGGCTGCCAGGAACCGCTTTCATTTCGCTCCAAATTTCGCTCGGCTTGCGCGTCGACCCGTCGTGTAGCGCGACTTCGTTCTGATTCAGAAGATCGACGGCGTCCGGAAACACCACAAAGACCGGCTTGATATTGGCATTTTTATCGAACCGATCGATGAAAAACTGCAACTCCTCCCAGCAATATTGCGACGTAAGCCACTGCTTCGTCAGCAAAAATATCATGTTGCGGGCGTGATCGAGGGCGCCCTCGTAAAATGCCTTCCAGAAAGGATTGGACATCTTGTAGATGCCCAACTGTTGATCCCACGGATAACTTGAATCCTTCTGATGCTTGAGAGACTCCGCATCGAGGTAGACAAACGCCGGCTTGTCGTCCCAACCAATGCCAAGTTTCTGCATGATGTCGTATCGAAGCTGCATCGCGAACTCAAAACCGCCGAACGCCGAGCCGAAACTCATTATCACGCGCGTGCTGTCCGTCAGTTTGCCAACCACTTTCGGATCTCGAATATCAACGCTTTCCAAGACATTCTCCCTTCATTTTGTTGGTCCGGCTCGTTTTGCGAGGACGGAAATGACAGAAAAACGGCTGAGTAAGCAGGGCAATTTCACTCGCCTTTGTCCAGCCAACGCCACGCAGGCGCTGCGTTTCGGCCATCGCCCCGCGGCGTACGCATGAGCGCCATTCCCCGGTACTTAAGGCTGAACATCCCGACCACCGCGGTCTTCAAGAGTTCGGGTTCGCCCAGGAGACCCCCGTTGATCGTTCGCAACACTACGGAATAGCGTCGATCAAACTCCCGCATCGCGTTCGCCGTTTCACAAGTCAAAGCCGGGTCATCGGGGTCTGGATCGTCGGCCAGGGGCCAAACCGATTTCCAGTCCACGGCCATGGCGTCGCCCGTGGGATCCTCGTTCCAACAATCGCCATCGCGGTAACGCGTTTGCTTCAAGATTTCCCGAAACCTAAAGACGTGCGCGATGTCGGCGCCCGTTTCATCGGGGCGAGCGATGCCGTCGAAGACCGAATGGCCGTGTTCCAACCCCTCGCCCTCGTTAGCGATGAGGTCCAGGGCGGTCTGGGCCTGGGTAAGCGGATCCTCGGTGTGGCGGCTGGGATCAATTGCCGTAAGCCTTCCACCCGCGGCGTAGTAGTATTCAGGACCGACTTGCCGCGCTGGATCGCCGCAGAACACCGCCTCGCGGCCATAAAGGTCGACCATCTGGCAAAGCTCGGATTTCAAACCGGCGTACAACCGGCCGATGCTGTCAATTTTACCGTCGACGGCGCCGCAGCTTGCCGAGTGCTGAGCCTCGATGCTCTCAAACAGCTTGACCTGCTCCTGACTAAAAGGGCGCAGATGAACGTTGATCCCTTCCGAGACAACAATGGGCCGGTCTTCACCCGTCGTCGGATCGCGCAATGTGCAAGCAGCGAGCGCTTTCGGAAACAGCGAGCATGGGTACTGAGGAATCCAGGCGCTTTGATCCAACGCCGGACGCCCGCCGGTGGCGTTAAGGATATTGGCAATAAGCGTCAGGTGAAGCATTTCCTCGACGACCACCGAGCGGATCGCTTCGCGCGGCGCATGATTGACATGTTCGGCGCCCAGATCCTCGATCGAAAAAGCGGCGTGGAGATAAGCCGGGATGGTCGTCAGTTCGACCAACATTGCGGCTTTCAGGAGCGTATGAAGATTGGCCATGTGGTAGTCGAAACGGGTGTTATCGGAAGCGGTCATGGCAATGAGGAAATTTTTTTGATGATGTCCGATGCGGCGAAAAGCGTGAGCGCCGCCAGTGTCAGTGTAGGGTTGCAGGTGCCGATTGTCGGCATCGCGCCCGCGCCAACCATCCACAGATTGGGATGCCCAAACGCTCGTCCGGCGGAGTCGGTGACTCCGCCGGCCGCCGTGGCCCCCATGCGGTGCGTTCCGGCGAGATGGCCAGCTCCGCAGTAGACGAAACCTTCTCCGTTGCGCTCGACCCAACCGGGATCCGTTCGGTCATCGTGTGTGTGGTCTTCAATGCCTGAGACGTCAAACACGTGCCGCATGGCGTTTCGTGCCAAAGCCATGCCTTGAAAGGCGTAATCGTCAATGCGGTAGTCGATGACGGGTCGGGGTTCCCCCAGCGCATCGACAATGTCCGGCCGGATCGAAATCCGATTTTCCGGCAGCGGAAGTTGCTCGATAAGCGCGCCGAGGCGAAGTTGCCGCGGCACTTCGTCGGCCAAACGCGTCCGCAAGGCGGTGCCGCGAAGACGATTGACCCGAACATGACGGATCACATCGGCGACCGGCGCACCCTCCGCAAGCGCCCAGCCCCAATTGCCGATCTCGATCCGGAAACCCGCTTGGCGGCGCCGAAATCCGCCGTCGCGGAAGTTTTCTATCCCGCCGGTCGATCCGGGGCCCATGAAACCACCAACAGGCTGCGGTGCAAGGCCCCAGCTGAGGACTAGCGGGTGATCCATGAAGTTCCGTCCAAGCTGGCCGCTTGCGTCGCGCAACCCTGACGCCAAGCCAATCTTGGCGTTCTCAATTGCATTGGCCGCCAGCACGACGATCCGTCCGGCAATTCGTCGCTCCTCAAAATCGGGGCGGTTCGGCGCGGCGTAGCGTTTATAGCGGACCGCTGAAATCGTCCCGTCGTCCCCGTCCGTCTCCAACCCGGTAACGACGGATTGGGTGCGGATCGAAAGTCGTTGCGGATGCGCACGGGCTGCTTCGTTCAGGGTTTTCAGGCTTGAGTACTTCGCCTGCACGGGGCAGATCGGAATGCAGTTCGAATACCCTTTGCACCGTTGCCCGCGCCAGGCCAAGTCCGGCGATCCACCCGCTGGATCCCATGCCGCGCGCCTTTCGCCCGCGACGATGGCGCCGCCGGCGCGCGGGATGCCGTTTCGGCCCACCGGTGTGTTCGTCACTTGAAGCGGGATCGTTTCATCATCAACGGCGTAAGCGGCGCCATCGAGCCAGGTTTTCAGTCGCTGATCAAGCCAGGACGACGGGATGCGCTCCATCGGGTAATTGTAACCCTCGCCAAAGGAGATCCCGAGGAAACGTTGATCGGACGCCTCGCCGGCGACGCCAATCGTCCATTCCGCGCGTTCATACCATGGCGCCAGATCTTCATACTTGAGTGGCCAGTCGACTGCCTGGCTATAGCGGGAGGCTAACTCGAAGCAAGCGGGGGTGAAGCGAAGGGAGGTGCCAAGCCAGTGCAGCGTCGTGCCGCCGAGCACCCGCACGTAGTCGCTACGAAACGGATTTGGGCCGCGCTGGTAGAAATAACCTTCCGATGTCGGCCGACCGACGTCGAGGACGTCCGGCGACGGCGCGGCGATATTGTGCGGATAGGGGGAATTCGGCGTTTTTACGGGATTTTCGAAATAATGATCGAGATAGGTGTCCCAACCGTCTGCGCCAGAGCCGCTTTGGTCCGCTCCGGCTTCCAACACGACAACCTCGAGCCCCGCAGCAACCAATTCGTGCGCTACCAGTGCGCCGGCGATCCCGCCACCGATGATCACGACGTCCGTTCGCTCGATCGGCAAAGACTCATTCCTCCCGAGTCGGCGGCATAGCCCAGGACGCGTAACCGCCAGGTTTCGCTCCCTTCGGGGGCAACCCGATGGCGCGCCAGACCAGCCCTTCGCGATAGGCGCGCGCCGAGACCACCCTATTCTCGGTTCCCATCAATCCACGCCAAACACCGAGATACCAAAGCTCGATGACGGCCGCGTCGAGGGGACTTTCTCGTCCGGCCAAGAACGCGGCGAGCCCCATGGGTGGCGCTTCGCTTTTAACTATTTCCCAATAGTCGCCCGCGCAGCCAGTGGCCACAAGATCAGCCCTTTCAAAACCGGTTATTGCGGCGCTCGCCAACAAAAAGGCTTCGAAATCCTGATCAACCATGCTGTTAGCCAAAGCGCATTCCTGCACTGAACTGTCCCGGTTTTGCCGGAGGCTGATTGGTTTGAGTGTACCGCACCCGGTTTTTTGGACACAAGGTGGCGTTATGCGGCCGCGTGGGTTGGTGCCGCCGCGGCCATCCAGTTCCGCCTGGTCTCCGCGAGGGCATTGTCGTAGCCGTCCCCGACACTGCCGACCGAAGGTTCGAGGCCAGGCTCGGCGAGCCGAGCGTGGTCTTGACCGCCTTGCCGCGGACGGCGCTCTGGATGCCCAGCGAACGCATCAGTCACTCGATCGTGCGGCGGGTGCGCATTCCGGCTGATTGCGACCAGTGATTCCGATTGATTGCGACCAGGCGTTCCAGTTGATCGCGACCGGCCATTCCGGGCGATCGCGACCGGGCTGTGGCGGGGTGTGAGCGGCGCCGTTG
>JBATPX010000165.1:0-16723 GCA_049291695.1 Defluviicoccus sp.
GCACCCGCTAGGCCTTCGGGCGCCCACACGCGCAGCCGCCAGTCCAACCCAGCGGCCGCATCGCCCGCGGCCACAACAGCCAGCGGCGCACGAACAGGGCGCGCCGCAGCGGCGTCTTGACGACCAAGAGCAGCATGCCGATCGCGAGCAGGCACCACACGGCCGGATACTCGTTCATGTTATCGGTGAGCAGTCGGGCGAGCGTCGGGCCGACCAGCACGTGGTACAGCGTGAACCGCCACGAGCCGTAAAGCAGCGGCAGGAAGAACATCGTCACCGCGTAGGTCGGGAAGCCGCTGCCGTAAAACGCGATGGCGGGCAGGCCGTTGCCGATGCCGTTCGCCGGCACCTCCCAGGCGATATGCCAGTTCCCCGACACCGAGCACAGCTTCGGTCCGCACAAGGGACTGCCCGCTTCGCAGGCACCCGCCCACGCGAACGGATAGAGCTGGATGATCATGACGATGGCGGAAACGAAACACAGGCAATAGACCGGCAGCTGAATGCGGTTGCGCACCGCGGCGGGCACGAAATGCATTGCCAGCGCATTGCCGAAGAACGGCTGAAAGGCGATGTGCAGGTAGCCGAGCAGGGTTGCGATCTGGTTTCCGGGATCGCCGCAGGCATCGAGGACCGTATACGTGTAGGCCTGCAGCGCTTCCATCGAGGAGAAGTAGCCCAGGACCACCCACAGCGCCGGTGGCTCCCGGCGCACCGCTGCATAGGCCGTTGATCCTAGACCGATGACCGCCAGTACGGTCGATGCCTCGCCACTCCAGCACATTTGCGTCCTCATTCCTGCTGATTTCCGCGCGATCGGTCTTCTTTGCGTGCCCCTCGAGGCGAGCCAAGCGACGGTGCGCGGGGACCAGCGATACAGGACGCGGGTTGGCCAGTCAAGGTTTATATTCCTTCTATGAGCCGATGATAGGACTTCTGGCGGACCATCGCTGGCCGCGCTGTTTCCGCCTTGGCAAGACCGGCCGCTTCGGGTTTCCTGACCGCGGCCCGGCGCGAACGCTCGGGCTTGCCTGCACGACCGGGTGGCGTAAGCCGGCGGCGCGAGGCACCGGTGCCATGGCGTGACTGAACCCTCAAGTGAAAGAGAAGTGATGTTTTACGGTCTCGATGAGAAACAGCAGAAGATCCTGCACCACATCCTCGGCGTCATTGATCTGTTGTTCAAAAAGACATTCCATGCCGACCAACTGATTACGGTGGAAAGATGCATGGGATTTCTGGATGACAAAAAGTTTATTGATATCGTCAAGAATACGGCAAAAACAGGGCAGGAAAGGAGCCTTCTATGGCGGCTGCATACGCAGATCTGGGCGGCAAGGCAGTGTCTGTTGTTGCCGGGTGATTTCGTCGAATGCGGCGTCTACAAAGGTTTCTGCAGTGATACTGTCGTCCAGTACCTTGAGTTTGAGAAGACAGAAAAGACGTTCTATCTCTATGACACTTTCGAAGGAATCCCCGAGCAGCACCGGGCCGGTTCACCGGTGCGCCCGGGCGGCTATGCGGAAGCCGGCCTGCACGAGAACGCGGTCAACCGCTTCGCGTCGTTCGCCAACGTCCGCGTCGTCAAGGGCGTCGTACCGGACGTCTTGACGCAGGTGTGCCCTGAGCGGATCGCGTATCTGCACCTCGACATGAACTCGGCGAGCGCCGAGATCGGCGCGCTGGAGGCGCTGTTCGCGCGCATCGCGGTGGGCGGGATGATTGTCCTGGACGACTACGGCTGGGAGTGGTACCGCGCCCAGAAGACCGCTGAGGACGCGTTCTTTGCCGCCCGCAACCACCACGTACTCGAACTGCCGACCGGGCAGGGCCTCGTCGTCAAGCACGCCCACGGCTGATCGCGCTTGCCGCGGAGCGCTCTCCCGCAGAGCGCTGGGTGGCTTCGATAACCCGTTCCGCCGGCGCGCAAATCCCAGCCGGCGAAACGCTGGATCGCGATCTTCGCGCTGCACAATAACGCCCGTTGCGCCCGCAGTGCCGCTGGTCCACAATCGCAGCAAAGCCGCAGGAAACCTCGACATGCGTGCCATTGCGAGTGGTGAGAAACAGGCGAGGGGGCTCGATCACTCGAGAGCCCGCCTTTGCGTCATTGCTTGCGCTTCCCGCAAATACGGTTCGGATGAACCTTCGAGGCGTCCAGCATACGACGGGTACCGAAGAGGTGGAGAGCCGCTATGGAACTGAAGATTCTGGCATTTGTGCTCGCGGGGGGTGAAGGAACGCGTCTATATCCGCTGACAAAGGAGCGTGCGAAGCCGGCCGTGCCGTTCGGAGGACAATATCGCATCATCGATTTCGTCCTCAGCAACCTTGTCAACTCTGGCGTCTACTCGATCTATGTCGTCGTCCAGTTCCGCAGCCAATCCCTTCTCCAACATATCGCGGAAGGCTGGCAGCTCGGCGGCCTGCTCAAGAACGAGTTTATCATTCCCGTGCCGGCGCAGATGCGCACCGAAGGCAAGGATTGGTACCGCGGCACCGCCGATGCGATCCACCAGAACGTCAACCTGATCGAGCAGTCGGCGCCCGATCTCATTCTTGTGTTCGGTGCGGACCACATCTACCGGATGAATATTCGGCAGATGATCGAGTTCCATGAACAGAAGCGGGCCCACGTGACCGTCGCCGCCATCCCGACGGATAAGAAGTACGCGAAGGAATTCGGCGTCATCGAGACTACTTTCGGCAACCGAATCGTCGGTTTTCACGAAAAGAACCCGAATGCACCGACGATGCCGACCGACCCGACCAAGGTCTATGCGTCGATGGGGAACTACGTGTTTTCGACTGACATGCTGATCAAGCTGGTCGAAGATGACCAGAAGGACCCCAACAGCTCGCACGATTTCGGTCGCGATATTCTGCCCAAGGCTATGGATAACGCGGAAATGTTTGCCTTCGACTTCATGACCAACATCATTCCGGGCGAGCCGCCGGGCAAGCTCCCCTACTGGCGCGACGTCGGCACGCTTGATGCGTTTTACGAAGCCAACATGGACATCCGGTCCATTTCACCGGAGCTCAACCTGTTCAACCGCGCCTGGCCGCTGCGCACATCCGGCTACTCGGAGCCGCCGACCAAGTTCGCCTTCGACGAGGAGGACAGGCGCGGCCAAGCCATCGACTCCGTGCTCGGCGGCGGCTGCATCGTTTCCGGCGCCCTCGTCAAGAACTCGGTCATCGGCCGCCGGGTCTATATTCACGCCGGCGCCGAGGTGCTGGAATCGATCGTGTTCGACAACGTCGACATCGGCCGGCGGGCGAAACTGCGCCGCTGCATCGTCGAGAAGAATGCCCGTGTCGAGGACGATACGGTAATTGGCTACAACCTCGAGGAGGATCGCAAGCGCTATCACGTCACCGACAGCGGGATCGTCATCGTCGAAGGGCCGCGCTCCTCGGTCGAGCTCACGCGGATGACGATCTAGCGCCTGCCACCGAACCCAAACGGACCAACCCCCGCGGACGCGCATGCGGAGAGCGCGGCGCCGGTGAAGAGGTGCCGGTGCAGAACGCGGTGCCGGCCGGCCCGGCGCGCATCAAGGAGATTGGCGCCGTGGCTGCGCTTGGGGTAATATGACTTTGGTGTTACGTGAGGGAGGATTGCGCCTATGAGCTTGCAAGAGCGGATCGAAGCGCTGAAAGCAAAGCATCGTTCTCTCGAAATCGCCATCGAAGAAGAAAATAATCGCCCCCGTCCGGACGACATGGAGATCCTGAAGCTCAAGAAGCAAAAGCTTCTCATCAAGGACGAGATCGCCAGTCTGAACGAAAGGCACTAGTCAGGCGTCCTCGTTCCCGCTGCCGGTAGCCGGTTTCGGCCGGCCGACCGCGGCGGGAACGGGCGGACGGACGCGACAAGTACTTTCAGAGCCGCCCGCCGAAGGAAGGATCGCCCACGTTACCGGCGCTCGCCGGAGGGCGCGCCGGTAACATGGGATGGGGGCGGCCGCAGGGGGGGCGGCCCCGCGGCGGGGACGAAACGGTGCACTGCGCCCGAAAGCCGAACACTGCGTCTTTACAACAAATGTCGTTTTCGATCACACTCCGGCGCGCGTTGGCGGCGGAGCGCGAAGGTGCCGTCGCTAGCAATAAAACCATAGCAACCTCGCGAGGGGAGGACCATGAACGGACCCTACGACAAAGCCTTTTCTCAATCAATCAGCGATCCCGAGGGATTCTGGGGAAAAGAAGCTGAACAAATCCACTGGTACAAGAAGTGGGATAAGGTTCTCGACGACTCCAACAAGCCTTTTTACCGCTGGTTCAAGGGCGGCGTCGTCAACACCTGCTATAATGCGATCGACCGCCATGTCGAAGCCGGGCATGGCCACCGCGTTGCCGTCATCTACGACAGTCCGGTGACATCCACCATCCGCAAGTATACGTACGCGGAGTTGCGTGATCACGTCGCGCGGTTCGCCGGCGTCTTGCGCGCGCAAGGGGTCGAAAAGGGCGACCGGGTCATCGTCTATATGCCGATGGTGCCGGAGGCGCTGATCGCGATGCTGGCCTGCGCCCGCATTGGCGCCGTGCACTCGGTCGTGTTCGGCGGTTTCGCCTCCAACGAGCTCGCGGTCCGCATCAACGATGCCAAGCCGAAGGTCATCGTCTCGGCGTCGTGCGGCATCGAAGTCAACCGCGTCATCCCTTACAAGCCGCTGATCGACGGCGCGATCGCGCTGTCTGACGCCAAGCCGTCGTCAACGATCATCCTGCAACGGCCGCAGTCGAAGGCGGAGCTGAAGCCCGGCTATGACATCGACTGGGAGCAGGCGATGGCGTCGGCGACAGCAGCCGACTGCGTGCCGGTGGCCGCCACCGACCCGCTCTATATTCTTTACACGTCGGGCACCACCGGCCAGCCGAAAGGCGTCGTCCGCGACAACGGCGGCCATCTGGTCGCGCTCAAGTGGACGATGAAGAACATCTACGACATCGAGCCTGGTGAGGTGTTCTGGGCGGCCTCCGACGTCGGCTGGGTGGTCGGCCACTCCTACATCGTCTATGCGCCGCTGATCAACGGCAGCACGACCATTTTTTACGAAGGCAAGCCGGTCGGCACGCCGGACGCGGGCGCATTCTGGCGTGTGATCGAACAGCACGGCGTCAAGGCATTGTTCACCGCGCCGACAGCGTTCCGCGCCATCAAGCGCGAGGATCCGAACGCGCTCCTGATGAAGAACTACGACTTGAGCCGGTTCAAGATCCTGTTTCTCGCCGGCGAGCGGACCGATCCGGATACGCTTGAGTGGGCGGAACGGGCGCTCGATCGGCCGGTGATCGACCACTGGTGGCAGACGGAAACCGGGTGGGCGATCGCCGCTAACTGCATGGGCCTGGAGCGGCTGCCGGTGAAACCGGGCTCGCCCACCAAGCCGGCGCCGGGCTGGAACGTCGTCGTTCTCGACGAGGCGTGCCGGGAGGCTCCGCGCGGGCAGATCGGCTCGATCTGCGTCAAGCTGCCGCTTCCCCCGGGATCGCTGCCGACTCTCTACAACAATGACGACCGCTATGTGCAGTCGTACCTGACCGAGTTCCCGGGCCACTATGCGACCGCGGACGCCGGCTACATGGACGACGACGGCTACGTCTACATCATGGCGCGCACCGACGACGTCATCAACGTTGCCGGCCACCGGCTCTCGACCGGCGGCATGGAGGAGGTGCTCGCCCGCCACCAGGACGTCGCCGAGTGCGCGGTCGTCGGCGTGGCGGACTCCTTCAAGGGACAGCTGCCGGTCGGCTTCATCGTGCTGAAGGCCGGCGTCACCCGCAGCAACGAGGAAATCGTGCAGGACGTGGTGCGGATGGTGCGCGAGCAGATCGGCCCCGTCGCCGCCTTCAAGCAGGCCGTCGTCGTCGACCGCCTGCCGAAGACGCGATCGGGCAAGATCCTGCGCGGCACGATGCAGAAGATCGCCGACAACGAGCCGTGGAAGATGCCGGCCACGATCGACGATCCCGCCATCCTCGACGAGATCAAGGTGGCGTTGGAAGAGATCGGCTACGGTCACTCGCGGCCGGCCTGACCACTAACTCTCGACCGGCGGGGCAATCTCCCGCCTGATCAGCGGAACGGCGCGGGGAGCGATCCCTGCGCCCCGGTCTGGCAACGGAACGGCGCGGGGAGCGATCCCTGCGCCGTTGTTGTTCGCGGCACTTGCGCGGCCGTCTCGGAGTGAGCGCAGCAGGCCGATACCGGCAAAATACACCCTTAAGGCGTTTTTGTTCACGATAGCGTTTATTTTTAGTTACATTCACGCGGGGTGAATTCCAATTTTCGGTACGTTTAGACAGAAAAAATCTCTTGATACGTGCACACCAACCGATGTATAAGATTGGTGTCCCGCGAGCGTCCATGTTGAACCGGACCACGTCCCCGAGGGGCACGCTGACCCGGTTCACGTTGACCTCCTCCCTATCCAACTCACGCCGCCCATCGGGGCGGCTTTTTTTTTGGGCGGCGCAGGGCGGCGCGGCCCCATTTCTTTGCCGGCGGGGCGCGGCCGCGCGCCCACAGACAAGCCGGCAGCGGGCCGGTCAGTCCCGCGAAGGCGCAATCCGGCCGACGACAGGGAGTCTTTCCGGGTCCGCCAAGACTGCTGCCGCAGGGCTCTCAAGCGATCCCGTGCGAACGACGACGATCTCGCCGGACGCCGGGATGATGCCGGTCAACGCGGTGATGTTCACCTGATGCGTGACGAGGACAAGCGTGTCTGCGGCCGGTTGCGCGGCCAGCCAGGCGCGCAGTGCCGCTGTCTGCGCCTCGGCACGCTCGCGCGCTTCGAAGAAAGAGTTGAGCGGCGCCAGAGGCACAACAGGGCCGAGGTCGAGCAGGCGCGCCGTCTCCAGGCACCGACACCAGACACTCGAATAGACGCCGTTTATGGCGATGCCACGGCTGCGGAACCGCTCGCCGACCATGCGCGCCTCCTCGCGCCCGGCCTCGGAGAGATTGCGCTGGGTCGAACAGTCGTCGAGGCGGAAGCCTTTCGGATCGCCAAAACCGGGCGCGGTCGCGTGCCGCATCAGTGCCGCGTGGCCGCCGCCGGCAAGCGCCGCCCATGCGGCTTCCGAAACGTGATTGGTCTCTGCGTACGCCGCTGAGACCGCCGCCAAGAACGACACGAGACCGAACGCTAACGAGCGAAACGGAATCATCTCTTTGCCCTCCTCCGATCGACCCCCCTCACTGTCGGACATCTGGCGTTCGAAACGCGGTCCAAGCCAGGAGGGGAGCTCATCTGCCTCCGTGTGTGCTAAGGATACGTCCCTTTCTCGACGACGGAGCTTTCCCATGATCCTGACGACGACCAACAGCGTCGACGGCCGACGCATCAAGGACTACCTCGGCCTCGTGACCGGCGAGGCCGTGCTCGGCACCAACATCTTCCGCGACTTCTTCGCCGGCATTCGTGACATCGTCGGCGGCCGCTCGGGCAGTTACGAGAAGGAGTTGCGCACCGCCAAGCAGACAGCGATCGCTGAGATGGTCGACGAGGCAAAGGACAAGGGCGCCGATGCCATCCTCGGCATCGATCTCGACTACGAGCACATCGGCACCGGCGAGCGCTCGATGCTGATGGTCACCGCGAGCGGCACCGCCGTCAAGCTGGGCTGAGCCGCAGCCACGCGTATGACGGGGATTCGCCCGCTCGTTCACGGCTCACACCGCGGGGCGGTCGCTGCGCTGGGCTGGAGCCTCGTGGTGCTGGTGACGCTGCGGGCGATCCTCACCATCGATCCGTATTTCGATACCTTCGCCTACCACCTCCCGTTCGCGGGCCGCCTCGCGGGCGTGTGCGACGAAGCCTGTTACCGAATGTCGGACTACGGGGAGGCGCTCTACGCCGGCTTTCCGAAGCTGTTTCACCGTCTGCAGGCATTGTTCTGGCGCGTGACCGGCTCGCCGCAGGCGCTCGACCTGCTTACGGTCGCGGCGCTCCTCCTCTACGCCCTATTCCTGAGCCGCTCATTTGCCGTTCCCGCCGGCTGGACGGTCCTCGCCCTGATGGCGGTGCCGCTGATCCAGATCCATGCCAGCAGCAGCTACATCGACCTGCCGCTCAACCTGGCAGCGGCAGCGGTGATCCTCAATATCCTCATCCTCATGCGCGCACCGGAGCGGTTCGGTGCCCGGCGCCTTGCCGCCGCGTTTGCCTGCCTCGTCCTCATGGCCAACAGCAAGCCGCAGATGCAGGCCGTCGCCGGCGTGCTCGGCATCGCCCTGTTCGCGGCGTGCGCCATCTTGATGCTGCGCGGCCAGCGGGTGGGGCCTTTCGCTCCCCGACGGGCGACCGGCTGGGCCGGCATGATCGCCCTCTTTGGCCTTGCCGGCGCACTCGTTGCGGCATCCGCGATCGCCAATGCCTTCACATTCGCCAATCCCTTCTATCCGATCGAGGTGCCGGCCCTGAGCCTCGCCGGGCCGGTGCGGGCGCTGGAGGCGGGCTGGGACTCGCTCGCCGCGTCTTGGGCCGCCGTGCCGGCGCCCGTGCGCTGGCTGGCTTCGGTGCTTGAAGTCGAGGCCTATGGCTATCGCGAGGTGCCATGGACCTTCGATCAGGCGTACTGCGTGAGCGCAGCCTCCTGGCAGGCGTGCTGGCGGCCGCCGGGCCTCTCGTTCCGCATGGGCGGCTATTTCGTCCCCTATGTCCTGTTCCTGGCCGCGTTTCTCCTGTGGCAGTGCAGGGCCTGTGCGCCGGCGGCGCGGCGGTCGTTGCTGTGGACGATGGCGCTGGTCACGCTGCTCACGGCGGCACTGCCGCATGCGCATGAGCTCAGGTACTACTCGTTTTGGATGATCGTGCTCGCCTCGCTCTGCCTGATCGCGGTGTTCGATCCTCAGGTGCAGAGGCCGGGCGGCGACAGCGGCGCGCGATCACGGCTGTTGGGCGCGGGGTGCACGCTGGCGCTGGTCTCGGTCGTGTTGCTGACCGGTGGCCGCTACCTGACGCCGACCGGCCCGTCGCTCGCGACGTTGATTAACACGCTCGGCATCGAGCGCCGCATCGCCTCGGTTGCGGACGGCGCAGTGCTCTGCGTGGCCGGGGAGTGGACGCCGTTCGGCTACCTGTTTTCCGCCGTCTTCCATCCGGGCCGCAGCTATGCGGTCCGCAACGGCTCCGGCAGTGAGGCCTGCACGATGGTGGTGGCGCCGGAGGAAGTGGTGGCGCCGGCGCCGTGACGCCGATCAGGACCGATGCTCAGGCGCCGGCTCGCTCGGCGCCGCGCCGGTCGAGGGGTGCCGCACGTGGCTCAGCGCCAGACTGCGCGCCAGCTGCGTGATGGTCCGGTTCATCGCCACCACCTTCAGGTACAGCACCAAGATGACGGCAAAGGTGACGATGATCCACGTGTAGAGGATCAGATCGGTGCCACGGCCGACGCCCAGCGCGTGGGCAACGGCGGTCGCCTCCTGCGGTGCGACGACGAAGTAGGCGCCCAGCACCAGGAGCACCTCGATCGCAACCCGCAACGCCGTCGACGTCGAGCGCTGCATGAGCACGTAGATCGCAACCAGGACCAGAAACAGCAGCAGCAACAGCTTGATCATCGGGCGAGCCAGCCGATCACGAGGTCTGCCAGCACCCGGAACGCACCGCTCAAGCGCTGTCCCTTCTGCAGACTGTACGCGGAGTAGGACACGGTCACCGGCACCTCCTTGTACGCCAGGCTGTGCTCGGCAATCTGGGCCAGCATTTCAGAGGCGTGCGCCATGCGGTCCTGCACCAGATTGAGCCGGCGCGCTGCGTCCGCCGTCATAACCCGCAGGCCGTTGTGGGTATCGGTGACCTTGAGACCCGTCGTGAGCCGCGTAAACAGCACGGCCGCCTGCAGGACCCTGCGGCGCAGCGGCGGCAGATGCTCGGCTTGGCCAAGAAAACGGCTGCCGAGGACGATGTCGAGGCCATCGGCCTTCAGCGTCTGCAGCATTGCGTCGATGTCGTGCGGGCGGTGCTGGCCGTCGGCATCGAAGGTGGCGATGAACCGCGCCCCCCGATCGAGCGCGTACACGATTCCCGTCTGCAAGGCCGCGCCCTGGCCGAGGTTGACGGGATGGCGGATGACGGTGGCACCGGCAGCACAGGCACAATCCGCAGTCGCGTCCGCCGAACCGTCATCGACGACGACGACGTTGGAACACACGCTTAGCAGGCCGGCGACGGTCCCGGCGATGACCCCCGCCTCGCGGTAGGCGGGAACGACGATGTAGAGCAGTTCGCTGTCCATGGCCGGTCCGGGGGGCGAACGTCCTTCGCTAGCGCTGGGCGAGGCCGATGACGCAGATGCCGGCGACGATCAGCGCCGAGCCCACGAAATGCATCGACGACAGCCGCTCGCCGAACAGCGCTGCCGCCGCCAACGGCACCAGCACGAAGGCGAGCGCCGCGAACGGATAGGCCTCGCTCAAGGGGACGCGCTGCAAGAGGTAAATCCACAGCAACGTCGCGAAGCCGTAAAGCGCAAGCGCCAGCCACAACAGCGGCTGCGTGATCAGGCCCGGCACGTCCGCCCAGCGCGTAAGCGCCGGCGCGCGGTCAGCCGCCGCCTTGAACAACAGTTGCCCGGCGCCCAGGATGAAGGCGAATGCGGACAAGCCGATCGTGTTTGCCATCGAGCGTGCCACGCGCCTTCACTCCGTTCCCTTCGCTTGCGCGGTCACGATAGCCTTGGTTTGCAGCCTTGGGAACCGTCTCGCCACGCCGTTGCGGCCCTCACAGCGGCGCCGGCAGATCGAGGCCGGCCATCGCCTCGCGCTGGCGCCGCGTCACCGCCGCGACGTCGAAGCTCTCGATCATCTGGCTGAACATTTGGTGCCAGTTGACCTCGGCCCGAAGCCGGGTGAAGACACTCCCCAACCCGATCGCGGCGCGGTCCATCAGCACGAATTCGCGCGGCGGTGCGATGCCGCCGACCTCGCGCAGCTCGCGCTGGATCTTGCCGGCGACCTGGGCCCCGTACATCGCGCCGCCTTCCTCCTGGATCGGCTGGACGCGATCCTCCATCAGCGGCCGGTACAAGAAACCCGCCCACTGGTTGAGGATCTCGATGACGTTATGGCTCAAGTTCTTGAAGCCCCACGTCTCGTAGGCTTTTACCGCCAGGTCCTGATCGTTGGTCCGCAAGGCGTGGTAGAGGTCGATCACCGCGCCCACGAACTCCGGCGGGAAGATGCGCACGCAGCCGAAGTCGAGCAGGTTGACGGATCCGTCCTGGCGCACCGTGTAGTTGCCCAGGTGCGGATCGCCGTGCAGCACACCGTACTCGTAAAACGGGACATACCAGGCGTGGAACATGTTGCGCGCGACGGTGTTGCGCATGTCGATGTGGTGATCGACGAAGCTCATCAGCGGCTCGCCGTCGAGCCAGGTCATGGTGAGGAGGCGCTCGGTCGAGAGATCGAGCGACGGTTCCGGCACGTGCACGCCCGGGTGATTCACAAGCATGCGCTGGTACAGCGCCATGTGCTTGGCTTCGCGGCGGTAGTCCAGCTCCTCGCGCAGCCGGGCCGACAGCTCGGCGTGGATGTTGGAAGGATCGATCGCCTTGTCGTACTGGCGATAAATCGTAAACGCGATCTTGAGCTGGCGCAGGTCGGCCTCGACTGCCGACGCCATGTCGGGATACTGCAGCTTGCAGGCCAGCTTGCAGCCATCGAGGCCGATCGCCTCGTGCACCTGGCCGAGCGAGGCGGCGGCGCGCGCGGTGTGCTCGAAGGCGCGGAATTGTTTCGGCCAGCCGGCGCCGAGCTCCGTCACCATCCGCCTGCGGACGAACGCCCAGCCCATCGCGGGTGCGTTGGTCTGCAACTGGGCAAGTTCGCGGGTGTATTCCTCGGGCATCACGTCAGGCAGCGTCGCCAGGATCTGCGCGACCTTCATCAGCGGTCCCTTGAGACCGCCCAGAGCCACCTTGAGATCGAGCGCGTGCGCAGCCGGATCCATGGCGCGCCCCAGGAGCCGGTTGCCGGCCATGCGTGCCGCCAGGCCGCCGACGGTGCTGCCGACCTGGGCGTAGCGGCGGATGCGGCCCGCGAGCGAGTCGTCATCCACCATCGGCTCGGCCGCGCGCTCGCCGCCAGGCCCATCCTTGCGCTGCTCGTCGCCAGGCTCGAACAACGGTGTCACCTCATCAACCGCCCCATAGGCGAGGATATGGGGACCGGCCGTGCCGGCGCCAACCTCGGCCCCGCGCTACTCCAGCGCCTCCAGCGCATCGATCAGCGCGACGATAACATTGAGGCCACGCCGCCAAAAGCCCGGGTCGGCGGCGTCGAGGCCAAACGGTTGCAACAGGTCGCGATGCCTAAGGCTGCCGCCGGCGCGCAGCATGGCGAAATACTTCTCGGCAAACGCGGGGTAGCCGTCGCGATAGACTTGGTAGAGCGAGTTGACGAGGCAGTCCCCGAACGCATACGCATAGACATAGAACGGCGAGTGAATGAAATGCGGGATGTATCCCCAATAGAAGCTATAGTCGTCGTCAAAGCGCATTGCCGGGCCAAGGCTTTCCCTTTGCACCTTGAGCCAGATCTCGCCGAGGCGTTCCGCCGAAAGCTCGCCGGACCGCCGCTCCAGGTGCACCCGCTCCTCAAACTCGTGGAACGCGATCTGGCGCACAACCGTATTGAGCATGCTCTCGACCTTGGCCGCCAGCAACCGGCGCCGCTCGCCACGGTCCCTGCCGTCCTCCAGCAGCGCCTGGAACACCAGCATCTCGCCAAACACCGATGCCGTCTCGGCCAAGGTCAGCGGCGTGTCTGCAAGCAATGCACCCTGGTCGGCGGCCATGACCTGATGCACGCCGTGGCCGAGCTCGTGCGCGAGCGTCATCACGTCGCGCGGCCGGCCGTAGAAGTTGAGCAGCACATAGGGGTGCGCTGTGGGCACGACCGGATGGCAGAAGGCGCCTGAGTCCTTGCCAGGGCGCGGGCCGGCATCGATCCAGCCCTCCTCGAAAAATCGGCCGGCGATCACCGCCATCTGCGGATGGAAGCCGCCAAAGGCCTTCAGCACGATCGCTTTTGCCTCGTCCCAACTGAAGTGCCGGTTATCGGCGCCGGGCAGCGGTGCGTTGCGGTCCCAGTAATCGAGGCTGTCGCGGCCGAACCAGCCCGCCTTGAGGCCGTAGTAGCGGTGGGCAAGATCGGCGTAGGCGTCGCGGATGGCGCTCACCAGGGCATCAACGACCTCATCCTCGACCTTGTTGGTGAGGTTGCGGAAGGCCACCGGATGCGGGTAGGCGCGCCAGCGGTCCTCGATCTCCTTGTCCTTAGCGAGCGTGTTGATGACCAGCGACAGGACGCGGCCATTGTCCTTGAGCACCTTGCCGATCGCGTGCGCCGCGCTGCGGCGGACGGCCGGATCGGCGTTGTCGAGGCAGTTGAGGGCGTCCGCCAGCGTCAGCGCCCGGCCGCCGACGTCGAAGCGCATGCCGGCAAGCGTCTGGTCGAACAGCCGCACCCAGGCGGTGGCACCGGTCACGCTTTTTTCGTGCAGGATCCGTTCGACGTCATCGGCGAGCTGGTGCGGGCGGAACATCCGCTGATCGCGCACCCACGGCGCGTAGCGGTCGGCCGGTGCGGCCAAAAGCTGCCGCGCCACGGTCTCGTCGTCGAGGCGATTGAGCTCAAGGGTGAAGAACAGCGTTTCGGTCGAGATGGCGTTGAATCGCTCCTCGATGTCCTGCAGGAAGCGCCCGCGGTCGGGATCGCTCATGTCGCCGGCAAAGCGGAGCTGCGCGTACGCCGTCACCCGGCACAAGCCGTCGACGATTGCCTCGTAAGCCTTGATCGCCGTTCCCAGCTCTTCACCGCTCAGATCTGCGAGCTTGCCGGCGTAACGGCCGCGGAAGGCCTTCGCCGCACGTTCGGCCGCATCCAGATCGGCGGCAATGCGAGGGTCGTCCGGCCCTGCGTACAGGTGGGACAGGTCCCACACCGGCAAGGCCTCATCGACCCGCTGCGGGCCGTCGGCGGGGTGCACAATCGACATCGCGATTCCTCCTTGAAGCGGGCTCCTTTATAGGGAACCCCAGCAAGGGCGACAACCGCCGCCCGGGAAACGAACAGGACCCGCCGCATCATGCCGACGCCGGAGTGGCAGAACCTGGTGGTGATGTTCTTCGATCAGGCCGCGCGCCGGGGAGAGCATCCTTTCCTCTGGTACAAGCGCCAGGGTCGGTACGAGCCCCTGACCTGGCGCGAAGTTGCCGCCCGCGTCACCTCGCTCGCCCGCGGCCTCATCAGCCTCGGCGTGGCGAAGGGCGAGCGGATCGTGCTCGTCGCCGAGAACCGGCCGGCGTGGCTCATCGCCGACGTCGGCATCATGGCGGCTGGCGCGATCACGGTTCCCGCCTACACGACGAACACGGAAGCGGATCACCTGCACGTCCTTCGCAACACCGAGGCCTGCGGCGTTATCGTCTCCACCCGGCGTATCGCCGCTCCGCTGCTGCGCGCCGCCGCGCAGTGCCCCTCCATCCGCTTCATCATCACCATCGAGGCGCCGCAGCCGGAGCCGGAGCTGAGCGTTCCGCTCTACACGTGGCAAGACGTGATCGCGCGCGGGAACAGCCATCACACCAACATCGTTGCCGAAGCGCAGGCGATCAAGCCGGCCGATCCCGCTTGCATTATTCACACCTCGGGCACTGGCGGGCCGCCGAAGGGCGTCATGCTACATCATGGCGCTATCCTGCAAAATTGCCGCGCCGCCGGCGAGGTGCTGTCGGAAATCAGCGGAGGCGAGAATGTCTTCCTCTCGCTGTTGCCGCTTTCGCATGCGTATGAGCATACGGTCGGCCAGTTCCTGCCGATCGCCCTGGGCGCTCAGATCTACTACGCGGAAGGCGTCGAAAAGGTCGCCCTCAACATCCGCGAGGCACAGCCGACACTGATTTCAGCGGTGCCGCGCTTTTATGAACTGATGCAGCAGCGCATCACCGCGGAGGCACGCAAGGCCGGCGGCTGGCGGGAAAAGCTGTTCCGGGCCACGCTTGCGATCGGCCGCAAGCGTTACCACGCGCGAAATGGTCTCTCGCTCGGCGAGCGCTTGGTCGATGCGCTGCTCGACACGCTCGTCCGCCGCTCGATCCGCCAGCGGTTCGGCGGCCGGCTGAAGGCGATGGTCAGCGGCGGCGCTCCGCTCAACCCGGAGGTCGGGCTGTTCTTCGTTGCGCTCGGGTTGCCGGTCTACCAGGGCTTCGGCCAGACCGAGGCGGCGCCACTCATCAGCGTCAACCGGGCCGGCAGTCTCAAGGTCGACACGGTGGGCCCGCCGCTCAAGGATGTCGAGGTCCGCATCGCCGACGACGGCGAGATCCTGGTCCGCGGCCCGATGGTCATGCTTGGGTATTGGCGCAACGAGGACGCGACCAAAGCCGCAATCCACGACGGCTGGCTGCATACCGGCGATATCGGTCGGCTCGACGAGGACGGCCATCTGGTCATCCTCGACCGCAAGAAGGACATCATCATCAATTCCGGCGGCGACAACATTTCCCCGGCGCGGGTCGAAGGCCTCCTGACCCAGCAACCGGAGATCGCGCAAGCCTTCGCCGCCGGTGACCGCCGCTCCCACCTCGTGGCCCTTCTGGTGCCGGAAGAAGGGTGGCTGAAAGCGTGGGCGCGGGCGGCCGGGAAGCCATTCAACGCCAGCACGCTCGCGCGCGATCCCGATTTCCTCGCAGCAATGCGGGCTGCAGTCGAGCGCGCCAACGCCGGCCTGTCCGTGATCGAGAAGGTCCGCCGCTTCGCCGTGACGGCGGAGGCCTTTTCGACCGAGAACGGCCAGATGACGCCGACCCTGAAGTTGCGCCGGCACGTCATTCGGTCCTCCTACCGCGATCTGCTGGAGAGCCTGCACGACTGATCGCACGCCCCCCTGCGGGTGCTCCCTTTCCGCAACACGGCCAATCCGTTACGTCCTCCCGCGACCGCCTTGTGACGCCAGTCACTGAGGCGGCTTGGGCCTCGGCGCATGCTGCGTGGCGACGAAGAGCTGAATGGGCCAGCTGAAGCATGAGCCTCGGTCGATGACACAGTGCTCTCTCAACGATGGTGAGCCGCAAGACCGCGACAACGATCGTGCGCAGCGGCAGCATGGGCAGACTGGGAGACCGTCGATGACGGGCGACGAGGGGCCGGAGGATGGAACCATGGGTGAGCGCGAGAACCGCATCCATAACGCTGCCGATGACGAGAGGCGCCTGCGGGCGGAGGTCATTTCCCGCCTGCGCGGCCAGCTCTCGCTGATGCGGGCTCAGGTCGGGCGGCTGCAGCAGGCGCTTAGCCAGGCGGAAAACCTGCGGACGGCGGCGCGCGACCGCCTGCAAAGCCTGCGCGGCACGACCGAGCGGCTGGAACAAGCGCTGCGGGTGGAGGAGGCGGCCCAGCAGGCGCCGCGGGTCGAGGTCCCGGCTGCCGCGGAGACGGACAGTACCACGGAGCCGTCCTGGCGGCCGGTTACGATGACCGGCGGCCAGCGGAAAAACCACTTGGTTCGCGTCGATCTGCGTGAACAACACATTCACGCGCTGCTCGTTTCCGGCGTGCTGTCGATCCGCGATGTCGACAATGCCGGCAAGGTCGGTCAAGTCGTGCAGGCGCTGCTCGATCGCTGGGCGGAGCAGTACGGCACCCGCGAGATCGCCCAGCCGGCGGCCCAGGCCGGCCGCGAGCGCCGCCGTGCTGACG
>JBATPX010000166.1:0-11752 GCA_049291695.1 Defluviicoccus sp.
ACCCCCTCCCCCGCCGGCAGCGCCAGCCGCGGCTGCCGTGCCGGCACCGCCGCTGCCTTAGCGCGTAATCGCGACCGGATAGCCGCGGCGTTCTGCAAACGCGTGATCGACCGCGCGCCAATCGATCCGCTCGATCTGATCGCCTGCCGCCAGCAGCACCGTATCCGTATAGTCGGGAATCGGAGCCGGCTGGAACGCGCCGGCGTCCTCGATCTGGTCGATCTGCTCCAGCGTCGGGTGGACCTCGATGTAGAGCACGCCATTGCGGCGGCCGAACTTGACCGGTTGGTTAACGGTCGCGACCGGCGTGCCGACCGGCACGTTCTCGTACATCCAGGCGATGTCTTCCGGGTACATGCGGATGCAGCCGCGGCTGACGCGCCGGCCCACCCCGTAAGGCTTGTGCGTACCGTGGATCAGGTAAGTCGGCCAGCCGAGGTAGAGGGCGAACTCACCCAGGGGATTATCGGGCCCCGGCGGCACGACCTTGGGCAGCGTCGGGTCCTCCGCCAGCTTGCCTTCGGTGGGATACCACGTCGGCCCATCGACCTTGCGGACGATCTTGGTCTGCCCCAAGGGCGTGCCGAAGCCGTCCTTGCCGACGCCGAGCGGGAACGAGAACAGGCCCTTCTCCGAATGGAAATAGTAGAGCCGCAGCTCGGCCAGGTTGACGATGATCCCGGTGCGCGGCGCGTCGGGCACGATGTGGGCGGTCGGCAGTACGAGCTTGACGTTCTGGCCCGGGTACCACGGATCGACGCCGGGATTGGCCGCCATCAACTCGACCAGACCCAGTTCCTCCGCCCGCGCGATATCGAGCAGCGTATCGTTGGCAAACGTCAGCGTCGAAGCCATCTCGCCTTGAATATCGCCGACGAGTGAGGGGGGAGACGCGTCGCGATCCGTCAACGCCGCGGTCGTCATTTCCTGCGCGGCCGCCGATCGCAAGAACGCCAACGACGCCACACCGCCGGCCAGCGCGCCAATCGCCGCCCGCCGGCTCAACCTCCGCCTGTGCAGATCCCGACCTCCGCGCGCAGAGGCGCGACACCATCTAAGCATCTCATCTCCCGACCAAGCAGTTCCCCGACCTAATCTGGACGTCCTGAACGGGAAAATCCAGCGGCCAGGACGTCGCCCTCCTCCCGCAGCGGCGTATCGTTGATGAGCGGCTGCAGAGCCGGTGCCAGCACTTTCAGCACCTGCACCGGCAAGGCGCTGGTAAAGTTGTAGCGGCGCGAGAACTGACCCGGCACATGGGCAGTGATGACGCCGAAGAAGCGGTCGCCGAGGTAGAACACAAACGCCGCGCTGCGACTCACCTCGCGATCCTTGGCATTACCGGAATCCGCCAGCTCGTCGCCGGTCCCCGTCTTGCCTCCCACAGGGATGACGTTGCCCTTTGCGTCACGATAGGTCCCTGCCACCCGCCGCGCGGTCCCGTTTTCGACCACATCGCTGAGCGCGCGGCGGACCGTGCGCGTCAGCTCCGGCGGCAGGACCCGTTCGACCCGATTGACGGAGAAACCCATGTGCGTCTCGTAGGGCGTTCCTTCCGCCAAGTGCACACGGTCGATCCGCACCGTCGGCAGCCGCAGGCCATCATTCACCAGGATGCCCATGAGCTCGGCAAGCGCCGAAGGCCGGTCGGCCGATGTGCCGATTGAGGTCGCGTACGACGGCACCAGCGTCGGGAACGGGTAGCCCAGCCGCTCCCAGCTGTCGTGAATCTTCTGGAACGCATCTTCTTCCAGCATGATGCGGATGCGCGTATTCGCCGCCCGCTGCACCTTCGACTTGAACAGCCAGCCGTACACCTCCTGGCGCTGATCGACACTCGCCGCCAGGACCGCCGCCCGCGACGACGCCGGATCCTTTTGCAGGTGCTCGACCAGCCACAGCTCAAGCGGATGGACACGGGCAATGTAGCCGCGATCCTGCAGGCTGAACCGGTCCGGCCCATAGGTGACATAGAGATGATCGAGATCGACCGCACTGAGGTTTGAATTCGGCAATCGCGCGCGCAGGAATTGGCCGAACTCGGCAACATTCGCACGCGGCCGCACCGAGCGGAACACCACCGCCAGGCGATGCGCGACCGGCCGCGACCTGCTGGCCAGAAGCGAAAGCGCATCGTCGGGCGTGAGGCCGCGGTACCGCCGGAAGAAGCGTGACAGGAAAAGGCTGCCCTCCTCGTCGGCGAAGCGTTCGAGGTATTCACGCCGCGCCGGGTGTGACGGCTCGCTCAGGATTTCGCCAGGCGCCTGCGGACCGTCGGCCAGATGAAAGCGGACGATGTCGCGCATCATGCGGATGAAGACGAGGTTGACCGAAAACCGCATCGCTTCCGCGACCGTCATGATGCGGCCGTTGTGGGTCTTGTCGAAGTTAACGAAGGTGTGCAGGCCGCGCCCGGTGAAGAAGGCCTCGCCAGGACTGGCGGAGTAGCGCCGCTGCATGGCGGCATCCATCATGCTCTGCAGGCCGCGGTCACCCGTGCGCACCAGGTAATCCACCGACCATTGCGTCAGCGGATCGGCACCGTCCTCCGCCACTTCCGCCAGTTCGCGCGACGGCAGATGTGCATAGCGGTCGTGCAACTGTGCGATGATCTCAAGGTAGCTGACCAGCGTGCGCAACTTGGCGGTCGAGCCGAGATCGAGCTTTCCGCCCTCGTTGAGATCAAGCGGCCGCTCCAGGTTGTCCGCCTGCACGCGCATGAAGTTGCCGTAGTCGCGCCGCTCGTAGATCGTCACGCTGTAGTTGACGTTGACTGCGGATTCCGGAGTGAGCAGGCGCTCACCGGCGAGACCGAGGCCGGTTACTTCTTTCGGATCACCGATCCGACGCAGCATGGCGATGACACGCCGCTGGGTCGGCATGTCGAGGGTCGACTCGGCCCGCACGTCGAGTCGGTCGAGATCATAGAAGGTCGACTTGCCGAACACAGAGAGAAGGTGGGCGCGGATCGCGTTGATCGCCTTGCGGTCGATGAACGAGAACTCGGCCGGCGCCGGCGGGTCGTGCCGAAACACGAGTTCGATGGCGAGCGCGCGATCACGCAGATCGGGGCTGATGATGCCGGCCTCGGCCAGCACCCTCAAGTGGCTATCGGTCAGAACGCCCAGTTCGTCCCGCCCCTGCAGCAGGTAGTACGAGGGCCGACGCTGCGCCAACAAAAGGCTCAAGACCTGCTTGTAGATGCGCGCGCGCTGATAGTGGTCCGCCTCGCTGCGCGGTGTCTGGCTGAGGGCCGTGAGTGCCTGATTGAAGTCGGTGCCGTACCAGGCCCACAGGCCGTCGCCAAGGCCGATCACCTCGCCGAAGCCTGCGCGCGCCGACAAAGGCGTCGAGTTCAGGTAATCAATGACGACCTGGCGCCGGAAGGCGGTGGTATCGGGACCGTGCGCGTAGGCGCGCATGCTGGCCGATGCAATCTGACGCAACTTCTCGGTCACCGAGCCGGTTCTGCCCTCCGGCGAATGGCGGAACTTCTCGATTTGCGTCGCCAGCGTGCTGCCGCCGAAGCGATGACCCGTCGAGATCAGCTTGTCGACGACCATGTTTGCTGAAGCAAATGCGAAGCGATCCCACTCGATCGCGGGATTGTGGGTCACGCTCGGGGTGGAGAGAAGCTCGCGATTCTCGACGAAGAGCAGCGTAGTGACGATCAGCGGCGGGATCGTCTCAAACGAGCGGAACACCTGCTCGGGATGCAATGCGAAATAGATCGAGCGGCCGTCGCGATCCTGGATCGACAGCCCAGCCTGGGCCTTTTCCGGATAGACCGGGAACCCGCCGTAGTCGATGAACGACCGCAGCGCGTCCGACATCCGCGCCTGGCCCTCGATGATGAAGTTCTCGGCCTTCAACGTATCGATGACCTGCGGCAGATCCGTATAGCCGAGACGCCGATCGTAGGGACCCTCGCCGGCAAAGCGTGGCTCTGCGGCCGGTCCGGGCGCGGTTGCGTAGCTCATCTCCCCGGCAAAGCGCGAGAACAGGCGCGCCTGCACCGGCGAGGACTCGATCTCGATACTGATCAGCCACGCTCCGAAACCCGCGATGACGAGAAAGATCAGAGCCGTAAGGACACGGTCCCAAGACAGCCGCACCATGGGAACTCTTCGTCTGCTGCACGATGTTGCCAGACGATGCACCGGATGAGGTTGCACAACCGAGTGAAGGTCTGCATCAGGCATGTGTTACCGAACCGCGCAGAGACTACCCAATGACTAGTTTAATTGTGGTAAGCGGCGGACCGAAGGAACGTCTCGCGCGCACGGCCGGATGCGATCCCAAAGCCCAATCAGTGTGATATAAATGCAAGCAAACGTTCCATAAGCCACCTCATTTGGGGGCTTGCGGCGACCGCAGGCTCGTAAATGCGGCGAGCGCGCGCTTGCGGGCCCTGTCATGGTCAAGAATCGGGCAGGGATAGGTAGCGCCCAAGCGGACAGCCGCCGCGTCGAGCTCCAGCGGCGGCGCGGCCCAAGGCTGGTGAATCCAGCGGGCCGGCAGGCGCTTCAGTTCCGGCACCCAGCGGCGCACGTAATCGCCCGGCGGGTCAAAGGTTTCGCCCTGCCGCACGGGGCTGAAAATGCGGAAGAACGGCGCCGCATCGGTGCCGCAGCCAGCGACCCATTGCCAGCCGCCGGCGTTGTTGGCCATGTCGGCATCAACAAGGGTGTCCCAGAACCACGCCTCGCCATCCTGCCAGGGAATCAAGAGATCCTTGGTTAGGAACGAGGCGACGATCATGCGCACCCGATTGTGCATCCAGCCCGTGTGCCAGAGCTGGCGCATGCCGGCGTCGACAATCGGAAAGCCGGTGCACCCCTGCTGCCAGGCGCGCAGCCCCGCGGGCGCGCTTGCCCAGGGAAACGCCGCGAATCGTGCCTGCATCGGCGCCTCGGCGACATCCGGATGCTCGATCAGAATACGGGCGTAGAACTCCCGCCAGCCCAGCTCGCGCAGGAAGGCGTGGCCATCGGCGGCAACTTGCCGTTCGATCGCCATTCGCATCGCCGTCGCATGCCAGACCTGGCGCGCAGAGAGCTCACCGAAGTGAAGTGCCGGCGACAGCCGCGATGTCGCCCCCGGCTCGGGCCGGTCGCGCAAGGCGGCATAGCCGGCAAGGTCATGATCGAGAAAGGCCGCGAGCCGCGCCTGGGCCTCGGTTTCGCCCGGGCTCCAGGACGCACGCAGGCCCGCTGCCCAGTCCGGCCGGCTCGGCAGCAACCGCAGATCCTCGCTCGTGCTGCCGTCAGCGAAACCCTCGACTCCGTGCAGCCGCTCCGGCGCCGGCAGCGGTGCGGCCGGCGGTGCCGCCGCGAGACAGGCCCGCCAGAACGGTGTGAACACCTTGAACGCGCCGCCGCTGCGACCGACGACCCGCGCCGGCTCGAACAGGAGCGGCAGGCCGAAGGCGCGGCTGGCGATGCCGTGTGCGGCCAGCGCCTGTTCGACTTCACTTTCCGCCTGCCGCCAATGCGGCTCCAGGTGGCCATTCCAGAAAACCGCCGCAGCACCCGTCTCGGCGGCCAGCTTGGCCAGGACAGGCGCCGAGCGGCCACGGCGGATGACCAGCGACACGCCATGAGTGGCGAGGGAACGGCTCAGCGCGGCGAGACTGTGATGCAGCCACCAGCGGCTGGCGCCGCCCAAGCGCCAGTGCCCGGGGGTTTCGTCGTCGAGAACGTAGGCGCCGAGGACAGGCGCACCGCGGTCAGCCGCGGCCGTCAGCGCGGGATTGTCGGCCAGACGCAGGTCCTGGCGGAACCAGACGATGGTGGCGGAGGACGCCATCAGCAGGGCACTCGACCGCGGCGACCTGAGCCGCCGGAACATGCGTCCCTGCCGCACCAGGAGCCGGCGCCGGGGAACGACCGAACGGAAGGGAGCATAGTACCGCTCAGGGGCACCTCAAATGCAAACCCCCGCGCTGTGCCCCTTACGGGCGGGCGGGGGTTTGATTGGCGAAGTCGCGGTGACTTCTGCGCTCGATGCTATGATCGAGATCAACTTGGTCTTTCGATTGAGAGGCCGGTGCCAAGGGGCCGGCTCCCTTCGCCTCATCCGGTGGAGTCATGCTGATAAAGCACCCTCCTTCTTCCAGACTACGTACTAAAATAGTATCCATTTCGATGGTCCGAATCAAGAGGTCTTCGTTTGCGGCTTCACAAAACCGCAATGTGTCCGGCCCCTGGCGCGTTCAGGACACCGCGCGCCGCCAGATCCGCCGCCAGCTGCTGGGGCGTGCGGTAGTGGATCGCCGGCATGCCGGCCGCTTCGCTGCCTTCGACGTTGAGGGCCGCGTCGTCGATGAACAGGCAGTGGCCGGGCTCCAGCCGGTAGCGGTCGAACAGGATCCGGTAGATGGCCCGGTCCGGCTTGCCGACCCGCTCATAGCCGGAGACGACGATGCCGTCGAACAGGTGCAGGAAGGAGAAGCGCTCGACCATGCGCGGGTAGGTCTCGGCGGAAAAATTGGTGATCGCGTACAGCGGCCAGCCGGCCGCCTTGAGGGCTTTCAGGATATCGGCCGTCGGCTCGATCGCGCCCGCGACCATCTCGTCCCAGCGTTCGGCGTAAAGGCGAATCAGGGAAGCATGTTCGGGAAAGCGGGCGCTGCGTTCGGCCACCGCATCGGCCCAGGTGCGGCCGAGATCCTGCTGATGGTTCCACTCAGGCGTGCAGACGTTGGCCAGGAAATCCTCCATCGCCGCATTATCGCCGGCAAAGACGCGACGATAGAGGTGGCGCGGGTTCCAGTCGATCAGCACCCCTCCGAGATCGAACACGACGGCCGTGGCCACTGCTCCCCCCTTTTCCGCTGATTTCCCGCTGACGCCTGCGGCGACGAAGATGACGCCGCGCGGGCCCAAGGGCAACCGGCAAACGACACGCTTGCGCACAGCCCTTTATAGTAGAACTACCTTGGGCTTAGCACCACGGCACGGCGAGTGCGCCTCGTGGGCATAAGTGGGCTTCCAGACCGCACAGAAACCTGTCAGGAGCCGTGAAAACCGTATCGTGTCCCCGTAACCTCAGACGGTGCGGCGGGACGGCTCCGCTACCAGGAAATGGGTGGCAAGAGGAAGCCGATTAGCCCGAGGCCGTGACAGCTGGGACCGACTGGTGTACGCGTCTATCCGCAGCATGCGTGATTCTTCCCTCCACCGTTCGGCGATCTGCCCGACCCATGACCTTGCCCGTCGATCCCAACGCGCCTCCCCCCGCTTGTAAGGACATCGAGGCGCGCGCTGTCTTTGCCGGCCAGCGCATCGACCTTAAGCCGCTCGACCCGGCGCGCCGCCTGCTCGCCGCCCCGCTTTCGATAAAGGCGGGCAAAGACGGCCTTGCGGTCCTGTTCCGCTACGGTGTGGCCGTCCTGTTCGGCATGGACCCTCTGGAGCAAGCCAACTTCCTCACGGAACTCGCTCCCCTGGTGATCTCGCCGTTTGACGTGCCGGAGGAGGAAACGGTCACCATCACGCTCGATGCAGACCAAGCGGAAGGGGCCGGTGGGACCGGTGTCTCCTTCAAGGCCTGGGATACAGGGCGCCTGCAGCTCCTGGCCCACGTCCTCGCCAAGAGCGCGGTTCTCTCGTATTACGAGGCCAGAATCGCCGAGACGTTTGAACGAATCGAGCCGATTGCCGCCGGTATGCAAAGGGGCGGCCCGTCGCGCCGTTCGGCGCGTGCCCTGCTGAAGGATTTCGGCAACGCACTCTCCATCCAGCGACGGATGATCGGGCATGTCGAAATCGAGGACAAGCCGGACATCCTTTGGGATATGCCTCCGGACCTGGAGCGCCTCTACGGTCGGCTGGAGGACGAGTTCGAGATTCGCGAACGCCACGCCGTGCTGCTCCACAAACTCGAACTCATCTACCGAACCGCGGAGACGATGCTGGGCCTGCTGCAGGACCGGCGCTCCCTTCATGTCGAATGGTACATCGTGATCCTGATTGTGATCGAAATCCTGCTAACCTTGGGCGAGCACTTCGCCCTGTTTTAGCAGGCGGTTGAAAAAGTGAAGACTTGGTCATGCCGGCTCGGGGGGCCCCAGTCGCCGAAGCAGGCCGCCTTAGCGAAGCGTAGTGCGCCGCATGCGTCGATGCGGCACCACCCTGTGCGGCGGGTTACGCCAAACCGAATACGCCCCTCGCAGGCTAGCGCCGACCGGTGAGCAGCGTATCGTGTCGCCATGATCCGTCCAGATCCGTTAGACATTTATCGTGTCACGGGAATACCGGCAGGAATTGTCCAGATCGGTGAGTTACGTATCGTGTCACCGGAATACAAATTTTACGCCCGGCGGTTGAACGCCGAAAGGAGAACGGGTACGGTTTCTTGGTCGCGAAGCCCATCCGGGATATGCCGGTTAACGATTCAGCCTCTTCAGCGGACACACTGAGGCCAGCACGCAGGAAGCCATAAAATGCTCCAAATAATCCATCTCTCTGACCTTCATTTGCGCTTGGGGTGGTTCGAAGAGCAAGGCGTAGTGCTCTCCGCCTTATTCGATGACATCAAAAAACTAACTACGCGCAGCCCGAGAACTTATCTCGTGTTTTCGGGCGACATAGTGCAAGCAGCCGAGTCAGCGGCTTGCTTCAACCTGTTTGCGCAGTACTTCGAAAAAAAGCTAAATGACTTAGGTATAGATAAATCTTGCAGAATATTTGTGCCCGGTAATCACGATGTATCACGCGAGGTTGTTCAGCGAAAAATAAACATATATGTAGGAATGAGAGACACAAATATGTCGGAGACGCGGTTTAACGATGCCGTATACACAGAATATGGCGATCTGATGCGGGATAAGTTTAATAATTACCTAGATTTTGAAAAAAACTTTGCCGGCTACGGCGTGCGCGACAGATTTTGCGGGCAAGGACACAAACTCGGCGAATCGGTAGGTTTATACACGCTCAATACGGCGATACTGTCCTGCGCTGGCGCAAAACAACCGAACGACGGCGGCCTGCCCATACGAGACGAGGGATCACTAGCCATCGAAACTCGAAGTCTTCATCAGTGGATACAGGAAACAAACTTTGATTTTCGTATTATCGTTATGCATCACCCTGCAGAGGATTTTTGCGTATGGGCTAAGGACGAGATCTCATCTATCATAGAGAAGCACTTTAACCTCGTTCTTCTCGGCCACGTACACAAGCCGGATGCACGCTACGTCGGCGTAACATCAGGTGGCGCGGTCATATGTACTTCTCCACCTTTATTTACAGCAAAGCGCGAGAATCTAGGTTATGCGGTGGTATCAGTAGATGGAGGTTTGTCATCTGTAGAGGTCTGCTACCGCCAACTCTCGCTTAGCAGGAGCTTCGTAAACGGAACGTATTTTTCTGGTACAGACGACGGTGTCGTTCGTTTCAAGCTCAGGCCGGAGGTTATCGCTCCCGCGGCATTCGAGCAGGTAACGCTTCGCATTCTTACAGTGAATTTCGAAATGCCTGCGACCTGCGCCCCCGCGATTGGACGCCTGTGGACCCCACCGGTTGTCGGTGAGCAACCCGAGACGGCTCGCGACGCCACTGTCTCTGGGCTTGATGCTTCCAGCCTTGCAGTTGGGGAGGAAGATTCCGTCGTCTTCGCCCCTCCGCAGTTTGGACTAACTGTCCTCGGCCGCTTTCTCGTTCTCGAGGGATGGAAGAAAACACCAGGGTCAGCGTGCCTTTATTTTTTGTCGTCGGATCTTCCTAACCATGCAGCCGGAATTTCATTAAAGATAAGGCAGGAGCTTGACGTATTCGGTGCCCACGACGCAAAAGTCCGCATGTTAGTTCTTGATGATTTCGATTATGATAATCCGTTAAACATGCGAAAAATAAAAAGCATAAGGAGCGCGTTTCCTGATTGTAAGGTGATTCTTTTATGCAAATTAGATGTCTCTAAGCCAGCGTTCCTGGAAACGTGGGGCGCAGAACTATCGGAGTTTAGGATTCTGCACTTGTGGTCTTTGACAAGAGCACAGGTTAGGACTCTTGCAGAACAGTATGTCGACGTATCTGGTTCTCGGACTGATACAAATGACCTCGTTCTTCGGTCTGTAGAAAATCTAGAGAGACTAAATCTTCATAGAACGCCTCTTAACATTATTACGCTTTTTCGCATTGCGGATAGCGCGGTTGATATCTCGCCGGTCAATCGCACGGAGATGTGTGAGCAGTTTCTGTTCCTCTTGTTTACAGACTTCGCGCAGCTACCTAGGTATGGCACCAAGCCCGACCTCAAGGACAGCTTGTATGCGCTAGGCTTTTTTTGCGAGTTTCTTATTAAGAGAACGAACATTATCTTTTCGAAGAACGAGTTTTTCGCGCAGGTCGGAGACTACTGCCGAGATAGAATGTTGAGCATTGAGGTAGACCTGCTTTTTTTTGTTTCTTTTTGAGGAGAGTCTTATAATAAAACGAGGTGATATGTATTGTTTTAGATTTTTGTCTTGGATTTACTTTTTTGCTGCGCATAGAATGTATCACAGTCCGGAGTTTGCTAAGTATATTTTAGACGGGCGTAACTATGCGAAATTTCCGGAGGTTATCGAATTCTACTCAGGTATAGACCGGCGCCGGGTTGATCTTTTAGTTCATCTCAAAAATGATCTTGAGTGTCTTTTGGCAGCGTTTACGGACCGTTTTGAGATTAGTATATTGTTTGATCCGTACCGTGACATGATATGGAGGCCTGGCCATGATTCGCTGGAGGCCGTTCGTAAGGAGATTGCTGAGGAAGCCGCAGGATCGGGACTTCCGATGGCGATAAAGGATCGAATTGCCGATAGGGAGGTTGATTGGTCTAAGCCCTATTGTCAGGAATTGAGTTCGTTCATCAGCGACTCGTCACTCGGCGAGTGCATGAGGGTTTGCGTTGCTGCGTCTACCGCTTTGCGCAATAGCGACCATGCAGAGGCGGGGGCTAAAACTGAGTTATTTGCCAAGGTTGTGGAGGTCTGGATGAGACTGGTGCAGGTAGGAGTTATGATCGCCCCGATCCTATCGAGACACGAGCGCGTTGATTTTGAAGGAATACGCTTCATTTTAAAGTACGAGGGGGAGGAAAAAATGAGTCGTTTAGCGAAGAGGAAAAGCTGTTTGGTATTTTGTCTGGTCTGCCAGAAAGCGTGTTTATGGCCTATGAAAAGGACATTAGTTCTAGGAGGATTTCCCCTCTGTTAGCGGCAAGTGTGGCCGGGCGTGGAGAGAATGAGCTGTGCAAGTTATTGTGCGTTTTGTTAGTTATTGCGAGTCGATCAACTAACTGGCGTCAAGAGGTGGAGAACTACATATTGTCGCAGCCCAAAAACTCTATATATCTGCTTGTAGTTTTCGGAGCTCTGTTGCGGCGGTTGAAGCACGGCATCCATACCAGGGAGGACAAGAAAACGATGATAGACCTAGTAGGCGTTGCTCTAGCGAGGCACGAAACCGGCTCTAAGAAGCCAAGTAAAGCGCTTATAGAGAAGGCCTCCAGGCGGGTTTATAAAGATGATCGCCCCGTATGAGCGCTTCCCTGCGGAGTGTCGGTTTGCAAGTTCCGGTGACACAAGCGCGTAGGGCGGATTATCTTTATTGCTTATCCGGTTGAGCCCAGCGTGGTCCCCCACCGCAATCCCTTGTGGCGAGCCGTGCGTGTGCATGATAGAACGTATCACGAACATACGCTGTAGAGGGTGCGCTCATGGCCGATTATCCCCGCTCGCTTCGTGACTTCCAGAAGCGCTTTC
>JBATPX010000167.1:0-10912 GCA_049291695.1 Defluviicoccus sp.
AGGGCGATCCGGTCGCCTTGGCGGAAGCCCGCACGCGGACGTTCTCGTGGCGGCGGAAGGTGTTTCTTGCCTCGACGCCGACGATCAAGGGCCTCTCGCGGATCGAGCGGGAGTACGAGGCCTCGGATCAGCGGCGCTACTTCGTGCCGTGTCCACACTGCGGGCACCGCCAATGGCTCAAGTTCGAACGCTTGCGCTGGCAGAAAGGCAAGCCGGAGAGCGCGGCCTACTCTTGCGAGAGCTGCGAGATCCCGATCGCCGAGCGCACGCAGATGCGCATCGGTCCGGGCGTCGCGACCGACGCTGGCAGTATCGTGGCAGACCAGCGTGGTTGCGATTCCGCGGCATTCGGGGATTTTCGTCTTTGTTGACTATCCGTATCGCAAGCATCACCATGCGGATGGCAGTGCGGGCGATGCGGTCATCACGGATCGACATATCCGCGCGCATTGTCCTAGAATCCAAGGCTACTGGTGTTGCTCGACAGGACCGTGGCCGAGGGAGAATTTTGTTGATAACGTGGTGACTACACGTTTGCCTTAATTGTCGCGCTAGCACTGCCATTTCGATAGCCTCGTATCGATACTTTGTAAGGAGAAGCGCATGCCATCTCACGATATCCCAGCACCGATAAACCATCCGGGGAGTGTCCCCTGGAACATTCCAGCCGGCGCCGCCCAAGTGCTGGTGTACAACCCACCGCCGCCGATTGGCACTAACCCTGCCAATCTTCCCAACACCACGTTTGAGGTGAAAACGGCGACGACGCCCAACGCCGCGCTTCAGCACACTCAAACTTTCACGCTGGACAACACGAACAGTCAGTTACATCCAGTTGTTATCCCGATGACACCAATCCCCGCCAAGGGCACTCCCTGGCAGGTGATCAATACCGGTACCCGTACGATCAGGGTCGAATGGTAGGAGCTGGGCGGCGTATTCTGAGCTGAACGGTCCGACCCACCACCGCAGCCGGGTTCACCCGCCAATCCCGTCGTGTGTCCAGCGCAAAGGCGAAGAGAACGATGACCGCGATCCGAACCAATCCGGCGCCGCCGACCGTCCCGCTGCAATATGTCGCCACTGCCGGAATCGGCAACGTAAAACCCGACGACGACCAATATCGCCTCTTCACCTTCACCGGCACCGCGCCGGCGGAAGAAGGGGTGGTGTCCGGCGTCTCCCTGGTCATCAGTCAAGGGTCGAACATCGGCAACCTGCTCGACCATCGGCCTTTGACGAAACTGACACTGGTGGCAGATCGGGTGGAGTTGCAGATGATGCTCCACCTGCCCGGTACCGAGGTCCGGATATTCGCACGCGAGCTTTATGCGTCCCAGGGTTGCGGCATAGATACCACTGGCACAGCGTTGCCAGCCGCGCCGTCGGCGACTGGACTGACCGGCGACGTCGATGGTCACTCGGGTGTCGCCGGTCAGAACGGCGGAGACATCCATCTTTATGTCGGCAGCTTTTCCAATCATGCCGGCCTGATCTTCAACCTGGGCGGCGCTGCGGGTCAGGGCGCCGGCAACGCTGTTCCGGCAACACCGGGCCCGGTCGTTGCGGCATGGACGACTTCCGACACGATGTCATCGGGATTCTGTTCGGGCAGCACGCTGGCCAATGTCGACCAAAGCGCATCCAGTCAGCTTTCGTCAAAGCAGGACATCGTCGGGATCGACATCGCCCAGGACTATTCGACCGACATAGGCGCCAGGACGATCTGGGGTACACGCAAGGGAGCCTGGACCCCGACCGGGGTTACCGTACCAGGCCCGGCCAAACCGTCCCTGGGCAAGGCCGGAACGCCGGGCAAGGGCGGGGATGGCGGCAAGCTGTTCTGTATCAAACCCATTGTTGTCGACCCGGCGTGGTTCCTGAGCATAGCTGGGTCGGGAGGTCCCCCAGGGAGAATCCCCGGGGCGCTCGGGGGCTATGTCACGTACCAGGGCACGAAGTCAGGCGCAGGAAGCACGTACAGCGTCCATATCGATACTAACGGCGCGAGCTCCGTCACGCTGACATCGACGCTACAGGCTATCCCCGACATTCCGGATGCGGCCGGCCCAACCGCTGCGAGCGGACAGAATGGAAGCATCGTGCAGGTCAGCCCTTCACCCGCCTCGGGGTGGTTGCATCCTCTGCACATGCATATCTATCGCCACTTCATCGGGGATATGCATGCCGCCGGCGATTTCGCGGGCGCCTCGCGATATCTGGCTGCGGTCATGCAGGCGCTGGATGCCTGGCGTGCGGCATCTTCCACGGCCGGGACGTCGGCTGCAACCGCGGATGACATCGCCTTCGGCGCCGGGCACAAGCGATTCGCGGCACTCATGCTTCGCCTCGTCCAGCGCGTGGACGCGTTCGGCAATCCTGCGGGCTGGACCCCGACCCTGTCGTTGGCCACCAGCTTGACCGCGTATAAACAGCAGGTCGACCGCGCGTTGCCTGCGCTGTACCTTGCCCGATGGTTCGACAAGTACGCGACACAGGTCGCCAACAAGAAGGCTAGTTGCACCGCAGGAATATCCACGCTGCAGTCCGACCGCGATGCCGCGAGGCAGCAGCTCAGCCAGCTGTCCAAGGATGCGGGTTCTCTGGATGCGCAGATTGCCGCGCTCGCACCCCAGATCGCCGCTGTCCAGAAGCAGATGAGTGCAATCGAAGTCAAGCTCCACAGTCAAGCCAAGTTCGATGTGGTCGGGGCGCACCTGCTCAAGATGGCGTCCGCGGTCTGTTCGCTGGTTCCAGTCGGTCAACCCGAGCTCGGCATGGTCGGAGGTGGTCTCGACGTGGTCACCAATTACCTGACCTCGAAGAACCTGACCGCCGCCAACGTCGGCCAGGACCTGATGACGCAGCTGTCGGGCGTTGCCAGTTACGGACTATCGAAGCACGCGAGCGCGTTGGACAGCGAGCTGGCCAAGCCTGACGACGACCCAACGGCGCCACCTCAACCGCAGAAGACCCCGGATGAGATCAAGCGGGAGGCGCGCGCCGCGAAAGCGGCCAATCTGCACAAGCTGTCGGATGGCCTGGGCAGTTTTGCGGGCACCGTGACTACCGAGCTGGGCGGTCTGATGGCGCCGGCTGACGACATCACGGCAATGTTGAGCCAGCTGGAAGCCGCCGATCCCGCGTACCAGCAGTTGGCGGCATCGCTGAACGCGTTGAACGAAGCCAAGAGTGCATTGCTCGACCGAGTGAATGAGATCGTCCAATCTATCAACGACCTGACCGGCACGATCGAATCCGGCTACCAGGCCGAGGCCGATTTGTGGCGAGAGCTCGGCGCCACAACCGCTCTCGACCACAGCTGTCTGGTCGCGATTCGGGGCATGGGACAGGATGCGTTGCGAACGCTGCGGTCCTTCCAGTACTTCATGCTCAAGGCCTATGAATATCAACTGCTGGCCCCGTTGCCTGGCGCCGATCTGCGCGTCGCCGCGCTGGTCACCAGTATCGACAACGCCGTGGCTAAGGGCACCGATCCGGGCAGCGTCACGGACTACTCCCCGTACCAAGCGGCGTTGTCAGGAATCTCCAACAACGTTGTCACGAGCTTGTTGACGCAGGTACAACAGCAACTGAATGCACCGAAGGTCTCGACCTATCAGTACGACCTCAGTCAGGACGAACTGGCCAGCATCAACGATTCCGGCGAGAACAAGGTGGTTCTGAACCTGTTCGAGCGCGGCTTGCTGGACGCGGGCTACGAAAATCATCGAATTGAATCACTCGTGATCAGCGCGATCAAGGGGACGCCGGTCAACAACGCTGGCATAAACCGCTACTGTGCGGTGCAGGTCGAATACTGGGGTGAGGGCGTCCTCCGGAGCAAGGGCGAGCTGTTCTGCGTCCGCAGCTTCGGCCCTGCGCCGATGGGTACGCAGGGGCGGAATCCCGTGCGCACCTGGAGTGCCAGCTATTCCGAGAAAACGCAATCGTCGACCCCGGATGCCGACAGCGCCACCTTCACCGATCTGTTGACCCAGGTGATCCCGGAAACGACGGCCACCAGCCAGCACATCTACATCTACTGCCCGCCCGCGTGGACCGATCTGGTGGTCCGGCGGTTGGACCCATGGCTCAAGCTGACCCAGGTCACGATCACTGTGACTGTGTCGCACCAGGCTGCCGATCAGTCGGAGGCCGTGCTGACCATCAGCGAGGAAAATGGCCTGATCGTGCCGCTGGAGCTGTTTCGCAATAGCGATGGGCAACTGCGACGAAGTAAGACTACCTGTTTTGAAATCTACACCATTGGCGACCAGGTCTCCGTGTCACCCGGGTATGGTGGTGTCAAGATGGTCCAGTCGCTGGTCGACCTGGACAATCCGCGGGCCCCTGACGGTGCAGGCACCGGACCATGGACGCTGGACCTGCGCAATGTCGGGCGTCGCCTGCAGCTCAAGATGGGGGTCGGATACTGGGCGCCGCCACTGACCAGGCCGGGAGTTTTCGCCTGGGCGCTGGACTACGACAAGCTGGCCGGCTACACGCGTTCCCACCCGTACAACTGGCCGGCGGGCGGAAGCGTTGCGTACAGTCTAAGCTTCGTGGATAAAAATCATGTGGAGACTGTGCCGGGACCTTGGTCGGACGAGTTTCCGATCGGGGGCTACGTGTTTCCGATCCTTCGGGATATCGCGTTCGATCCTTCCGGCAAATCTGTCACGCGCCGCGTCTACCGCCGTTTCACCGACGCCGCCGGGACGTCCTATCCTGTCGAGCAGATCACGATCAAGGAACTGCAGAACAACGCGCCTGTTCTGACGGCCGTCGATTCCAACCCGTAAAATCAGGATGCGCTGGCTGCATGTTCTGCGGCCGCGTTGTCGATGCTTGGGAGAAGTGGGCCGTGCTGGGCTCGAACCAGCGACCAAAGGATTATGCGTCCTCTGCTCTAACCAACTGAGCTAACGGCCCATCGAGACGGTCTGAACCGACCGAATACTCACGGAATCTTACACGGCACGCCGCTCCGGTTGGTGTACCGTAGGGGCAGCCAAGTTTGCTGGTAGCGGACAACGCCAGACTGACGAAGCACGGCCGTGCCGCGCCGAACATCGGCCGGCGCCAGGGTGCCGCATTCACCCGGCTCTCGGGCCGCACCACCGTGCCCGTGTTCATTCTTGTGCCGCAGGTCACGTCGCGAAAGCGCCTGGATGTCGACGGCGCGGCGCACAAGTGGATCCGGGCGCTGCCGCAACTCGTGTTGCGCAATTGGCGAGAGCGATCGCGATGACCTCGAAGCTTGAGCAGGTTCTCTCGGCGCTGTTCGGCCAACTGCGCAGCGTGCCCGGCGCGACAGTCAGGCGCAACGAGGCGTTGCCTCAGGCGGTGCCGGTGGGCGGGCTCATCATCGTGCGCGATGGCGATCCGGGCGAGCCGGACGTGACGCTCAACCCGCGCACCGAGTTCTACAGTCACCGCGCCGACATCGAGGCGTTCGTGACGCAGCCGGCCGGTGGCGGCGGAGAGGCAACGCTCGACGCCCTGCTTACCGAAATCGGCATCGCGCTGGCCGGCGACCGCAGCCTCAGCGGCCTCGCCGAAAACCTCACCTGGAGCGCGCCGGAGACTTCCGTTCTCGCCATCGAAGGCGCGGCACCGATGCTGACCGCCCGCATTACCGTCACGATTGAGTACCTGGTCAGCGATCCGCTGGCCGCCTGACCTTCCCACCACCGGAGAACCGACCATGAAAGTCCGCGCCTATGGCGCTGACGCGACGCTGAAAGTGTGTCGCGAGACCAGCTACGGCGTCGCGCCCTTGAGCGGCTACCGCTCGCTCGACTTCAAGTCGACGGATCTGTCGAGCGAACAGCCGCTCGGCGACGATCCGCTCTTGGGCCGCGGCCGCAACGCCAAGGATCCCTACCGCGGTCTGATCACCGACGAGGGCAAAGTCGAGATCCCGCTCGATCTGCGCGGCTCGGGCTTCTGGCTGACCGGCCTGTTCGGCGATCCGGCCACCACACAGACGAAAGCCGCGGGGCACATCGCGTTCGCCGGCCAACCCGCGGCGAACAGCACGATCACCTTGAACGGTGTCACCTGGACGTTCGTCACGGGGACGCCGTCCGGCAACCAGACGCAAATCGGTGTCAGTCTCGATGCGACGTTGACGGCGCTGGCAGCCGATCTCAACGGCTCGGCCGATGCGCAGGTCTCGAAGTGCACCCACACCGCGAACACGACGCTGGATCGGCTGGAGACCCAGTTCGACACCGCCGGCACTACGGGTAACACATTCACGCTGGCGGCCTCGGCCAACTCGGGCGGCACGGTGTCGGCGGCAACGCTGACCGGCGGCGGCTACCAGCACGAGTGGCTGTCGGGCGGCGATGAAATCCCGAGCTTCACCTTCGAGATCGGCCATCCGAAGCTCACCACCCCGGTGTTCTTCCGCCATCTCGGCACCGTGATGGAGAGCCTCGCGTTTGAGATGGGCCAGGAGGGACCGGCCAACGGCACGGTGCAGCTGGTAGCGCAGGGCGAGGAGAAGGCGGCCGTTACTCTCCACGCCACCCCCGATGCGTTTGCGTTGAAGCGGTTCAGCCAGGGCCGCGGCTTCATCACCCGCGGCGGCGCGCCGCTCGCCAACGTCACCTCCGGCAACCTCACCTTCTCCAACAACCTGGAGCGGGTCCGCGTCATTCGCGACGATGGGAAGATCGAGGCCGCGGAGCCGACGTTCGCCTCGTGTCAGGGTGCGATGACGGTGCGCTTCGATGGTGCGACACTCGTCACTGAGGCGGCCAACGGCGAGCCTGTCTCTTTGACCTACGGTTTCTCGATGGCCGAGGGCTGGCAGCTCACCTTCGAGCTGTTCCGCGTGTTCCTGCCGAAACCGAAGTACGCCGTCTCCGGCCCCGGCGGCGTCGAGGCCAGCTTCGACTGGCGCGCGGCGTACGACGAAGGGAGCGGGACAATGCTGCGCGGCGGGCTGCTCAATGACGTCGCCAGCTACGCGTGATCTGCGCGCCGGTTCATGCTACGTCTCAAGTTGGCGCAACTCGCCAGGAGCGACCAGCGAAGGAGATGGAAAGCGGACGCGGTAGATGTCAGTAACGTGGGACAAATCGGCCAAAGGCAAGTATGCTCGGGTGACAGCGAGGGAATCATATTAGGATAGAACCCATCCGGCGGATTAGCTTGCGTAATCCGCCGGATGGGATCAGCCCCAGCGCTCGCTAGCCAGACGTGCCGCTCGTCGCCAGCATGCGGCGGAATACGCCGAAGGCTATTCCGCCCTATGCGCGCTCACGCCGTCGATGGTTGATTTGCGCCCATTCAAGCCGTACGTGCGATGGAACTGACTGCACATAGGCGCAAATAACCCAGTGCGCTTGAACAGTGCTGAGGGCTGGCGGATTTTGACCGGGGATGCGATCGAGGCTGTGTACCGGCCGGAAAAGTGTCACGGGCACTTCACGTGACAGGACCGGTCCGTCATGTAGGCGTCTTACGCGGTTTATCCTCGGACGATGGAGCGACCGATGCTGCTACCACGACCGCGCCGGCTTCCCCCGGGGCCACCGGTTGCCACGCGACTGATATGGCTTCTGTGCCTCAGCGCGGCTCTGATTCTGCCCGCCGCGTCCACGGCGGCTGACACGTTGAAGCTGGCGGTGGCGGTTTCGCTGACCGGGTTCGGCAATACGGCCGGAAAGCCGGCCCTGAACGGCGCGCGCATGGCCATGGACGAGGCGAACGCTGACGGCACCGGCCAGCCGGTCGAGATGCTGCCCATAGACGACCACAGCACCGAAGAGGGCGCACACGCGGCGGCGCGGGAGGCGATCGCCTCCGGTGCGTTGGTGGTGGTCGGACCGGTAATCAGTGTGATGTCCATCGCTTCCGGACCGGATTATGCCGACGCCGGTCTGGTTTCGATCGCCGCCACGGCGCAGAGCGATCTCGTGACCCGGGCGGCCACGACCTTCCGCCCGGTGTTCAGCACCGGTGAAATGGGCGCCAGCTTGGCACAATATCTTCATTTGGTGCTTGACGGCGGCAAAGCCCGCCTGATTTTCTCAGACGATGGCTACGGCCGGACGTTCGCCGCGGGATTCACTAGAGCCGCGGCCCAGGCCGGCATCACGGTCACCCAGCGCCTGATCAGCAACGCCGCCGAAGGCCAGGAGGCTGGCCGTGAGGCGGCCGCCGACCCGGAGGCTCCGGCTGTCGTGCTCGGCATGATCGACTTCAATGCGGTCCCAGTTCTGACGGCGTTCAGGCGCAGCGGCGGGCGTGGGGTGGTGCTGGGGCGACCGCCATGGCCAGCGATGCCTTCGCCGCCGAATTCTCCAAGGAGCCTGAATCGGCGGTGTCGCCGGGATACTTCACCGACGGGCTGTATGCGGCGGCCCCGGCGATCCTGGACAGCGCCAGTGCCGAGACGCTTGCTTTCGCGGCGCGATATCGCACCCGGTTTGGCGAGGACCCTGGCTGGGAAGCCATCGCGGGCTACGATTCGAGCCGGCTTGCGATCACCGCCATGCGCGCAGCGGTGCGCGAGGCGGCGGGCGGTGATGTGCGGCGGCGGCGTGAGGCGGTGCGCCGCTATCTGATGTCATTGGACAGCCAAGCGCACGCGGTGTCCAGCCTGACCGGGCCCTTGTGGTTCACTCCGCAGCGCGGCCGGCAGCAGGTGGCGCGGATCGGACGGTTTCACACCACGCTGTTCGAGTCGGCCCCGTTGCAGCTGGTGCAAGCCTCGGCGCCCACCCAGGCCGAGATCGCCACGGGCGCGGTGCTGCCGGTTGGCGACGACCTGTATGTAAAGCGTCAGCGCGTTGTGTATACAGGAGTGTTCGTCAACGAAATCCCGCGCGTGGACATTGCTTCGGCGAGTTTCACGGCGGATTTCTATGTATGGCTACGCTTCGCCCAGGAAGCCGGCCTGGACGCGGCCGACGCGACCGATCTTGATTTTCCCGATCTTGTGCGCGGCAACTTCGACGCGCGGCGCCTTTCCGCACAAGGCAACCTGGATGACGGCACGGTGTATCGGCTGTGGCGCGTGCGCGGCGACTTCAAGAATGATTTTGACCTGCATCATTATCCCTACGACCGGCAGACGCTGAAGGTCCGACTGTTCAATGCGCGGTCGGCGTCAGATCGGATTGTCTATGTGAAAGACCGGCGGTCGATGCTGACGCAGGCCGGCGCCGGCAGCACCGTTGCGCCAGAGACGTTTCGCAACCTCACGCAATGGGATTCCCTTTGGTCCGAGCAGCTGCGTGACGCGCTGGTAACGGCCTCAGCACTGGGCGATCCGCGGCTGGTGGGAGTGGAGCGGTCGCGCGAACTGTCTGGCTATCGGGTCGAAATCGAAATACAGCGCAAGCTGCTGGCAACGCTGGCCAAGACGCTGCTGCCGCTGTTCATCATGACGCTGATCATGCTGGCAGCGCTGCATTTTCCCCACAATTTGGTAAAGGAAAAGATCACCGTGGCCGTCACCGGCGCGTTGTCCGGCGCGGTGCTGCTGTCGTCGGTCAATTCGCAGCTGGGCGCGGTGGGTTACACGATGGCGGTGGAATATGTGTTCTATGTGTTTTTCGGACTGTGCCTGATGAGCATCCTGTCGGTGCTGGTGGCGGAGCGGCTGCGGGTGGGGCACCGCAACGCAGCGGCGTCGCGAACGGAGTTCGTGACCCGGGCGTTGTTTCTGCTGACGGTGGCGGCGGTAGGGGCCGCGGCGGTGCTGGCGGCATCGCGCTGGTAAGGTCTGGCGGCGGGCTGACTGCCCTCGCCGATGATGTTGCTGCAGCGTTTGGCGGTGGCGGTCCAGTCCGAGTGGTAGTCTCCGACAGCTGGTCGTCGCCTGCCCACTGAGCAAGCCGTAGCCCGGATGAAGCGTAGCGCAATCCGGCGTAACACGTCGCCGAGAAAGATCCCGCATTTCGCTTTGCTCCATGCGGGCTACCGGGCGCGATGTGTACTACTGCAGACGCCAGCACGACCAAGGCCGGAAACGTCGCGAATGGGATTTCGCGTCCGACGCTCCCTTACCGCCTAATGACATTTAAGCAGCCTTCTCACCCGGTGACCACTCTCTTCGGGCACCGGTGACGGCGAGCGCTCGGGCATCGCCGACGATCTGAACCCACAAACCACCCAAGCCTATCGAGGATTATTGATGATCCGTCTCGATCTCAAGCGCGAGCCGCATTGGCTTGACCTCGGCCATGGCGTGCGCGTGCACGTCCGGCCGTGCACGACGGCGCTGATGATGGCGGCGCGTGTCGAAGCGCACGGTTCGATCACGCCTTCGCAAAACGAAACAGAGTTGGCCGGCGAGCGGACGGCGGCGCTGGTGAAAGCGCTCGGCCGGCTCGGCATCCAGGATTGGCAGGGCGTCGGCGACGGCGATGGCGAGCCGGCGCCGCTCACGCCCGAGGGCATCGACGCGCTGCTCGATCTCTGGCCGATGGCGGACGCGTTCGAGCGGCTCTACCTCGGGCCCGCGCTGCTGCTGGACGCCGAAAAAAACGCCTGAAGGCCCGCGCCGAATGGCACTTCGGCGGCGGGCCCGGATACTGCGGCAACTGCGCCACGCTAAACGGGCCGTGCGCCCAAGGAATGCCCGGATCTTCCGGCCGCCTCTGCCCGTACATCGAGCATGAGCCGATCACCGACGCCGGCTGGCAGGCCTGGGACGTGATCACCCGCTGCTCCGGCCAGCTGCGCCTCGCACCACAGGCGGGCATCGTCATCGGCATCGACATGAGCGCCGCGCTCGTGCTTGGCGCCGCGCTCGGCCATGACGTTCACGCCCTCGCCGAGCTGCTGCCGGCCGCGGAGGCCGGCCTGGTCACCGCGCTCAACGCTCGAATGTCGGAGGACTGCCCGTGACTGCGGATGAATTCAGCCAGAGTGAGGACGGCAAAGC
>JBATPX010000168.1:0-41244 GCA_049291695.1 Defluviicoccus sp.
GATAATCGGTCATGAGCGCACCCTCCACAGCGTATGTTCATGATGCGTTCTATCATGAACACGCACGGCTCGCCACAAGGGAATAAGGCCGGGGGACCACGCTGGGCTCAACCGGATAAGCAATTTCCGGAGACCTGAGCCGACTTTGCCAGCGCGCTGCTTCACGGAACTCGCGGCAAACGGCGTTTGCGCAGAAAGTCGTTGCCCTGATAGCCTCGCATGGCTCGGAAAACCCGTGGATCCGAAGAGGGAGGCACAGCGTGGTGAACACCGCGGAGTCACTGAAGGATAGGATTTTTGTGCGCCGCGCGCTGGAAGCGGCGATACGGATCGGCCTGGTCGTATTGCTGGTCGCCTGGTGCTTCGAGATCGTGAAGCCGTTCATTGTGCCGGTGGTGTGGGGGATGGTCATCGGCATTGCCGTCTATCCCGCCTACTGCTGGCTGGAAAGGGCGCTTTCCCTCCGCCGCGGGTTGGCAGCGGCACTGTTCACGCTTCTCATGCTGGTGGTATTGATCGGCCCGACCGTCCTGCTCGCCGGCACCCTGGCCGAGAGCGCGCGTACGCTGGTCACGAGCCTTACCGATGGCACGGTGTCGATCCCGGCGCCACCGGAAGGGATCGGAGACTGGCCGATCATCGGTCGCCCGCTCGAACGCTTCTGGCGGCTGGCGTCGGTCAACATCGCCGCCGCCCTGGCAGAGATCAAGCCGCAAATTACCGCCTTCGGCAGCTGGATGCTGTCGACGGTTGCGGGCTTGGGCCTCGGCATCTTGCAGTTCGTGCTCGCCATCATTATTGCCGGCGTGCTGCTCGCCAACGCCGCCGGGGGCGGCGAGGCGGCACGGGCGATCGCGACGCGGCTGGCCGGGGAGCGGGGCGCGGAGTATGCCGAGCTCGCCCAAGCAACCGTTCGCAGCGTCACCCGCGGCATTTTGGGCGTTGCCCTCATCCAATCCTTGTTGGCGGGTCTCGGCTTTCTTGCCGTCGGCCTTCCGGGCGCCGGCCTTCTCGCGCTCATCTGCCTGCTTCTGGCCGTAGTCCAAATCGGTCCCGGCCTGATCCTGCTCGGCGCGACGATCTATGTCTTCACGGAGGCGGAAACCACAACCGCGGTCTTGTTCCTGATCTGGAACATCTTCGTCGTCCTGATCGACAACGTCTTGAAACCGATGCTGCTCGGGCGCGGCACCAAGGTGCCGATGATCGTGATCTTCGTCGGTGCGATTGGCGGCTTCCTGGCCGAAGGGATTATCGGTCTGTTCGTCGGCTCGGTCGTTCTGGCACTGAGCTTTACGCTGTTCATCGCTTGGCTCGCGGAACCGCAGTCGGCGCTGACACCGCCGGCAGACACCCCCTAACGTTGCCCCGAGCATGTCCGGGAAAATCCAGGCGCGCCTCGCCGATGGCCACCTCCGACCCGGTCCCTACGGCCGCATCGCGGCACGCGGGCGACCGCGACCGCTCATACAACTGGGTCGGCTGCGCGCCGTGATCCATCCCTTGCGGCCGCCGAGGATGGACCCGTCGCCGACCGCGTGACCGGCCGCATCGCCCCCGGCGCTACGATGTAGTCCCGCGTGTACGGCAGCGCGTCGACGCGTTTCGTGAGCTGGATCTGGTATACGGCGAGCGGTGTGTAGCGAAACGCCATCTCGCACACGGCCAAATAGTATTCCCACATCCGGCAGAAGCTTTCGTCGGTCAGCGCCTGCGCCCGCGCCCAGTGGGCGCGGAAGCGCTCCCGCCAGTGGCGTAATGTCCAGGCATAGTGCAGCCGCCAGCACTCGATGTCGGTCATCCACAGCCGCTGGCGCTCGATCGCCGGCACCACCTCCGACAGCGCCGGGCAGTAGCCGCCGGGAAAGATGTACTTGCGCAGCCACGCGTTGGTGGTGCCGGGGCCGTCGGCACGGCCGATGAAATGGATCACGGCCACGCCGTCCTCGGCCAGCGACCGCGAAACCTTGGCAAAGAAGGTCTCAAGGTGCGGCACGCCGACGTGCTCAAGGAAGCCGACCGAGACAATGCGATCGTAGATGCCTTCGATGTCGCGATAATCGCGCACCTCGAATCGGGCTCGAGCGGCAAGGCCACGTGCTGCGGCGCGCTCGCGCGCCGCAACGACCTGCTCCGACGCCACATTGACGCCGGTCACGCTGAGATCAACGGCCTGTGCCAGGAAGAGCGCCAGCCCGCCCCAGCCGCAGCCAATGTCGAGCACGCGCAAGCCGGGTCGCAGCCGGAGTTTGGCGGCGAGGTGGCGGTTTTTTTGTTGCTGCGCCAGTTCCAGGGAATCGTCCACGCTCAGGAAGTAGCCGCACGAATAGGTGCGGTCCCGATCAAGGAACAAATCATAGAGCCGCTCATTCAGCTCGTAATGATGGGCAGCATGCCTGCGCGCACGATGGCGCCCGTTTGCCTGCAGGAAACGGCGCAGCGGAAAGCCGAGACGGCTGACAAGACCGGCGGAACCGGGCAGCGATGAATGACCCCACCCCGACCCTATGTCCTGCAGGTTGCGCCCGATAAGTTCGAGGAACCTATAGATGTCGCCGCCATCGATTGACAGTCTTCCCTCGGTGTAGGCTTCGCCGAGAGTGAGGCCGGGATTGAGAAACAGCTGCCAATGCAGGCGGCGGTCGTGCAGCCGCACGATAACCGCGGGTGCAGTATTGTCGCCAAAGCTATGCCTGTGGTTGCGCGCATCAACGACAACAAGACTACCGCGGCGAACAAGCCGGTGAAGCAAACGTGCAAAGAGCATAGACGGGCCCTCCGTCCTGTACCTCCCTTGTATACACCTGATGAATATACTCGATCTGAGAGCTCGAAAACATGGCAAATGAGCGCGTTGAGATTGGTGCGCGCGATGAGTGACGCCGCGCTCTGGCCCAATGGCGTTGCCGCTTGGCATCGCTTCAGTGGCGGCGCTGTTGCGGCTTGGCAATGCGGCCGGCATCGCCGCCAGAGACCCGCATGATCTTGCCAAGATATCAATGGGGCCGTGAAGTTTGGTTCCGGCCTGGCCGCTTCAGCTTCAGCAACCCCTGTTAGAACTGGAAATAGATGAAAGCCTTGACGTTTGACATCAGGGTCAGGGTGAACAGAAAGGTGAGCACCATCACCCCTGCCCATGCGGCCGAGGGGCGCCAGGCGAGCCAAGCCGCCGGCCGGCTGGCGGTGCGGAGTGTCACTCGCCCATCGATCATCGTTTGCGCGTTGGGCGCGAACAGGACAATGGCGATGCCGAGCAGAAGGACGAGCAGCCGCGCCTGCATATCGACCGCGGCACGGCCGCCGCGGGCGAGCTCCGCGAACACCCAGCCGTGCAGCAGTGGCGCGCTGCCGTCCAGCCCGGCCATGGCCCCCAACACCGCGAGCGCCTGCCCGAAGCTTGCGGCGTGGAAAAACACCCACGCGATCAGCACCGCCGCCAAGGTCAACACTTGGCCCGCCGGCCGCGGCACCCGCACGGCCCACGCCGTCCCTTCAAAACGGCGTTGCAGCGCCTGCCAGGCGTGATTGACGAGCAGATAAAGGCCGTGCAGGCCGCCCCAGACGACGAATGTCCAGCCGGCGCCGTGCCACAGCCCGCCCAACAGCATGGTTGCCATCAGGTTGAGATACCGCCGGCCGGGCCCGCGCCGATTGCCGCCGAGCGCGATGTAGACGTAGTCGCGCAGGAAACGCGACAGCGTGATGTGCCAGCGACGCCAGAAATCGATGATCGAGGTCGCCTGGTAGGGCGAATTGAAATTGTAGGGCAGCCGGATGCCAAGCATCCGCGCGAGCCCCACCGCCATGTCCGAATAGCCGGAAAAGTCGAAATAAATCCGCACGCTTGCGGCAAGGACGGCGATCCAGGCCTCAAGGAAACCATACGAAGCACCGTCGCCGCTCCTGAACACCGGGTCGACGAGTGCACTCACCGAATCGGCGAGCACGACCTTCTTGATCAGGCCGATGACAAAGAACGTCATGCCGGCGGCGAAGTCCTCGTGGCGGAAACGATGCCGCGAGCGATGAAACTGCGGCATTATTTCGCTGTGATGGACGATCGGCCCGGCGATCAGTTGCGGAAAGAAGGTGACGAACAACGCATAATCAACGACACCGTGCTCGGCTACCCGCCGCCGCGAACAATCGACCAAATAAGCGATCTGCTGGAACGTATAGAATGAGATCGCCAGCGGCAGCACGACGGCCTCAACAGCAATATCGACGCCGCTGACGGCACGAACATTGTCGGCAATGAAGTTCGCGTACTTGAACCAGGCGAGCACGCTCAGGTTGGCAGCGATCGCTAACCCGAGCACAACACCCACGGGGCCCCGTTCGGCGTGCGCCAAGTGGCGGATCGCCTGGCCGCATCCGTAGTTGAAAGCGATGCTGGCAAGCAGAAGGCCGAGGAACGGTACACTCCACCAGCCATAAAAAAAACACGAGGCGGCAAGGAGCCAAAGCTTGGTCGCACCGCCCAGGCCAATCCGGCCAAGGACGAAATAGCCGGCAAGCGCGACCGGCAAGAACGCGAAGATGAAGATGTAGGAGTTGAAAAGCATCTGTTGCGACCGGCCGACGCCCCCCTTCAGATCCGGCCGGCTGCGGTTGTCCGGGGATCGACCATGCGGCCGGTGATGAAGCGCGAAAACTCTGCAACGTTATCGCGCAGGAGGTGCACCGGATCGGCGAAATCATCGTCCGTAACCGCAAACTCATCGCCATCGATGAGGAGGCTCGTCGGTTCGCGAAGCGCTGTGCGCAGCCGCAGGCGGAAGCGTGCGCCAATCGCGCCATCGGGATCGAACCTCTGCCGCCAGCGCGGCATGGTGGGCACCGTGGCAACGACGAGCCGCGCGCCGTGCCCCGCAGCCGTAGCCTCCAGCTCGGCGAGGGCGGCGAAGCAGCGGTCGTCAAACCGCGGTTCCGGCATCCAGCCGATTCCGACCTGCATTGGGCTGCTGCCGTAGGTGTCCATCTTGAGGGTGGCGGGATGGCTCGAATCCAGGCGCATCCGGCGCAGGCGGATGACGTCCTGAGCGAATGCCGTCGGCCGCAGGTTGGTCACGTAAAGATGCCAGGGGACATTCTTTGCAAAAACGTAGTCGCGCGCCGTGCTGGCATCGAAAAACATTGTGTCCTCGCTGCGGCAGTCTTCGAAGTCGCGCGGCGTAACAAGACTAACGACCGTCGCGACTCTGGGCATGTCGTTGAGCAAGAAGCCGGTGAAGTACGCGGTCTGGTTCATGTAGAGGTAGCAGGGCGCGGCGTTGATCGGCCGACTCTCGGGGTCGGCGCGCGCGAGATCGTCGAATGCGAGGTTGCGCCAAGTCGACGACGAACCGACGGCGACCAAGCGAACGTCTTCGAGATCCGCCGCGAAAAGAAACTTGAGCTTTTCGTCAATGCAGTTGGTCGCCGTCAAGGGCGGCGCCGGCAGCCGATGCAGGCGATCGAGGATGAGCCCGCCGACAATGCACGCAGCGAGTAGCAGTCCACTCCAGAGTGCCAGCGCGTAATTGAAGCGGCGCGGATCTTCAGCGCCGAGTTCAGTGCCGATCCGTGTGAGAAGCGTCGGACCGGCGCGCCGGCGCCCCCCGGCTGCTCGGAGTGCGGCAAGGAATGCGTCTCTGATCACTGTTGGTTCTCCGGTGCCAGACGGTCGACATCTTACGGAACGTCCAGGCGGACGCTGCAGATTCGGCGGGTACCCCTCCTGCCGCCCGGACAAGCCCGCTTACGGCGTCTGATCAGTGCCCGCACTGCCTGGTGCCCGCGTCAGCGCCGTTCGCACGAACTGCCGCACAAACGTTTGATACTCGTAAAGGTAGCGCCGACAAAGCCGCCGCGGCTCACGCATCAAGCGATAAAGACATCGGACCTCGAGGCGGTCCACCCATCGCGGGTAATATTCTCTCTTTTCCACTACTTGGTCGAGAAATCCGCCGCACGAAAAAGCGCAGCCAGAGAAGTCCGCGTGCTTCAGCGCCACCAGCATGGCTTCCTGATTCGGCGCCCCCATGCCGCACAGCACGAATCGCGCCCCGGACGCCTTGATCAGCCGCACCGAGTGGGCACGGCTCTGATACCCGTGCATGACTCCCGCGAGGTTCAGTTTGGGATAGATCGTCTTCATTCGCTCGGCTGCCTTCTCGGCGATGCCGGGCCGCCCGCCGATGATAAAGACCGGGCAGCGGATGCTCTGCAGGTGGCGGAAAACCGGATGGTAGAGCGACGTCGCATCGAAGCTCACGCGCGCCGCCCGCACCCCAGTCAACTGGCGCAGCGCCCAGACGATGCCGATCCCGTCCGGCAGCACGAGATCGAGATTCGCGAGCGCCGCACCATAGGCCGGATCGTGCTGAGCGAGGTAATACGAGCGCGGGTTGATGAAGCTTGTGAACACCCCTCGCTCGCCGGAACTGATCAAGGGCAGGACGTGCGCGAGGCAGTCGTCAAGGCTAGGAAAGACGGTGACTGGCAGGCCGATGAGCTCAATCCGCTGCATCACCGTCTCCGTTTCCCCCCATGCTGACGCCGCCACAGCCACCGCTGATCCTTGCTCGCCGTTCGATGAACGTTAGTGGGTTCGATGCGCCTTGGGAAGAGGATGGAGACCGTTTGGATTGACTTCCATATTCTCACCAAAGGTGTCAGTAAAACAATCGGGGGTTAAATTTGGCTTTCGAACCCATCTCGCGCACCCATTCACCTCCGATTCTCCTGCGACTGCGACCGAAGCGTAAAACGCCTCTGGCAGTCGGTCTGCTGGCGGCGTATCCTTGCTCTCAGAAAGGGACCGACAGAGCAGCTGGCAGTGTCGCAGCACGACCGGCTGGAACGCGAGCCCCTGATGCGCCAACCAGGGCTTCTTGAGAAGAGGCCAAACGGGCCGCGCGCCGGGTCGAAAGCGCGGCGCCAGACCGAGGGGAAAAAGAAATGATCAAGAAAGTGATGCTCTCGACGCTCACTGCGACCGCCTTGGTTGCAATGGCAACCGGCTCTGTGCTCGCTGCCGGCGACGCCGATGCCGGCAAAAAGGTGTTCGCCAAATGCGCGGCCTGTCACGCGGTCGAGCCGGGCAAGAACAAAGTCGGCCCGTCGATGTTCGGTGTGTTCGGTCGCAAGGCCGGCCTTGACCCGACCTACAAGTACTCGGACGTGATGAAAAACTCCGGCCTCACCTGGGACGAAGCGACCCTGTTGACCTACCTCGAGAAACCGCAGGACATGGTTAAGGGAAGCAAGATGACCTTTGCCGGTCTGAAAGATCCGGCCGATCGGGCGAATGTCATCGCCTACATGCAGACGTTAAAGTAGGGATCCGTGGTCGGGAGAGCCGGCCCGCGGTCGCCTCTCCCGCCATCGGCAGCAACCGTCCGACCCAACCTACCCCGCCGCCAGGGTTGCTTCCGCCTCCATTGCCGGCTTGCCGTCGCAACGCAGTGCTTCCAGCGTCACCGTGTCGCCCGTCTCTGTGCCCGCGACGCGGAACGGTGTTAGATCGAACAGCGGCAACAGGCCGCGGAAGCGGAACGCGCGCACCGGCCGTCCGACGTTGCGCCGCACGAGCTCAAGCAGAAGCACAGCCGTCAACGGTCCGTGCACGATCAGGCCGGGATAGCCCTCAACGCTGGTTGCATACGGGCGGTCGTAATGAATGCGGTGGCCGTTGAACGTCAGCGAAGAGAATCGGAACAGGAGCACCGGATCCGGCGTAATAGTCCGCACCAGAGCGCCCGTAGCCGGCGGCAGGTCGATCGCCTCCGGCGGTGGCACCGGTGTCTGGTCAGCGTCGCGGTAAACGATGTCCTGCTCTTCCTCGATGCACGTGCACCCATCCTGGCTGATCGTATAGCCGACGGTAACGAACACGAGCGAACCGCTGCGCCCGCTGCGTTCGCTGATCGCCCGGATTGTGCCCCGGCGCTCCGCCGGCCGGCCGACGATGAGCGGACTGGAGAAGGTCAGCCGCGCGCCGGCGAACATCCGCCGCGGCAGCGGAATGGGTGGCAAGAAGCCGCCGCGCGCCGGATGGCCGTCGGCGCCGATCTGGGACTGCGGCGCCTTGGGCAGGAAGTAGAACCAATGCCACAGCGGCGGGACGGCTGAGCCGGGGCGGAACTCGGTCTCGACGTCATCGAAGGTCGCTGCCGCCGCCTGCACCGGCGCCGGTGCGATCCAATCCTGCACGGCCTCGCTGCCGCCAAGCCATGCCGCATAGGGCTGCTCGTCTGCGCTCAACCGCCCGTCCTCCCTCGCATTGCCACTGTTGGCACCGGTGCTCACGACAATCCGCCGGGCCCAGCAACCACGCCATCGTCGTAGAGCTGGCCGACCTCGGTGTCGCTCAAGCCGAGAATGTCGTGCAGGATTTCCTCCGTGTGCTCGCCTAAGCGCGGCGCCCGGCGGACTGGCGTGCGCCCGACTACGGCGAAATCAAGCGGCGAGCCCGGCATGAGGTAGCTGCCGATTCCCGGCTGATCAACCATCGCGAACATCGGGTTATCGGTTGAACAGTCGTGATCGTGCTCGATGGTCTCGCGCACCGTCCGGTATTGCGCCCAGGTGACGCCGTGGTGATCAAACGTGCGCCGGATCTCCTGCAGCATGCGGGTGGCGAACCACGGTTCGAAGACGCGTGCGATCTCGCGCCGGGCGCGGAAGCGGTCGCCCTCCTTTTTGAAATCGAGTCGCAGCCGCGCCGCCAACAAATCCAGTTCCTGCTGGAGGCCGGTGGCCTCGACCAGCGCCTTCCACTGGCCTTGGGTGAGGCCGACCACCATCAGCCGTTTGCCGTCCAAGCTGCCGAAGTCGCGTCCGAACGCGCCATAGAGATAATTGCCGTCCTTCGGCCGGTCTGTGTCGTTGACCATCACTTCCGCGATCTTGCCGAGATTGCCCAGCATTGCGAGCGCGACGTCCTTGAGCGCCAGACGCACGAGTTGCCCTTCGCCGGTGAGGCGTCGGTGCCGTTCGGCGGCGAGCAGGCCGACCATCGCCATCTGTCCGGCGATGCAGTCCCACGCCGGCAGCAGGTGATTGACCGGCCGGGGAAAGGCAGTCGGTCCGGTGACGAAAGGAAGCCCGGTCTGCGGATTGACCGTGTAATCGACCTCGGAGCCGCCATCGCGCCGGCCGACCAAGTTCACCATGATCAGATCGGGACGGTGCTCGCGCAGCTTTTCATATTCGAGCCAGCCGCGGGCCGGAAAATTGGTGACGAACAGGCCGGCATTCTCCCCCGGCGCCGTGATCAGCCGGGTGAGGATCTCCTGCCCCTTTGGCTTGCGGAAATCGACGGCGATCGAGCGCTTGCCCTTGTTGAAGCCGGCCCAGAACAGGCTGTGCTGACCATCGAGCGTGAGTGGCCAGCGGGTATAGTCGAGGCCGCCGCCGATCGGGTCGAAGCGGATCACGTCGGCGCCCAACTGCGCCATCGTCATCCCGCCGAGTGGCATGGCAACAAACGCGGAGCCCTCGACAATCCGCAAGCCGGAAAGAATTCCAGTCATCTAGCGCCTCCCTCCCCTCGTTGCCTTGGCTGATACCGATCGCGGCTGCGACCTTAAGGGACGCAGCGACCGGTCGGTTATTGGCCTGTCCCACGGCTCAAGAGACGACGCCGCTCGCTAAGCGATCCCCATCACAGGCAGGCATGCACGCCGCCGGACCCACCGCCAGCCATTTCCCTAAAAAAATTATACGTTCTTCCCCACACTCTGCAATTGCGTTTATCGACTGGGCCCCATTTCTCCGAGCACGGCTTCAAGCCTGTCGCTGAGGGTCTTCAGGACCTGCACACGCGCCCAGTTCTTATCTTCGGAGGCGACAAGCGTCCACGGCGCACTGTCGGTGCTGGTGCGGTCGACCATATCGCCGATGGCGTGCGTGTAGGCATCCCACTTCTCACGGTTGCGCCAGTCCTCGTCGGTGATCTTGTGACGTTTGTAGGGGACCTTTTCCCGATCCTGGAAGCGGCGCAGCTGTTCCTCCTTGCTGATCGCGAGCCAGAACTTGGCCAGAACGACGCCGCTTTCGACCAGCTGTTCCTCGAAATCGTTGATCTCGGCGTAGGCCCGCAGCCAGTCGACCTCGCTGCAGAAGCCCTCGACCCGCTCGACCAGGACGCGGCCATACCAGGTGCGGTCGAAGATGGCGATCTGTCCCTTCGCCGGAATGCGCCGCCAGAACCGCCACAGGTACGGCTGCGCCCTCTCCTCGTCCGTCGGCGCCGCAATCGGGTGGACCTTGACCTTGCGTGGATCGAGCGCCCGCGTCAGCCGGCGAATGGTGCCGCCCTTGCCGGCCGCATCGGTGCCTTCGAACGCTGCAACCAGGGCGATATCGCGGAAGGCCTTCGCGTCGGTCAGGTCGGCAATCCGCTGCTGGTAGTGCGCCAGCTCCTTGTCGTAGCGCGCTTCATCCAGTTTCGCGGAAAGATCGAGTGCGTCGAGCGCCGTCTTGCGCTGGAGCCCGGCGACGATCACCGGTGCCGCGGCGACCTTCGGCGGCGGCGGGCTGTCCAAACGCTTGCGCATCGCCGCGAGCACCGTCTGGCCGATCATCAGGTCACGGTATTCCGCGTCCGCGCTCGGCACCACCACCCACGGCGCATCGCCCGAGCTGGTCAATCGCACGATATCCTGCAGGACCGGCATTATTTTCTCGTAGTTCTTGCGCATCTGCCGATACTCGACGACGTGGCGGCCGCCGCCCGGGATCGTATCGATCTCCTTCAGCCGCTTTTTCTGGTCAGCCCGCGAAAGGTGCAACCACAGTTTGGTGAGCAGCAGACCTTCATCCGCAAGCATGGTCTCGAAGCGGCTGATGACGGCCACGCCTCGTTCCAGCTGGCTTTCCTCGCCGTCGCCAAAGGCGTAGCGCGCAATCGGTTCTCGATACCAGGAGCCGACGAAGATGCCGATCTTGCCCTTGGGCGGCAGCGCGCGCCAGTAACGCCAGAACGGCGGCCGCGCCGCTTCCTCCGGGCTCGGCTCGTCAAGAACCGCCGTCTCAACATGACGCGGATCAAGCCATTCGTTCAGCCGCGCCAGCGCCGCGCTCTTGCCGGCGCCGTCGATGCCCGCCAACACGATCAGGACGGCAAAGCGCTTCTGTTCGATGAGGTCGAACTGCGCATCGAGGAGCGCTTCGCGCAGCTTCGCTTCCTCGGCCTTGAAGGTTGCCTTGTCGATCTTGTGGACTTGGAGGGCGGACTCGAACATCGGCATCTTCCTTTACGCGCGCAGCGGCAGGAACTCGTATCATTGGTTCGGCTGAGGCCAAGAATCCAGCGCGAAGTTCGCCGGCAATCCTGCTAAATTGCGAGCGGTGCAGGCAAGCCCCGGAGTTGCGGAGAACGAACGATGATTGCGCTCAAGGCTGATGAAGCGAACCGCATTCTCACCATCGAGATGGCAGGAGTGGTCACCGCGGCGGATATCGACGCCGCAATGGACCAGCTGCAGGCCCAGTACCCTGCTGTTGGCGTGCACATCCGCGGCGGCGAATACGGCAGCTTCAACGTGCTGCTCGATTGGGAAAATCTGGCGGGATGGGAGAAGGGCGCCAAGACGGTGGGATTGATGATGGGGAAATTCATCAGTGATCCAGTGCAAAAGCTGGCCGTGGTGGCCGACGCGAAGTGGACCGACGAGCAGCCGCGCCTCGCCGACATCGCCAAGCGCGCCACCGTGCGCTTCTTTCCGCTGGGCCAGCGCGCCGCCGCGACGGCTTGGCTTAGCGAAAAATAGCGCCTGGCCGCGGCTCAACACCCCCTCGCCCTCTCAACCGAGGCGGGGATGGCTCTTTTCATGAGGCCCGTCTCGACGTAACATTTATTACGTTTGGTGCGTATCGATCGGGCCGGTGGGCGCGGGGTCGGGCCGGCCGGGGGCGGGGGTGTTCATGGTCTATACAAAGGGTCTCCAAGGCCGCGTGCTCGCGGGCATGCTCACAACCATCATCGTGTTGCCGTCGTGCGCGCAGCTGACAGCGATGACCGAGCCGGAGCGGGAGTTATCGCCGGCCGAGCAGCGTCTGCAGGATATCGCGGCCGACTACAATCGGACCGTGTTCGAGGGGATATTGGTCGGCGCCGTCGGCGGCGCCGCGCTTGGCGCCGGGGCAGGCGCTTTGGCCGCGAAGGACAACCGCGCCGCCGGGGCCGCGACGGGCGCGATCATCGGTGCCATCGGCGGCGCAATCCTGGGCGGCACGGGTGGGCTTTATTATGCGAACCTCAAACAGCAGTACGCCGATCAGGAGCAGCGCCTTGATGCGATGATCGAAAAGATCCGCGCGGAGAACGCAACGATGGAAGAGATCTCCGCTGCGGTGCACACGATCGTCGACGAAAACCGCGCGAAACTCGACAAGATCGACGCCGATCTGAAGGCAAAGCGGCTTTCGGGAGAACAGGCTCAGCGAGAATTCAAGGCCGTCGACGGTGCGTGCGCAAACCTGACAAAGCAGATCAACAATCTGCGCAAGAGCCAGGACCGGTGGCGCGAAATTGCTGAAGAAGAACGCGCCCAAGGCAATAACGCCCGCATCGCGCAAATGGACACCGAAATCAACCGGATACAGGGCCGTCTCGACACAATGCAGACGGAGCTTGACGGCTTGACCGCACGCCGGGTCAGCATCGTCGGCTGACATCAAGCGCTTTGCTGCGGCCCGCAAACCGCGCCCCGCAGCCGGCGTGAAAAGTGAAGAGGATGCGGCACCGTTCGCTGTGTCAGCGGCGTCATGGATATCGCTTTCGCCTCATGCCTGCTGCCTCGCTCCTCGTTCTCAATGTTTGACACGCCACGGGCCAATTCCGTTAGAATGCCACTCAATCGCAACAAATCACGCGAAGGTCGTCTCGTGCATCTTCTCAACACGCCTCAGCGCTACGGTGTCGTCGCCAAGGCCCTGCACTGGCTGGTCGTCGCCGTGTTCTTGTTCCAGTACATCGTCGCGACGTTGATGCTGAATACGCGGCCGGAGGAAACGACGCTCGGGTTTTCGCAAGCGACGCTCTACAATTGGCATAAATCAATCGGGCTCGTCGGCCTGCTGTTGGCGACGATCCGTCTCACGTGGCGCAAGCTCACGCCGCTCCCCGAATGGGCTGCGTGTCTGAGCGCGGGCGAGCGCCGCTACTGCCATTGGGTCGAGACGATGCTCTACACCGGCATGATCGTGATGCCCATCAGCGGCTACCTCTACGTCATGGCGGGCGGCTTCGGCGTGCACCTGTTTTCCGCGGTGCACCTCGCCAACCCCATCGGCAAGAATGAACTGATGGCGGTCGCGGCGAAATGGACCCACATCGTCGCGGCCTACGCGGTCGTCGTGTCGATCGTGGGCCACGTCGGCCTGGTGCTCAAGCACCAGGTGATCCGCAAGAACCCCCTGCTGCAGCGGATGCTGCCCTTCGGCCGACCGTGAAAGCGATCACCATCGAGGCGCTGAGCGCGCTCAGCGCAGCCGCCGCCGCCCGCACGCGCCTGCGCGCCAACTGGGACCTGCACGCAGGCGCTGCCGATCCCGTGCAGCGGTTCTGCAATGCGATCGAGCCGGGCTCCTACATCCGGCCGCACCGGCATGCCGAGCCCGGCAAGTGGGAGTTTTCGATCGCGCTTCAGGGCCGGGTGGTGCTGGTGCTGTTCACGCCCGAAGGCGTGCTCACGAACCGCATCGTGCTCAGCGCCGGCGGCCCGACCTTTGGCGTCGAAACGGAGCCCGGCACGTGGCACAGCTTCGCGGCCCTGGAGCCGCGCTCGATCCTGTTCGAGCTCAAGCCCGGGCCTTACGATCCGGCCAAGGACAAGGACTTCGCCGCCTGGGCGCCGGCGGAAGGCGACCCGCACTGCAGCCTCTTCGAGACCTGGTTCCGCACCGGCCCGCTCGGCAGTGATCCGCCCGCCGACCAAACTTAGCCAGCACGCAGCGACACCGAAGTGCGGGCCTCCCGGCGACCGCCCAGAACCCGGATTGCGCTTCGCTCCATCCAGGCTAACGCTTTCAACACCTTGCTATACACTTGCGTCATGGCCGTGCTTGTCGCGGCCATCCACTGACGGCGACGGGCGGGATCGCGGAGCTTAGGCTTTTCGCCCGCGCCGACGGTTCACGGAAGGCGCGGCGTCCTCCGTCTGTAGCGGGCAGGATGATCGGAGAAGGTTGTCCATTGCCCTCAAACGTGGTACGTGACAACTTCATGTCAGTGTCGGTTCATATTGTTCCAACCGGAAATGGGTCGAAGCGCGTATTGGCGGAGACGCACGGGAACTTAGGCCTGCACAAGCGCCGGAGCACCACGCGGTAACTTCCCAACGCGCCGCGGCCGAGCGGGACAAAGGATTGGGGACGTGGGGCAATCCATGCCTGAAGAGGGATGCGGATCGCATTCAACGGCACGCCGATCAATTTGCAAGAACCACTGGGAAGACTGCGTGTGCTTCGAGGTATTTGTTGCTCCGGAGCGAGTCGATGGCGAAGACACACTTGTCGACCTGATGGTAAACTTTGCTTTTAATCAACAGGATGTGTCACTTAGGTTTCCCCGGAAGGTCTTACGTATATTCAAGAAGAATGTGACGGTTGTCTTCGCAATTCGTTGTGGTCGTCTGCAACTTAACCTTAGGAGACTTCGAGCGCCGCTGGCGTATCGCAACCATCGCGGAACACTCCCTGTAGAGTCGCTTATAAAAGTCACGACCGACAAGAAACTCTCCGAAGAAACTGAGGCCATTGGAGAAATTGGCGTTACGGGGGGGGAGTTTTCTATTTTGTCCAAGTTAAGAGCGCTGTTGGCTGGCGGCGAATCGACTACGGTTGAGGTTGAACAAAACCACTCTATAATAACTACTAGTGGTGGCGAGGCACGGCCCAAATGGACGTTTAGCGCCGAGCCTTGCAGTGCCTACCTCTGTGGCGCGCGAACCGGAGAGCGTCTCGTTGCCTTGGTTAAGGACACCGATTGTGTTGAAGCGCACCCCGACGTCGGGTTGTCTGGGTCTTTTGATATTAAGCAGTCCGACATTCATGTTATAGACATTTCTGGATACAGTCGCAATTGCGTGAACCTAAAGCAAGAGATAATGCTGCGCACACTTATTCAGGAGTACATTTTTAAAAAAACAGGGGAGTCTCTTTGTAGTATTGAGTGGACTCATGGTCAGGTTGGACATTGACTGCCCAAATGCGAGTTCTGGAGAAAGCTCATGAAGAGTTTCGATGAAACCGATAACGACCTCGTAATTTTACATGAGTCTCTCACGAGACTGTTTGAATGTAAGTTTGACGATTTTCGGAGTTTGGCGCTCTCTGCGGGACTTGATCCTGACAGAAGCTTTCAATATGCAGATCTACGAGGTGTGGATTTGCAAAGCGAAGAGTTGAGAGATTTTGATTTCACGGGAGCGGACTTCAGCGGTGCGGATCTGCGCCATGCTCGACTGCGCTGTAAGAATTTGGAAAAGGCGAAGCTGGGGGATGCGAAACTTGACGGCGCCATAATGCACCACGAAACGCCAGAGGAGCTTAATCAGTTCATTTCCGCTTATTCGTCGGCAAACAAGGTGGGTATTAAGTTTCTCAAAGACACTGTAGACATGGAAGAGAGGGGGCAAAATCCGATGGCGGGTCGGTATCCGTTGGCGGGTCGGTATCCGTTGGCAGGTGGGATTACTTTTCCATTCCCGTCCACTATGGATATGGAATTTGGACTCAGCGACGACCCGCAGCTGGAGGTGAAGTTGCCGTTTCCCCCGACTGCAGTCTACGACCAGAAAATCGGGAAGCACCAAAGCGCCTCGGGCCCGCGCAAGACAACGGTTAAGGAACCTGGCGCCAAGCCTGACGACGCCGCGGCGAAAAAAATCTCCCTCGGCGCTTCGGTGTTGTCCTTGTGGAAAGACTCCTTTCCCTGGGCGTTTTCGCAACTGCAGACGGCATTCCAGCCTTACCAACCGCTGGAAGGGGCTATTCGTCAACTCGCTGAACAGATGTCAAGAAACGGCTTGTCTGGGCCGGAATGGATGGTCGGCAATTGGCTTGCGGCGGAGAAACACACCCTGGCCCTGTCCGCCGCCATGATCCGCAGTCTTCCGGCGTCGTCAGAGGCCGCCGCGTCGCTTCGCGGGAGTATTGGATTTCTTTCCGGGGGAGTTCATCTGGCGTTAATTCAACGATTTGCACATGGCATCTGGGAACGCAGCGGACAGGAACATGGGGCCGCGCTGGAGCATTGGCTGGCGGCCGAGAAACAGGTGCTCGCACTTTCGGTTGCCGTCATTGAGACCTCCGTCGAGGCGCACAAGGACGCGCTAAGCGGTCTCAGGACGGCCCTCAACAATCTCGATCCCGGATACGTGTTCGACAACATCCGCGAGATGGCGAAGGCGATGTGGGAGGAATTGGGCTGCCAACCCGAACGGTCATTGGATTGCTGGATTGCTGCTGAGAAACACGTGATTACGATTGCCGTGGCGGCGATTCGGCAGGCCCAGGCCGGAGAGGGAGCTGCGGAGGTTGTGGAAAGGACACTTTCCAACCTTTCCCCACACGTTTACCTTGAGCCGATCGCGAGGAAGGCAAAAGAAATTTGCCAGCACAGAGGACAACAAGTTGAAAGCATTATTGATATTGCGGAAGACATCGGGAACGACATCGTAAAGAACCTCGCTAGCGGTACCGAGCAGTCCTTACGGCATCTTGAGGAATCTACGTTGCAACCTGCTGCGTAGTTCGTTCCCTGCCCAATTGCGCTTACTTCTCATCTTCGATATCCCGTCACTGGGGGGCTTGCATTACGATCTCTCCAGCCAGCCAAGCGCGCAACGGTTGCTCAAAAGCGGCGAACGGTTGCCGGCCGGCAGCGAGCACGCGGGCGGCTTTGACAGCGGGCCAGCGACTCACGCGGCAAACAAGCCTTTGACTTCAGGAGCGGCGTCGCCATGCTCCAGACGGTCGGCAAGCACGCGCAGCGCCAGCGATTCCGCCCTTACGATCGCCTCGGCGCGCGAAGCCCCGTAGGCAAGAACGCCGGGCAAATCGCGCACCTGGGCGATCCAGCGGCCGTCTTCTTCCTGTTCGGTTTCCACGGTCAGCACTCTTGACCTCCTGAGCTCCGCACTGTGCATACACTGTGTGAACCATAGATGGCGATGGTGGTCCTTAACGACCCCTCAGAACAGGAGCCCGATTTCCGGCGTTGAGCGGATCTTCGCTCACCCAGTGGCGCCGACCACCATGTCCCCCGCGAGCCAGGCGCGCAACGGCTGCTCCAGGGCCGCGAACGGTTGCCAGCCGGCGCTGAGCACGGCAGCGCGGTTGTCCTCGACCAGGACCACGGTCGGAAAGCCCCCGATGCCCAAGCGCTTCGCCAAGCGGAAATCGGCGAGAGTCGCCTCGCGTGCCTCCTCGGCGCCAAACACTGCCTCGAAATCGTGACGCGCGACGAACGCCGCCGCCACCTCCGCCAAAGCGTCGGCACGCGTCACGTCGCGGTTCTCGGCGTAGAAGGCGCGCTGCAGGGCGGCGAGATGGCGAAGCGTCACCTCCGGTGCCAGGCCACGGACGGCGACGGCGGCGCGGCAGGCGGGTTCGGTGTCGTAGACGAACGCCTCGCGCTCGAAGAAAGCGAAGTCAAACGGCTGGCCGGTCTCCGCCGCCACCGTCTCCCAATGATGGCGGACAAACGCCTTGTCGCGCGCGCGCATCGGCTCGGTCGTGAACGGCCGCAAGCCGCCGACGCAGAGCCGGATCGGCACCACCCCCTCGCACGCGCCCGCGAGCGCGGCGATCACTGGCGCAAACCCCCAGCACCAGGAGCACATCGGGTCCGCGAAATAGAGGATCCGCCGTTGAACCGGGTCCGTCATGGTTTCTCCCTTCCGCCGCCTGCGCCGGCCTCGCCGCAAAGATTGGCATTTGCCGCTGATTTTGGCAAAGTGCGCAGCGCTTCGGCGCGTATCAGGGCGCGACAAGCGCGGCAGCGGCGGCGAAGCGCCGCACCGTGGCCGCATGGCACGATCTATGCTTGCATAGCGCGCGCAAGTCACGATCAACCATGGGACGGTGCGGCGACCACCCGCTTCTGTTCTGGCGCACGGCGGCGGCTCGGCTCGGCGGAAAAAGGCGAGGATGGATGAAGAAAATTGAAGCGATCATCAAGCCCTTCAAACTCGACGAGGTGAAGGAGGCGTTGCATGAGATGGGCCTGCAAGGCATCACCGTGCTTGAGGCGAAGGGCTTCGGCCGCCAAAAGGGGCATACCGAGCTCTACCGCGGCGCCGAGTACGTGGTGGACTTCCTGCCGAAGGTGAAGATCGAATTGGTCGTCGAAGACAATCTCGTCGAACGCGCGATCGAGGCGATCCAGCAAGCCGCCCGCACGGGCCGCATCGGCGACGGCAAGATCTTCATCTCAACCATCGAGGACGCGATCCGGGTGCGGACGGGTGAGCGCGGCAACGAGGCAATCTGAGCCTCGGTCACGATCGGAGCGCCGACGGCCAGCCGGCGCGTTCAAGCAGCCAAATCAGAGGGACCAAAGGGAATCACGATGACATTGAACTGTAAGACGGCAGCGGATGTGCTGTCGGTCCTGAAGGAGAACGAGATCAAGTTCGTCGATCTGCGCTTCACCGACCCGCGCGGGAAGTGGCAGCACCTGACCATGACCACCGAATTCGTGGGTGAGGACGCGTTCACCGACGGGATCATGTTCGACGGCTCATCGATCGTCGGCTGGAAGGCGATCAATGAGTCCGACATGGCCCTGATCCCCGATGCGACGAGCGCCGTCATGGATCCCTTTGCCGCCCAAGCGGCGCTGATCCTTTTCTGTGACGTGATCGAGCCCTCGACCGGCGAGCCGTATGTGCGCGACCCGCGCTCGATTGCGAAGAAGGCCGAGGCCTACCTCGCGCAAACGGGGATTGGCGATACGGCTTTTTTTGGCCCCGAAGCGGAGTTCTTCGTCTTCGACGACGTCCGCTTCGACGTCAAGATGAACAATTGCTTCTATGAGTTCAGCTCCGATGAGGGCCCCTACGTCACCGGCCGCATCCTCCCGGAGGGCAATGCCGGTCACCGGCCGCCGATCAAGGGCGGCTACTTCCCGGTGCCGCCTGTCGACTCAGCCATGGACCTGCGCGCGGAGATGGTTTCCACGATGCAGGAGATGGGCCTCGAGATGGACAAGCACCATCACGAGGTGGCGCCGAGCCAGCACGAACTCGGCCTCGTCTACTCGACCCTCGTCCGCGCCGCCGACAACATGCAGATCTACAAGTATTGCACCCACATGGTCGCCCAAACCTACGGCAAATCGGCAACGTTCATGCCGAAGCCAGTGACCGGCGACAACGGTTCGGGCATGCACACGCACCAATCGATCTGGCGCGACGGCAAGCCACTCTTTGCCGGCTCGGGCTACGCCGATCTGTCGGATCTCGCGCTCTACTACATCGGCGGCATTATGAAGCACGCCAAGGCGTTAAATGCGTTCACGAACCCGTCGACCAACAGCTACAAGCGGCTGATCCCGGGCTTCGAGGCGCCGGTGCTGCTGGCATACTCGGCGCGCAACCGCTCGGCGTCGTGCCGCATCCCGTTCACCTCGAACCCCAAGGGCAAGCGGGTCGAGGTCCGCTTCCCCGATCCGACCTGCAACCCCTACCTCGGTTTCGCCGCGATGCTGATGGCCGGTCTCGACGGCATTCAGAACAAGATCCACCCCGGCGACGCGATCGACAAGAACCTCTACGACCTGCCGCCGGAAGAGCTCAAGAGCGTGCCGACTGTGTGCGGTTCGCTGCGCGAAGCGCTTGAACAGCTCGACAAGAACCGCGAGTTCCTGAAGAAAGGCGACGTCTTCACCGATGATCTGATCGACAGCTACATCGAGCTCAAGTGGGAGGAAGTGTACAACTTCGAGCACACTCCCCACCCGATCGAGTTCCAGATGTACTACTCCTCTTAAGACGCCGAGCGATCGAGCCGCTTGCACAACGGGCCCCACCTTCCTGACCGGAGGTGGGGCCCGCTCTCACGATCTTCCCGCCCCGACCGTTCTGCTGCCGAGCAAGCGGCCGATCTCAGTTTTCAGACATCGGTTCATGACAACCGCAAGCCCGGCCGCCTGCGCACGGGCGGCCGCAGGATCGTTGCGAACCCCCGTCTGCATCCAGATCGTGCGAATGCCGTGCGAGTCACGCAGCGAGATCGCGTCGTCAACACATTCACCGGCGGCGGCGCTGGCGCGAAAGACGTCGACCAGATCAACCGGCGGCGGCACGTCCGCCAAGCGCGCATGGACGGTTTCGTTCAACAGGCGACCGCCGGCGAGCCTGGGGTTAACCGGGACAACGCCGTAGCCGCGCTCCTGCAGGAACGCCATGATCCAGTGCGAGGGGCGCATGAAGTTGGCGCTGGCGCCGACCACGGCGATCCTCCGCACCCGTGAGAGGATCTCGCGCAGCCAGGCGTCGTCGTAAGCGAGCGCCGGCGGCGCTGCGCTCATCGCCCCGTCCAGCCCGGCGTTGGCTGCTTGTTGATGAAGGCGTCGATACCGAGGGCGGCATCTTCCGTCATCATGTTGCGCGTCATGACGTCGCACGCGAGCTCGTAAGCCATGCCGGTCGGCACCTCGCGCTGCCGCCAGAACAACCGCTTGCCAAGCGTCACTGCCGCCGGTGCCTTGGCGGCGATGACCTGCGCCAAGCCATCCACCGCCGGGTCCAGCTCGCTCTTTGCCACCACCTTGTTGACGAGGCCATAGCGCAGCGCCGTCTCGGCATCGATGAACTGACCGGTCAGCAGCATCTCGAGCGCCGCCTTGGCCGGGATTGCGCGCGAGAGCGCCACCATCGGCGTCGCGCAGAACAGGCCGAGGTTGATCCCGGACACAGCAAAGCGAGTGCCGGCCTCGGCGACGGCAAGATCGCAGCTGGCGACGAGCTGACAGCCGGCGGCAGTCGCGATCCCATGCACGCGGGCGATCACCGGCTTCGGACAGCGGGTGATCGCCTGCATGAGCTGGCTGCACAGCTCAAAAACCCGCCGAATCCCATCCTCGCTCGTCTCCGCGCGCATCTCCTTGAGGTCATGGCCGGCACAAAACACCTTTCCGCTGCCGGCGAGGATGATGACCCGGGCCGATGCGTCATTGCCGAGTTCGATCAGGGCAGTTCTCAGACTGTTCATCAGCGCCATCGACAGCGCATTGAAGCTGTCGGGGCGATTGAGCGTCAGCGTCACCACGCCGCGATTATCGCGCGTGACGAGGAGCGGGGGGGCGATGGTCTCTGGCTGTGGCACCGATGTCATGGTCTTCAGTCCTCTGGGGCGGTCATGGGGCGTCTGGCCGGTTGAAGGCCATGATCGAATTGCTCCGCCGCGAACGCAAGAAAGATGATCGCTCGAGATGCACGTTCACCCGCCTTGACGGCCCCTCCCGGCGCGCCTACAGGAGGCGCGCGCCAGAGGCAACGAGCGCGCGGGAGCGACAGCGATGCCGACGTTATCGGTTGCGGAGTTCGATGAGATTATTCGTGCCGAGCTGCCGTGGGCGCACGAAATGGGCATGCGCACCGACCATATCGGCCGCGGCACTGCCCGCTTGCGCCTTGCTTTCAAGCCCTCCATGGTGCGGCCGGGCGGGGTCATTGCCGGCCCGACGATCATGGCCCTTGCCGATGCCTGCATGTTCGCGGTCGCCATGTCGCGCATCGGCAAGGTCAAGCTGGCCGTGACCACCAGCTTCAACATTAACTTCCTGAACCGGGCAAGCCCATGCGATCTGATTGCCGAGGGGCGGATCCTGAAGCTCGGCAAGCGCCTCGCCGTGATGGACGTGACGGTCCATTCCGAAGATCACGACGAACCTGTCGCCCACGCCACGGGGACGTACTCGATCCCCCCGAGTGAACAGGACGCCTGAAGCGAAGCTCTAATTTACGGCTGAACGGCGGCCACCTGCTGCTGTGCCGCCAGCGCCGGCGCTCTGCCCGCCGTCTGCGCCGTGAAGGTGTCGGCGGCAGCGCTCACTTCCTCCCGCTTGGCGGCCATGAACGGCGCGTAGAGCTTGTCACGGCCCATGATGTGCGCGCTCAACCAGTTCTTCAGCAGCGCCAGGATCTCGCGCGCGTGCACCGCTTCCGGATGACGGGTGTAGCGGTCGCGGATATCGGCGACCTGCACCTTGAGTGTCGTATGCGTTCGCCGGTGCGCCTCGAGATCCGGATAGCGGCAGGCCTCCATCAAGGCCTCCTCGCGGTTGAAGTGGTACGCGGTATACTCGACAAGTTCGTCCAGGACCCGGCGCACCGTCGGCTGCGGTTCACCGCTTTGGATCGCCTTACCAAGCTGGTTGATCAGGCTGATCAGAACCTTGTGATCGTTGTCGATGGCCTCGACGCCCGTGGTGAACTCCTGCGTCCATTGAATCATCGGCATGGAACCGTCATCCTCTCGACCCTAACCGTTCGCCTGCGCCGAATTCGGCTTGTCCGAGCTTTCCTGCACATCTGCCGCCTTTCGGACGTTCAAGCAAATCATTAATTCGGCGGGGAAACAATACCCTCTCCGGCGCGTCTCGCGGCAAAGCGTGCGCACGCGACGCTTCGATATTGACTTGGGGCTTGCCGTTGGCCTATGCACGCGCTTTCGGACGCCGATCGCTGCGCGCTGATCGCGGGCACGGTCTTTTATGTCTTAATTCCGAGGATGATCAATGCCGACATATTCCGCAAAGCCCGCGGATATTGAGCATAATTGGTTTCTGGTCGATGCCGAAGGCGTCGTCCTTGGCAGGCTCGCCACCATCATCGCAATGCGGCTGCGCGGCAAGCACAAGCCCTGCTTCACCCCGCACGTCGACTGCGGCGATAACATCATCGTCGTCAACGCGGAGAAGGTGCGACTGACGGGACGCAAGCGGGAGGACAAGGTGTTCTACTGGCACACCGGTCATCCCGGCGGAATCAAGGAGCGGACGATCGCCCAGATTCTCGACGGCCGTCATCCGGAACGGGTGATCGAGAAGGCCGTCGAGCGGATGGTCCCGCGCTCGCCGCTTGGACGGATGGTGATGAAAAAGCTGCGCGTCTATGGCGGCCCCGATCATCCGCATGGGGCGCAGCAGCCGGCCGTGCTCGATGTGGCGGCGCTCAATCCCAAGAACAAACGTTAGACTGGACGCGAGTGGTCCCGACGATGGCCGAGCAGACGACGACACTGACGGATTTCCAACAGTTGGCGAGCAGCGGGCTGGCGCGCGAGCAGGCGCTCGAAATGGCGCCGCAGCCGAGGCTCGACCGCCACGGCCGGGCGTATGGCACCGGCCGCCGCAAGGAGGCGGTCGCACGCGTCTGGGTCAAGCGCGGCAGCGGCACAATCACGGTCAACGGGCGCGATCACAGCACCTATTTCGCCCGCCCCATCCTAAGGATGCTGATCAACCAGCCGTTTGCGACGGCGGCGCGCACCGGCCAGTTCGATGTCGTCTGCACGGTGACCGGTGGCGGCCTGTCCGGCCAGGCGGGTGCCGTCCGCCACGGCATCAGCCGGGCGCTGGTGAATTTCGAGCCGGCCCTGCGCTCGGTTCTGAAAAGTGGCGGTTTCCTCACCCGCGACTCGCGCGTGGTCGAGCGCAAAAAGTACGGCCGGCGCAAGGCGCGGCGCAGCTTCCAGTTCTCGAAGCGCTAGGCGCTAAACGGGCGGCAAACGGCGCCCCGACCCGCTCTACCTCGGTGGACGGGACGGCCGGCGCCCTGAACGGGCTCAAGGGAATTCGGTCGTGGACACGGAACCGCTCCGCGTGGCGATTGTCGGCGCCAGTGGCTACACCGGTGCCGAGCTGGTGCGTCTGCTGGCGGATCACCCCAGCGTCAGCCTGGTCGCGCTCACCGGTGACCGCAAGGCCGGCCAGCGCCTGGAGGACGTCTTCCCACACCTTGCCCGGGGTACAGCCGGCCGTGTTCCGGAACGCCTGATCGCCGTTGATGCGGTCGCCTGGGACGCAGTGGATATCGCCTTCCTCGGTCTGCCGCATGGCGCCGCGCACGACGTGTGCCTTGGTCTGCCACCGTCCGTGCGGGTCATCGATCTGTCGCCGGATTTCCGCTTCGCCGACCCTGCCGTCTACACGCAGTGGTACGGGCTGGCGCACAAGGCGCCAGAGTTGCAAGAGCAGGCGGTCTATGGCCTGACCGAGTTCGCGCGCGAGCGGCTGAAAGGGGCGCGCATCGTCGCCTGCCCCGGCTGCTACCCGACCTCGGTCCAGCTGCCGCTGGTGCCGCTGCTTGAGGCGCGCCTGATCGATCCGTCCGACATCGTCATCGATGCCAAGTCAGGCGTCACCGGCGCCGGCCGGGCGGCGAAGGAGACGTCATTGTTCGCAGAAGTCGCCGAGGGCGTGCACGCCTACGGCGTCGCCGGCCACCGGCACGCGCCGGAGATCGAGCAGGGCCTTGCGCGCGCCGCCGGGCAAGCCTTGCGCGTCAACTTCACGCCGCACCTGATGCCGATGAACCGCGGCATCTTTTCCTCGATCTATGTCCGGATGACGGCCGGCACCGATGCCGCCGCGCTGCGCAGCACGCTTGCCGCCCGGTATGCCGGCGAGCCGTTCGTCACGGTGCTTGGCGAGGGGGTGGTGCCGGCAACGCGCCACGTGCGCGGCTCCAACCACTGCCTGATCAGCGTCTTTGCCGATCGCATTGATGGTCGTGCGATCGTCTTTGCGGTGATCGACAACCTAGTCAAGGGCGCGTCGGGCCAGGCGATCCAGAACATGAACGTGCTCGCCGGCCTGCCGGAAACAATGGGGCTCAGCCAGCGCCCGCTGTTCCCTTAGGGCGCACCATTCACGGTGTGAACGCCGGGCTGCGGTCGCGTTTGCGGACGCTGCCCGGCGGGTCAACCGTTACGGCCACAGCTTCCAGGGCGCCCGATCGGTCTCCCACAAGTTCTCTAGCAGGAACTTCTCGCGCAACGTGTCCATGCACTGCCAGAAGGACGTATGCTTGTACGCCATCAGCTGGCCTTCCTTAACAAGGCGCTCGAGCGGCTCGCGCGACAGATCGGTGTGATCGCCGTCAATGTAGTCAAGCACCTGGGGCTCGAAGACGAAGATGCCGCCGTTGATCCAGCCCTCGGCCGTCTGCGGCTTCTCGTTGAATTCCCGAACCAGTTGGCCGTCGAACTCGACGTGACCAAAGCGGGCGGACGGGCGCACGGCCGTCAGTGTCGCGAGCTTGCCGTGCGAGCGGTGAAAGCGCACCAACTCGGCAATGTTGAGGTCGGTAACGCCATCGCCATAGATGCAAATGAAGGTTTCGTTGTTCAGAAACGGCGTCAGCCGCTTGACCCGTCCGCCGGTCAGAGTCGTCCGCCCCGTATCAACCAGATCGACACACCAGTCGAGCGGCTGATAGTCGGTGTAGGTGACGTTTCCATTCTTGAAGTCGACTTTCACGTGACTGTGATTCTTGACGTAGTTCTCCACGTAATCCTTGATCGCCTGGCCCATGTAACCAAGCGCGATCACGAATTCCTTGAAGCCGAAGTGGTCAAAGATCTTCATGATATGCCAGAGGATCGGATAGCCGCCAATTTCGACCATCGGCTTTGGGCGAACGGTGGTTTCCTCGGCGAGCCGGCTTCCGTAACCGCCGGCGAGTACGACGACCTTCATGGGAGACCTATTGCTTGTGAGTCTGCTGGACGGATCAATCTCGAGCTGCTGACTTTACCCGAACGAGGGCAGTCCTGCCTGTCTGACCACAGTAACGCGCGCGGTCAGGCAACGAGTCTCAGAAACGGAAATCGCGGGATAACCGATTGCCGGCTAAATGTCGAGTTCGTTGAAATGCGGCGCGCGCTGCACGATGAAGGCGAAGCGACGCTCCGGCCTGCGCCCCATGAGCGCCTCGATCAGCGCTTCCGCATCTGCCCGCTCGGCCTGCGCCTCCTCCGGCGGCAGCACCACCCGCAGCAGCGTGCGCTTCGTCGGATCCATCGTCGTGTTGCGCAGCTGATCGGCCGGCATCTCGCCTAACCCCTTGAAGCGACTGATCTCGACAGCGCCGCGGCCGGCGAAGGCCTCCTTCAGCAGCCTGTCCTTATCGGCGTCATCGCGGGCGTAGAGGGTGGTCGTCCCGCGGCTCAAGCGGTAGAGCGGCGGCACGGCCAGGTAGACATGACCGTGCTCGACCAGTCCCGGCAGCTCGCGAAAGAAAAAAGTGAGCAGCAACGAAGCGATATGGGCGCCGTCAACGTCGGCGTCGGTCATGATGATGGCTTTTTCGTAACGAAGGTCCTCGCGCCGGAAGGCCCGGCCGGCGCCGCAGCCGAGCGCCTCGATCAGGTTGGTGAGTTCCTGATTGGCCTGCACGCGGCCGCTCGCCGCACTGGCGACGTTGAGGATCTTGCCGCGCAGGGGCAGAACGGCTTGGGTGTCCCGGTTGCGTGCCTGTTTGGCCGAGCCACCGGCGGAATCGCCCTCGACGATGAACAGCTCGGTGCCGGCGGCGGCTTCCCGCGTGCAGTCGGCGAGCTTGCCGGGCAGCCGCAGCTTGCGCGTTGCCGACTGCCGCTTGGTGCGCCGGTCCTGGCGGCGGCGGATCCGCTCATCCGCCCGTTCGATGAGAGCCGCGATCAGTTCGCTCGCCGCTTCAGGCGACTGCGCCAGCCAGTGGTCGAAATGATCGCCGACAGCCGTTTCGACCAGCCGCGCTGCCGCCGGCGTGGTCAGCCGCTCCTTGGTCTGCCCCTGGAATTCCGGTTGCGCGAGGAATACCGACAGCAACACGCAGGCACCGCCGAGGGCGTCTTCGGCCGTAACTTTATCGACCGCCTTGTTGCGGATGAGCTGGCCGTGCGCCCTGAGACCGTGCGCGATCGCGGCGCGCAGGCCCGCCTCGTGCGTGCCGCCGTCCGGTGTCGGCACGGTGTTGCAGTAGGAATGGCAGAAGCCGTCGGCATCGGCCGGCCAGGCGATCGCCCACTCGACGCGGGCTTGCGAACCGGCCGCCGCCTCGCCGAAAAATGGCTGCGGCGTCAGAACCGCGCGGTCACCGAGTGTCGCCGTGAGGAAATCGCGAAGGCCGCCGGGAAAGCGCATGGCCTCGCGCGCCGGGATCCCATCCTCGCCGGACAGCAGTGCCGGATCGCAGGCCCAGCGAATCTCGACGCCGCGGTATAGGTAAGCCTTGGAGCGCGCCATCCGATAGAGCGTGGCCGGACGAAACTGCAGACCCTCGGCGAAGATCGTGGCATCTGGGCGGAAGGAGACGACCGTGCCGCGCCGGTTGGCCACTGGCCCCAGATTCGTGGGCGGGCCTTCCGGCGCACCGCGGCGATAACTTTGGCGCCAAAGCGTCCGCTCTCGGGCAACCTCGACGATGAGCTGGTCGGCGAGCGCGTTGACGACCGAAAGCCCTACACCGTGCAGGCCGCCCGACACCGTGTAGGCCTTGGTGCCGAATTTCGCGCCCGCGTGAAGTGTCGTCAGGATGACTTCGAGCGCGGTCCGATCGGGGAACTTGGGATGCGGTTCAACCGGGATGCCGCGGCCATTGTCGCGCACGCTGACCCAGCCATCGGCGGCAAGCTCAAGCTCGATTCGGTTGGCGTAGCCGGCAACCGCCTCGTCCATGGCGTTGTCGAGGAGCTCAGCGACGAGATGGTGCAGGGCCCGTTCATCGGTGCCGCCGATAAACATCGCCGGCCGCCTGCGAACCGGCTCCAGGCCTTCCAAAACCTCGATGTCGTGCGCCGAATAGGACGACGCCGGACGATCGAGGCTGGCGAACAGATCGCCAGCCGCTGCGGTTGCGGTTGCGGTTACGGTTTTGCTCGAGCTTCTCTTCATGACGCTTCAATCAGTATATGGATTCGCATGCGAAAGCGAATCAACATGTGGTTTCACCCCTGAGCGTCGAGCGCGGCACCGTCGAAACACCCTACGCCGGCCTCTCCGGCATCCGCGCCGTCCGGCACGGTTTGGCTTCAGAACTGCGTTGAGTATCGGCGCCAATCGCCGTAAACACCCGGCGTGAGAGCGAAGGGGGGGAAGGCTCCGCCAGGGCTGCGCGGAACCAAATAAAGGGGGGCGAAACCATCGAAGGCGTTGCACATGATCGTTGATAAGGTTCTCAAAACGTTCCCCCGGGAGATCCTCGTGGTCTCGCCAAGCGAGAAGGTGATCGAGGCCGCCCGGAAATTCGAACAGAAGCGAATCGGCATCGCCATGATGTGCGGCGAAGGTGGCACCCTGGAAGGCGTGGTGTCACTCGGCGACATCGTCCATGCCATTGGCGATCGCGGGGCCGAAACACTGGACCTGCCGGTGCGGCTCGTAATGACGACGGATCCGCTGACATGCGAGCCGAACGACGACATCGAAAGCGCGCTCGCTAAGATGTCGCAGCGACGCGTCCGACACCTGCCGGTCGTAGACCAGAACAAGCCAGTCGGATTGATCGATAAGATCGCAGCGCTTCAAGTTCTCTACGATGTCGCGGCGCTTGATTTCGCCCAGCTCAGGAATTAGGTTTTCAAGACTGGCGGGCGTTACTAGGCTCCAGGTTTGGACTGACCAGAGAAGTTATGCGTTTTTGTCTGCTTGCACTCTTTATTCGGCAGCAGATGAAGAGGCCAGGAAACCGCTGGCCCCCTCGCAGCAATGGGTCGAATGGCCTTTAAAGGGGAAAACTCGCAAACGTCATCCGTGCATGCTGAGGCGCATGCTCCACTTTTCGCACACGGCCGCGGGAATCGGGATGTGGAACGTTCCGTGAGTCTCGACAAATAGGTACAACTTGACGTATTTTTACCCCTTATGAAGAATCACACTTCCGAAGATGGGCCTGACCCCATCGACAGGCACGTCGGCACGCGGATCCGCGGCCGACGGGTTGGCATACGCGTTAGCCAGACCAAGCTGGGGCAAGCCATCGGTGTGACGTTCCAGCAGATCCAGAAATACGAGAGCGGCACCAACCGCGTCGGCGCCAGCAACCTGTTCAAGATCTCGAAGGCGCTGGGAGTCGACGTTTCTTTTTTCTTCGACGGCGTGATGCCGGAAGCAGTCGGCATGCCGGAGCCAGGTTTGGGCCTGTCGGATCAGCCCGCGGCGGTCATGGACGTCAATCCAATGAATTCCCGCGAGGCGTTCGAGATGATGCACAACTATTTTCGCATTCCCGACCCGACCGTGCGCAAGCGGCTGTTCCAACTCGTGCGCGTCTTGGCCTACGCCGAGGCACGCGAGGTGGGCGAGGTTGCGCAGCTCGCTTCTCCGGCAGAAGATGCGGAGGAGTAGCGCGGGGGCGTTCCGTGTGCCGGCCTTTGGTTACGAATCTTCGCTCGCTAAATCCACTCCTCCACTTTCGTGAACTCGCAATGTCACGCCGCGCGCGCTTGCGGTATGCTGGCGCCTGCACGGTCAGGTCTCATAGCGGAGCTGCGAGTTTAGCATGCGCGACCCTTATGCGGTGCTGGGCGTTCCCAAGGACGCCGAAAGCAAGGAGATTAAGAAAGCCTATCGCAAGCTCGCGCGCGATCTGCACCCGGATCTGCACCCTGGCGACGCCAAGGCCGAGGACCACTTCAAGGAAGTCGCATCAGCCTACGACCTTCTTTCGGATCCGGACAAGAAAGCCCGCTACGACCGCGGCGAGATCGATGCCAGCGGCGCGCCGAAGGCCGAGCGGCGCTTCTACCGCGACTTTGCCGAAGCCGACCCCGGCAACCGCTACACCGATCCAGGGCAGTTTTTCCGCGATTTCGAGGGAACCGATATCTTCGCTGAACTTTTCCGCGGGAAACGGCGCGAGGCGCGCACCCGCGGGCTGGATGTTCGGCAACAGATCGAGGTCGACTTCCTCGATGCGGTGAACGGTGCGACCCGGGAAACGGTCCTGCCGGACGGCCGCAAGGCCAAGGTCACCATCCCGCCCGGCACGGAGGACGGCCAGGTCCTGAGGCTGCGCGGCCAGGGCATGCCCGGCAGCGGCGGCAGTGCGGGTGATCTGCACCTGGAGGTGAAGGTTCGCCCGGATCCGCAGATGCGGCGCGAGGGCACCGATATCTACGCCGAGTTGCCGATCAGCCTGCCCGAGGCGGTCCTTGGCGGCAAGATCGAGGTGACGACCGCCGATGGTCCGGTCAGCCTCACCATCCCGCGCGGATCGAACTCCGGCATGCGGTTGCGCGTGCGCGGCAAGGGCGCGCCGCCTTCCGGCGGCGGGCCTCGCGGCGACTTCTACGTAACCCTGCAGGTCATCCTGCCAGAGCGGATCGACCCGGAGCTGGAGCGCTTCATGCGCGAGTGGGCGGAGCGGCACGCCTATCGTGTGCGTCATCGCTGAACGGGAAGCGCGAACCATGACCACATTCGACGAGATTCTCACCGTGTTCAGCCTGGAGCGTGTCGAGCTGAATGCATGGATCGACCAGCAATGGGTGCGACCGCAGCTAACGCCGCAAGGGCCCGTCTTCGATGAGGTCGACGAGGCGCGAATTGCACTCATTCGTGAGCTGCGCGGCGAGTTCCTGGTCGGCGACGAGGTGCTCGGCCTCGTTCTCTCGCTGCTCGATCAACTGTATGCCGCCCGCCGCGCCCTGCACACGGTCGAAGAAGCCCTGGAGGAACTGCCGGAGCCGGTGCGTCAGGAGATTAGGCTCCGGCTGAAGAGCAAATGAACGCCGATGCGCGAACGGGAGCGGCAATGATTGACGGATCCCGGTCCTTCCGATATGGCGTCGGTCGGGGAGCCGGACCGCGATTGCCGCCCATGGTACATAATTGCAGATTCGAAACAGGATCGTAGCCGACGGTTAGGATCCGCTCTTTCGATCTGGGGCAGCTCCGGCCACGCCTTGCAACGGGGCTAGGACCGAACATCGGATGACAGAGACGAGAGCGCTGTTGGCCGGAAAGCGCGGCCTCATCATGGGTGTCGCGAACGACCGTTCGATCGCCTGGGGCATCGCCCGCGCGGCAGCCGCGCACGGTGCCGAGGTCGCCTTCACCTATCAGGGTGAGGCGCTGCGCAAGCGCGTCCTGCCGCTGGCGCAGTCCCTTGGCTGCGATTCCGTCCTGCCCTGCGACGTGACCGACACCGCCTCGCTCGATCAGGTTTTTGCCACACTGGCTGAGCGTTGGGGCAACCTCGATTTTGTCCTCCACGCGATCGCGTTTTCGGACAAGGAGCAGCTCAAGGGTCGCTACGTCGACACGACGCCCGAGAATTTCGCCGAGACGATGCTGGTGTCGTGCTATTCCTTCACCGCCGTCTGTCAGCGGGCGGAAAAGCTGATGTCGCACGGCGGCAGCCTGTTGACGCTCAGCTACGTTGGCGCGGAGCGGGTGGTGCCGCACTACAACGTGATGGGCGTGGCAAAGGCCGCGCTGGAGGCGAGCGTGCGCTACCTCGCGGCGGACCTTGGCCGGCAGAACATCCGCGTCAACGCCATTTCCGCCGGACCGATGAAGACGCTTGCCGCATCGGGCATCGGTGATTTCCGCTTCATCCTGCGCTGGAACCAGTGCAACGCGCCCCTGCGCCGCAACGTCACCTTGGACGATGTTGCCGGCGCCGGCGTTTATATCCTGAGCGATCTGTCGTCTGGCGTCTCCGGTGAGATCCACTACGTCGACTGCGGCTACAACATCATCGGCATGATGCCGGCCGACTCCGTGCCCGACGTTCGCGCGCTCCTGGATTCGTTCACATCGCAGTCCTAGCCGATGGCCGGCAATTCCTTCGGTGAGGCGTTTCGCGTCACCACCTTCGGTGAAAGCCACGGCCCCGCCATCGGCGCCGTCGTCGATGGCGTGCCGCCGCGCCTGGGGCTCAGCGAAGCCGACATCCAGCCTTTTCTCGACCGCCGCAAGCCCGGGCAATCGCGCTTCACCACCCAGCGCCGCGAGGCTGACCAGGTGCGGATTCTCTCGGGCGTTTTCGAGGGCATGACCACCGGTGCGCCGATCGGCGTCCTGATCGAGAACGAGGACGCACGCTCCAAGGACTACGGCACAATCAAGGACCTGTTCCGCCCAGGGCATGCCGACTACACCTACTGGCGCAAGTACGGCATTCGCGACTACCGCGGCGGCGGTCGCTCCAGCGCGCGGGAGACGGCGACGCGGGTCGCCGCCGGCGCGATTGCGCGCAAGGTGCTGGCGTCGGTCAGCATCCGCGGCGCGCTGATCCAGGTGGGATCCCACGCCGTTGAGCGCGCCCGCTGGGACTGGGAGGAGACCGAGCACAATCCCTTCTGGTGTCCGGATGCAGCGACCGTGCCGCTCTGGGCCGCGTTTCTTGACGAGGTCCGCCGCGCCGGCTCGTCCGCCGGCGGCGTCGTCGAGATCGTCGCAAGCGGCGTTCCGGCCGGCCTCGGCGAGCCGGTATTTGACCGCCTCGATGCTGACTTGGCGAAGGCCTTGATGAGCATTCCTGCCGTCAAGGGGGTCGAGATCGGGGCGGGCTTCGCTGCCGCCGCCATGCCCGGCAGCGACCACAATGACGCCATGCGGATGGCAGGCGACGATGTGACGTTCCTCTCCAACAACGCCGGCGGCGTGTTGGGCGGCATCTCGACCGGTCAGGACATCGTCTGCCGGCTCGCGATCAAGCCGACGAGCTCGCTCTCGAAGCCGCAGCAGACGGTAAGCGTTGCCGGCGAGGACGCCGAGGTGGTGACCAAGGGCCGCCACGACCCCTGTGTTGCCATCCGCGCCGTGCCGGTCGCAGAAGCGATGGTTGCCCTGGTGCTCGCCGATCACTGGCTCCGTCAGCGCCGGCAGTGCGGTGCCTCAGCGAGGTAGAATAGGAAGTGTAACAAATAGAAGAGGAGACGGGCGATGCCGCAGCCGGATCACGTTGTTAAGGTCGAGCTTCCCGACGATGACAGTCAACTCGATGCGGATATTCAGAAGTATTTTCGCAAGTGCCAGGAGAAGCTGGGGCTGATCCCCAACGTGCTCCGCGCCTACACCATCAATCCGCTGAAATTTCGCACGTTCAGCGCCTTTTACAACCAGCTGATGCTGGACGAGGAGACCTGCGGGCTGTCGCAGCTCGAACGCGAGATGATCTCGGTTGTCGTCTCGTCGGCAAACCGCTGCTACTACTGTCTGGTCGCGCACGGGCAAGCGGTGCGCGAGCTCTCATCTGACCCCGAGCTCGGTGAGATGATGGTGATGAACTACCGCGTCGCCGAGCTGGAGCCCCGCCAGCGCGCCATGCTCGATTTCGCCTGGAAGTTGACCGTCGCTCCGCACGAGATCGCCGAGCCCGACCGGCAGCGCTTGCGCGACGTCGGGTTTTCCGACCAGGACATCTTCGACATCGCCGACGTCGCGGCCTTCTTCAACTACACCAACCGCGTCGCGCACGCCCTCGACATGATGCCGAACCGCGAATATCACACGAAGACCCGGTGAAGAGCCCGCGATCCGAATGACGCACCAGCGAAAATCCCGTTTCCGCGGGCGCCGAAAAGTCCCCTCGCCGCGCTTCGCTTGCTGCGTGGTATAGCAGGCGGGCCGAGCAGGCGGAAGGACGCACGAATGGGAGCAGACTGGCCGCTCGGTTACTCTCGGCAGTGGCTGCGGCCCGACCTCATCGCCGGGCTAACGACTGCAGCGGTGGTGATACCGAAGGCGATGGCCTACGCGACTATCGCCGGCCTGCCGCTCCAGGTCGGGCTGTATACGGCCTTCGTGCCGATGGTCGTCTATGCGCTGATGGGTACGTCGCGACCTCTCAGCATGAGTACGACGACGACGATCGCCATCCTCGCGGCGGCGGAACTCGGGCGCTCGGTCCCTGGCGGCGCGCCTGCGGATCTACTGGCGGCTGCGGCAACGTTGGCGATCCTGGTGGGCGCGCTCCTGGCGCTGGCATGCATCATGCGGCTGGGCTTTGTCGCCAATTTCATTTCCGAGCCGGTCCTGACTGGTTTCAAGTCGGGAATTGGGCTGGTGATCGTTGTTGATCAGATCCCCAAGCTATTGGGAATTCACATCGACAAGACCGGGTTCTTTCGGGACATCGTGAACATCGCGCACCACATCCCGAACGCATCGTTGGCCACCGTATTGCTGGCACTGCTCCTGTTTGGATTGATCTTCGGATTGGAGCGCGTGCTGCCGCGCGCGCCGACGCCGCTCATCGCGGTGGCTTTCGCGATCGGGACGTCGGTGCTGCTGGGGCTCGATGCTGCCGGCGTGGCAACCGTCGGCAGCGTGCCCAGCGGACTTCCTGAGTTCGTCTGGCCTCGGCTCGACATGGTCGAAGGCATGTGGCCGGCCGCGGCCGGCATCGCGCTCATGAGTTTTACGGAAACCGTCGCCGCGGCTCGTGCGTTCCGGGCGCCCGGAGAACCGCGCCTGGTGCCGAACCGGGAGTTGCTGGCGCTCGGCCTTGCCAACGTTGCGGGCGGTTTCTGGGGTGCGATGCCCGCAGGCGGCGGCACGACGCAGACAGCGGTCAATCGCCGGGCGGGAGCACGCACGCAATTGGCCGGACTCGTAACAGCCGTCGCAACGATGGCAACGATGCTGCTGCTCGCTCCGCTCATCGCACTGATACCACAGGCGGCGCTGGCAGCCGTGGTCGTGGCCTATTCGGTCGAGCTGATCAGGCCTGCCGAATTCCTCGAGATTAGGCGTGTGCGCCGGACCGAGTTTTCCTGGGCGGTGATCGCGTTTGTCGGCGTTGTGTTGTTGGGCACGCTGCAGGGGATCATCGTCGCGGTGATCGCCTCTCTGCTGGCGCTCGCCCATCAGGAATACAACCCCGCGGTATATCCCGTCGGCCGCCAGCGCGGCACCCGAACCTTCAGGGCTTGTTCCGAGGCGCATCCCAACGACGAGACGTGGTCCGACCTGCTGATCGTCCGCATTGAGGGCCGCGTCTTTTTTGCCAACGCGCAACGCATCGCCGACTTGATCCGGCCGCTGGTCGATGAAGCGAAGCCGGCCGTTGTGCTGCTGGATTTCACCGCGGTGACCGACCTCGAATATTCGGCTCTAAAGATGCTCATCGAGGCCGAGGAACAGGCACGCCGCGAAAACCGCGCATTGTGGTTGGCGGCTCTCAATCCGCGCGTGCTCGACGTCGTTTTGCGTTCGCGACTGGGGGAGCGCCTCGGTCGGGAGCGGATCTTCATCAGCCTCGACAACGCGGTCGACACGTTCGTGAAACTGCGTCTCGCGGGTACGCAACCGTGAACACGAGCCCCCTCGACTCTTCGGCACTGCGGCCAAGCGTGCCCTCTCTTTCTCGGCGGCACGAGCTTCCTACATTCCCCATAGGACGACATAACACGGGCGACGGTCGGAGGTGAGTGATGGACGCGGGATCTGGCTGGGGCGGCGGCGGCGGTGAGGCTCCCCGAAACGTTCTGGGGCAACCGCTCAAGAGTTGCTGCACGCAGCCGATGACGGGCTTTTACCGCACCGGTAGCTGCGAGACCGGCCCGCAGGACTTTGGCCTTCATGTTGTGTGTGCCGAGGTGACGGCGGATTTCCTTGAATTCAGCCGCGCCGCCGGCAACGATCTCAGCACGCCGCGGCCGGACCTCGGCTTCCCCGGCCTGAAACCCGGCGATCGCTGGTGCGTGTGTGCCGCGCGCTGGCGTGAGGCGATGGAGGCCGGCGTGGCACCGCCGGTCGTTCTCGCCGCAACCCATGAGCGCGCCCTTGCCGTCGTTGGCCTCGACGATCTCAAGCGGTACGCGCTCGATCTGACCTGATGAAACGCGCATAGGGACGCCGCAGGCAAAAGGAACCGCAGGCGACGTTCGCCAAGCAAGCGATGGTGTTCGACATCCGTTACGCCAGCCCCCGCCTGCTGAACCAGTCCATGACCGCCACCAGATCGTCCATGATGAGAACTGGCGGTAATGAGAACTGGCGGTCGAGCGGCTTGGTGCTTGTCTCGGGCGGCAAACTGCCGTACTCAGACACGAGCAGCCGGCGGGACCAGCACGCTGGTCGCAATCAAACAAAAGGCGCCGCGCCAAGGAGCTGCGGCAAAGGGCGGCAGGAGGGACCAGGAGTGTACGTCAGCGTTCGCTGTTATCGCCAAGTCCACTCGGTCAGCGAGGTCTGCCGCAAGATCGAGGAGAGCTTCGTGCCGCTGTTGCGCCGGACGCCCGGCTTCATCGCCTACTATGCGGTCGATGGTGGCGGCGGGGCGATGGCGACGGTCAGCATCTTCTCGACCGAAGCAATGGCGATCGAGTCGAACGACAAGGCGGCGACATGGCTGCAGGCGAACGCGGCCGAATTGCAGCCCGAACCACCGCAGATCGTCGCCGGCAAGGTCAAGATCGCGGTAACCGCCTGAGCGCTGCGCGCGGCTGACACTGGCCGACGAGCCGGCACGATCGCTTGTGCCGGGGCCCTAGCCGCATTTCGAGTAATCGCAACTGGTGCAGGTGTCGCAGCCTTCCTGGCGGATGAGCGCCAGCTGGCCGCATTTCGGGCATTGGCGGAAGCGGCGGTCGGCGCCGTCGCCGATGGCTTTGCGCATCGCCTCGGCCGCGGGCGCCGGCCGGCCGCGCGCCGGCATAAAGCCGATCTCGACCATGTGCCGCTCGATCACCTCGCCGATCGCCGCCAACAGCGACGGCACGTAGCGACCGCCCATCCACTGGCCGCCGCGCGGGTCGAACACGGCCTTCAATTCCTCGACCACGAACGAGACGTCGCCGCCGCGGCGGAAGACGGCAGAGATCATCCGCGTCAGCGCCACCGTCCAGGCATAGTGCTCCATGTTCTTGGAATTGATGAACACCTCGAACGGCCGCCGACGGCCGTCCTGGATGATGTCGTTGAGCGTAATGTAGATCGCATGATCACTCTCCGGCCAGCGCACCTTGTACGTCTGGCCGGGCAGCGCCTCGGGTCGGTCAAGCGGCCGGAACATCTGGACGATGGCGCCGGAGTCGCCCAAGTCCTTCGGCCGCGGCGCCGGCAGCGGCGCATCGAGCGGCAGTTCGGGCTGGGCCGGTGCCTCGCGTGCCGGACGGACCTCCAGCACCGCGCCGGTGACGTCATTCGGCCGGTAGGTCGTGCAGCCCTTACAGCCGAGCGCGTAGGCCTGCACGTAGACATCCTTGAAGTCGTCGAAAGAGATGCCTTCCGGGCAGTTAATGGTCTTGGAGATGGAGGAGTCGACGTACTTCTGCACCGCCGCCTGCATGATCAGGTGGTCGTGCGGGCTAAGGTTTTGCGAGTCGACGAAGAAGTCCGGAAGTGGCGCCCCGTCACCGTGCAGACGGCGAAACAGGCGGTAGGCGTAGTCCGTTACCTCCTCTTCGCGGCGGCTGCCGTCCGGTTGCAGGACGTGGCGGACATAACGGAAGCTGAACACCGGTTCCAGACCGGACGAGACGTTGTCGGCGAACAGCGAGATCGTCCCGGTCGGAGCGACCGACGTCAACAGCGCATTGCGGATGCCGTTCTTGGCGATCGCGTCGCGCACGTCCGCCGGTAGTTCCTGGATGGTGTGGCCAGCCAGATACTGCGCCTTATCGTACAGCGGGAAGCTCCCTTTCTCGGCGGCAAGCGCGCTTGAGCTCAAATACGCGGCCCGCATGATCACCTGCAGCCAGCGCTCGGTCAGCTGGACCGCCTGCTGGCCGCCGTAACGCGCGGAGCAGAGGATCAGCGCATCGGCAAGGCCGGTGATGCCGAGACCGATGCGGCGCTTGGCCCGTGCCTCGTGCTCCTGCTGTGGCAAGGGGTAGCCGGAAATCTCGATGACGTTGTCGAGCATCCGCACCGCGGTCGCGACAAGATCAGCGAGCCCGGCGTCGTCGATGCCGGCGTCGGCCGCGAACGGCCGCTCGACCAGGCGGGCCAGATTGATCGAGCCCAGCAGGCAGGTTCCGTAAGGTGGCAGCGGCTGCTCGCCGCAAGGGTTGGTCGCGTGGATCGTCTCGCAATAGGCGAGGTTGTTGCGCTCGTTGATGCGGTCGATGAAGATCACACCGGGCTCGGCGTAGGCGTAGGTCGCGCGCATGATCCGGTCCCACAGGTCGCGCGCCCGCAGGCTCTTGTAAGCAACACCGCCGAAGCTCAGCGGCCAGGACGCATCCTCGCGCACCGCGGTCATGAAGGCGTCGGTGACGAGCACCGAAAGGTTGAACATCCGCAGCCGGCCGGGCTCGCTTTTCGCGGCGATGAAGGCCTCGACGTCGGGGTGATCGCAGCGCATCACCGCCATCATGGCGCCGCGACGCGATCCGGCGCTCATGATCGTCCGGCACATCGCGTCCCAGACGTCCATGAACGACAGCGGCCCTGAGGCGTCGGCGCCGACGCCCTTCACGGGCGCGCCCTTGGGCCTGAGCGTCGAGAAGTCATAGCCGATGCCGCCGCCCTGCTGCATCGTCAGCGCCGCTTCCTTCAAGTGCTCGAAGATGCCGGCCATGTCGTCTGGGATGTCACCCATGACGAAGCAGTTGAACAACGTCACCCGCCGGTCGGTGCCGGCGCCGGAGATGATGCGGCCGGCCGGGAGGAACTTGAAGTCCTCCATCGCCTTGAAGAACGTCTCTTCCCAGACGTCCGGCTCAGCCTCGGGCTGCGCCAGCGCGCGGGCAACCCGTCGCCAGGTATCCGCCACGCTGCGGTCGACGACCTGCCCGTCCGCCGCTTTGAGCCGGTATTTCATGTCCCAGATCTGTTGGGAGACGGGGGCGATCTGCGTCATCGCGCGCTTGGCCTCGCGGTTGCTGGAGGGCGTTGATGTCGTTCTTCCCGCTCAGCGTATCGCCGCGGCGGCCTGCCGTCAACGCCAATGTTCACGTTATGTTTTTATCGTATCCGCGCACCGCAGACGACTGCTGAACGCTTACTGTTTCCCGGACAGCAGCGGGCGGATGGCGAGGGCTTCCTGGACGTAGACGTTTAGCGCGGCCGCGTCCATTGCCGGCGCTGTCGGCTCCGCAGTAATCAGGGCAAACGCAGCGCCGGCCGGAGTCGCGGCGAGCGCCGGGCCGTGGTCCTTGCGCAGCCCGGCCATGGCCTCGCGGTTGTCGCTCAACGCCATGGCGGCGGCGAGCTCAAGGACCGTTGCACTCCGATCGGCCCCAGGTTCGGCGTTGGCGGGCGGTGCGACGAGCCGCTTGAGATTGGCTGCCGTACCCTCCCAATCGGCTCGGCGGCGCAGGATGTCGGCGCGCACGCGATCGGCCTCGGGGTCGCCGGCGAGGAGCGTGAGCGCGTCGCCATCCCGGCCAAGAGCGATCAACGCCTCAGCCTCGACCCGCTTGCGTCGTTGCACCAGGTCGGCCGGAAGCGTGGCGCCGGCTGAGCGCTGCAGGGCTGCGAGCGCCGCCTCGGCGTTGCCGTTCAGACTTTGCGTTGCCGCAAGCTTGAGGCCGACGCGCGCACGCTCGACCCCCGCCGGCGTCTCCTTGTACTGGCGTTCAAGGACACTCACGGCTTCCGCGAGAAGGTCGAGCTCGGTCAGCCGGTCCGCCAGCCGCTCGGCCAGCTGGCGCCCGGCCGGGCCGGAGGGGACCAAGTCGCGGAAATCGCTGAACAACGCAACCGCCATCAGGGGCGGTACGCTCGCCGCCCGCTCGGAGAGGAAAAGACCCTGAAACGCCTCGCTGATCTCCTGGTTGATGGCGCCGGCCTCGGGAAGATCGGCAAGATAGAGCGCCGCCTCCTTGAGAGTCCGCAAACCTGCGGCGTAGGCACCGGCATCGAAGTGCAACTGCGCCAGTTCGCGCAGGATCTGCAGCTCGAAGCGGTCGCCGCGCCAGTTGGCACGCACGGCCTGAAGCTCTTTCGCCGCCACGGCCGCATCGATCTCGCCCCGCTCAAGCCGCAGCCGGGTGAACGCGTGTTGGGCCCGCATGGCCGGGCCGCGCGAGGGACTGCGGGCCGCCTGCGCCAGCAGCGGCAACGCGTCCGCGGGCCGGTCCTGCCGTGCCGCCAGCCTGCCCTTGAGGTAGGGGAGCCAAGCCCGTTCGTGCACCGTGCCGGCGGCCTCGGCAAGCATGCCGATCAGCCGCTCGGCCGCCTCGATGCGACCGTGATCGAGCGCCGCCTCGGCAAGCGGCTTGGCTGCGGCGAAGCGCAGCGGCTTCGGATAGGCCTCGATCAGGGGCAGCGCCGGCTCGATGCGCTCGACCGCATCGGCGCTCTCGAGCGTGCCGGCCGATGCACGAGCAATCGCGCGCCAGAGGCGCCCCTCTTCGGTGGCCGCTACGGCAGTGCCGGCAAGGTCGGCCTCGGCCTCGTCCGTGCGGCCGAGCAAAACCGCAGCCGCGCCGCGCATGAGGCGGAAGTCGGCATCGCTGATCGCCGCCGGCCGTGCTTCGACGACGAGCGACAGAGCGCCAAGGGCTTCCGCAGCCAAGCCTTCGCTCAAGAAGAACGCCGCGAGATCGAGCCGTGCCTGCTCTCGGGCCGCTCCGCTTGCCTGCGCGGCGGTGTGCTCCAGCTGACGTCGGCGCTGGCGCATCGACGGTGCCGGCTCGGCGATCGGTGTGCGCGGTTCATACCAGGCCGCGCGTTTGCCGCCGTTGGCGGCGGCCGCGACCTCGGCGGCCGGCGGCTGGGCACTCACTTGCAGCCCATTCGGGCTGGTCAGCTCGATCCCGTGCTCGCTGTGCCGCATCCTCAAGCTGTCGGTGCCCGGTTCGATGGCGATACCTTGGCTGGTCGCGAGCACCCGCAGTTCCGGCAACACCCTCTCCTCCGCAACGCCGGCGCCCGGAGTGCGCACCGGCACGACGATCAGCGTGCGGCCGGTCTCGTCATCGGTGAGGGCGAGCGGTGCTGCGGCCTCGTTCGCTTCGAACGTCAAGCGCGCGCGGCCTTTTTCATCGTGGGCGATGGCAACCGGGATTGGTTGCGCCGGTACGGGCGCGGCAGCCACAAAGTCGAGGATCCAGGCGCCCTGGTCGGAGCGCAGGTGCGGCACGCGGTCCGGCCGCAGCCGCAGCCGCAGGACGGTTGCTGTGGCATGGTTGACTCGGTCGATGGTGGCAACGGCACTGCCGGCGGTGGCGCGCAGACGGCCGGGATCAAGATCGGGCGGCGCCGGTTGATCAAAAATCAGCCATGCCGTATCGCCGCGGCGAACCAGGGCGGCCGCCATACCGTGCTCCCACGCGAAGCGCAGGTCTTGGCCTGCCTTGCCGGCGGGCTGGGCTGGCTTGCCGACGGGCTGGGCTGCCGCCGTCACGGCCTTGGCC
>JBATPX010000169.1:0-3554 GCA_049291695.1 Defluviicoccus sp.
GGCGAGATCGGCGCCGGCCGCCGCCGCGCGCACCTTCATCGAGCCGCTGGTGCCGCCGGTCGCATCCGTAGCCTCCGCCGCCGTCCCGGCCCAGCTGAGTTCTCCTTCGCCGGTGAGGGCGAGCGGACCGGCCGCAGCTTCGAGTGCTTGCACACGCGCCTGCTGCCGGGCGGGATCGAGGCGACCGGTGAGCCTTAACCGGGCCGGCTCCGCAAGCAGGCGGTTGAGCTCGGCCGACGCGGTTTGCAACTCGGTAAGCGTTAATGCGGCGCTAAGGTCCACGGCGTCGCTGCTGTCCTCGACCGTCACGGCAGGGGCGACGCGGGCATCGAGATCGAGCCGGCCGACGTGGACGTCGCCCAGCGCCACCGCCGCGGCGTCGGCACTCAGGCGTGCGCGCGGGCGCCTGAGCGGTCCCTCAACCGTCACGCCCAGCCGCGCCGCCTCATAGCCGAGGCCGGGAACGAGCGTGGCGAACACCTCTGCCGGGCCGAGCACGATGTCGAGGCGGCCGTCGAGCGCTGACTCAGTGCCCTCATAGCTGCCGGCGCCGCTGACGCTGCCGGCGGCGCTCGTAAGCTCAAGTTCCCGTACATCGACGCGCGCGCCGTCCACGTCCGCCCGCACACGCAGTGCGAGGCCACCCGCGACCAGTGGCGCGAATTCGGGCGGCAAGAGAGCGTCAACATCCGCCCGGCCGTCGAGCCGGACCGCCCGCATCGATTCGCCTTCGAGCGCGATATCGGCGACGATGCCGGCGTCCGCACCGGCACGCGCATCAAGCCGGCCCTGCCAGGCGGCGAGCGGTCCCTGTCCCTTGAGCGTGACATCGATCGCAGGCCGGCCGGGCAGGTCGAGGAGGCTCGCCAGCAAGCCATCCGCCGGCTCATGCAGATCGAAAGCGAGCGCGAGCCACGCGCGCGGCCCGTCATAATCGGCGGCAAGCCGGAGATCGAGCGGCGGGCCGTCGAGCCGGCGCGCGGCGGCGTTGGCGGTGAGCTGGCCCGAGCGATCGAAGGTGAGATCGGCATCGGCGGTAAGGCGCGCGGCCACGCCTGCAACCGCGGGCCCAAGCGCCAGTGTTTCGAGGTGAAACCGCTTCAGCACGATGTCGATGGGGAGCCGCGGCAGGCTCCAATCGGCCGTGGCTTCCGGCTCGTCTTCGCCCGTGCCGGCCGGCAGGCGCTCGATCGTGAGCGTGCCGAGGTCGATCGCCTCGATCTCCAATCGGCCCGCCAGAAGCGTGAGCGGATGCCAGAGCACCTCCCCCTCATCCAGGCTGATCAGGAGGCCGTCGGCGTCACGCAAGGAGACATCGCGGAAATGCAGCCGCTCCGGAAACGGCCCTTCGAGGCCGCCGATTTGGAGCGTCATCGCCTCGCTCGACGCGAGCGTTTCGATCAGGAGCTCAAGCTGCGCCAGACCCCAGTCCGTGCGCAGGACCGCAAGCGCGCCGGCCACGACGAGCAGCAGTGCGCCAAGCCCGAGCCCGAGGGCGCGCGCCAGCCACCGCCAAGCCCGGCGGCGGCGCGGCTGCAGCGGTTGCGCGTCCGTTTCAGCCATCAGAACGCCTGGCCGATCGAGATGTAGAACTGGAACGGGTCATCCACATCGCGGCCATTGAGCGGGAAGGCGATATCGAAGCGCAACGGGCCGAAGCCGGTAAAGTAGCGGGCGCCGAGCCCCGCCGCCCACTGCAGATCGTTGTCGAAGGTCGGCGCCAGCTCGTCATAGACTTGGCCACCGTCGACGAAGGTCACAAGGCCGAAGGACTCGGTCAGCCTGGTGCGCAGCTCGCTGTTGAGCTCGACGGCAGAGCGGCCGCCGCGCGGATTGTCGTCGTCGTCCAAGGGGCCCAGCGTGCGGAAGGCGTACCCGCGCACCGAGCCGCCGCCGCCGGCGTAGAGGCGCATGTTGGCAGGCACGGCAGAGCGGCTGGAGCCCTGAATGCTGCCCAAACGGCCGCGGCCGGCAAGCACGAACCGCCCGCTCTCGACCAGCCGCTGGTAGCCGGCAAGGGTGGCGTTGGTCGCGACGAACTGCGTCTCGGTGCCGGCGACGCTGACGTAAGGTGCGACCGCAAGGGCGGCGCGGATCCCCTTCGTCGGATCAAGCTCGTCATCGCGCGTATCGTAGATCAGCGTGTTCGAGAGACCGAGGAGGACATAGCGATCCTTGTTGCCGTCCTGCTCCAGTTCCGCCAGCACGATGGCCGGCCCGCTGGTGATCATCCAGTGGTCGGAGAAGCGGCGCTCGATGCCTGCGAAGGACGAAATGCTGAGTTCGTCGAAGGCCTCCGCCGTCTCCCGGCGCACCCGCGTGTCGGCGACGATCGCCTGTCTGCGGTTGAGGAAGTAGGGCTTGCGGAACCGCGCATCGACGGATTGGCGGATCATCGAGCCGTCAGCCCCCAAGCGCAGCGACTCGCCGCGGCCGAACAGGTTGCGATGCTCCCACGAGAGCTGGCCGCTGAAGCCTTCCTCATCGGTGGCGTAGCTGGCGCCGACACCAACCGCGCGCCGCATGCGTTCCGTGAGCGTGACGCGCACCGGGATCGCCTGGCTGTCGGCGGCGGGCTCCTCGCGCTCGATACTGATGGCGGAGAACAACTGCGTGCCGGTCAGGACGCTGCGCACCCGCTGCAGCTCGCGGATGTCAAACGTCCGGCCCTCGTGCCACTGGACCAGGCGCTCGACGTAGCTCTGCCGCACCCGCTCCAGGCCTTCGATGTGCAGGGGCCCCATCGTCATCGCCGGGCCGGCGTCGACGCGGACGGTGGCGCGCACGCTTCGCGCCGCGCGATCGGCGACGTAGCGGCGTTCGATGAAGCGGGCTTGCGGATGGCCGTGCTCGGACAGGCGCTGAAGGAGCGCGCGCTCGGCCTGGACCAGCGGGCTCGCGGTCGCATACATGCCGAGCTTGATGCCGACATCGCTGGCCTCGCCCGGCGCCTTGGCCGGCGGCGGGCCCGGCTCATAGACGATCTCGTAGGCCTCCAGGCGGAAGCGCGGGCCCGGCGTGATGCGCAGCGTCACCTGAGCCGGCTGGGCCGAGGTATCGGTGGTGGTGTCGATGCGGCCGTCGTAATAGGCTTCCGACTGCAGCACCTGGTTAAAGCGCGCGACATCGTCGGCGACCCGCCTGCGCAGCGCCGCCAGCGAGGCCGGCGGCCGGTCCTTGTTCGCGATCAGCCCGGAGGAGGCCTCCAGGAGCGCCTTGAGGCTGGCCGGCAACGCGCCCTGGATGCGAACCTCGTACGGGATCGGCTCGCTCGCGGTCGCGTCGACGTCCTCCAACTGTGCGCCTTCGGCCCGCTGCGGCCCGAACATCCGCTCCCTGATCTGCGTGATCTGCGCGCAGCCTTGGATGAGGAGGAAAGCGCACAAGAGAGGCGCGAGGCGGGCGATCGAAAAGCGTGCGCGCGTTGGGCGTTCGGCGACCATTCGTGCGGTTCGCTGCTCCTCTCCTCGCGTCGCGGCAGCGCGCTTGCGTTGCGCGGGGCCGCGGCCAGCACAACCCGTCTCACGGCGCGGCGGGAGTTATCGGCGCCCGCG
>JBATPX010000170.1:0-29063 GCA_049291695.1 Defluviicoccus sp.
GCCGTGTCGCCGCCCCCTTCAGCGCCGCCGCCCAAGGCCTCGTTGCTGGCCTCGCCCCCCATCGACGCAGACTCCGCGCCGGCCGCCGCCATCTCGGGATCGAGCTCGTTGACGTCGCCGATGATGAGGCCGCCCGCCTCGATGATGATGTGGCGGTAGCGGATGCGCCCGCGGACCCTGCCGGTGGAGCGCACCGTCAGCCGGTCGCGCGCAACCAGTTCGCCCTCGAATTCGCCGGAGATATCCGCTTCGGTCACGTCAAACGTGCCGCGGAACGAACCTGCCTCGCCGATCTGCACCTGGCGGCAGGAATGGACCTTCAGCGTCGCCTCGCCTTCGACCACCAGCCGTTCGCAGGTGAGGAGCTCGCCCTGGAGCCGCGTGCCCTGGCCGATCACGATCGTGTTCTCGCGGACGGCCGCTCCCGCATGGTCGGGGCGCAGGGACGGGGCGCCGAGGTCGGTCGCCCGCCGCGCCACCTCGAACGGAAAGCCGGAACCAGGTGTGCCGCGGACCTGCGGCGGAAGCGGCCGTCGCGGCGGTGCCTTCGGCAATTCGGTCTCCGCAGGTGCCTCGGCCATCGTCTCCGCGCCGGTTTCGGCCGCGTCTTCAACGGTGGAACGCGCACCCTTCTTGTTGCGGAACATTCGTGTCGTGCTCCCTATCAATCGTTTCGTTCGTCCCTTCGGGCCGCCTACTCTTGGCGCCCGGTCATCCGCGTCCGCTGCGCCGCACCGTGAAAAATGTGAACCATCGCCGCGGTTCCGATGACGGGTGCCGCGAGGTTCACCACCGGCAGCGTAAACAGGCCGGCGATGATAATCCCGGCCGCCAGCACGACCAGCCGATGCGCGCGCCGAAACGTCCGAACCAGACCGGGCTCGACTCGGCGCGCCGCCACCAGCTCGAAGTACTCACGGCCCAGGAGATAACCATTAACCCCATACACCACGAAAGGAAAGATCGGTGCGAACGGCAAAAACACCAGCATCGCAAGATTGAGGACGACGAGAACGCTGAGGAACTTGGCGCTGGTGAGCACGACCTCGGCCAACGTCTGGCGGCGCGCCGGGCCCAAGCCGGGATAGTGTCGGGCCTCGACCGCCTCGGCAATGCTGTCGAGGAAAAACCCTGCGGTCGTGCTGGCCACCGCCGGAAACAGGAGGAAGGTCAACAGCGCCGTCGCAAGACCGCCCAGGATGTCGATCGCGGCGTCGAGCCAGCCGATCTGAAACAGGCTGGTCTGCGTCAGGAGGAAGCCGATGCCGACCCACAGCGCGACGAACAGTGCTGCGGAAAGGACGAGGCTGAGCGCCAGCACCCGAATGATTCGCGGATCACGCAGTTGGCCGAGCGCTCGTTTGAATGCAGAAAGCACGCCTGTTCCTCCGCTCTCGTGGCCGGTCATCGCGCGTGGCGTGTGTAGAGGCAGCTCGGTTTGCCCGCAAGTCCGATTGCCGGGCGGCATGCCGTTGCTCCTGGCGGTTGCCGCAGTATACTTTCGACGCACGATCCACCCTCTTCCTCCGATCGGGATCCCCACAATGGCCAGTACGCTGTATGACGTCCTCGGCATCGGCAACGCGATCGTCGATGTCCTCGCCCATTCCGAGGATGCATTCCTCGAGCAGGCGGGCCTCGCGAAAGGGACGATGAAGCTGATCGACGCCGAAACGGCGGAAGCGCTCTACGCGGCAATGGGACCGGCCCTCGAGGTCTCCGGCGGCTCGGCTGCGAATACGATCGCGGCGCTTGCATCGCTGGGCGGCAGCGGCGCGTTCGTCGGCAAGGTGCGCGACGACCAGCTTGGTGCCATTTTCCGGCACGATGTCGTCTCGCTCGGCATCACCTTCGTCACGGCGCCCACGCTCGATGGACCGCCGACCGGACGCTGCCTGATCCTGGTGACGCCCGACGCGCAGCGGACGATGCAGACCTCGCTTGGCGCCAGTGCGCTGCTGACGGCCGACGACGTCGACCCGGCATTGGTTGCGGCGGCGCGGGTGACCTATCTCGAGGGCTACTTGTGGGACCAGCCGGGCGCCCGCGAGGCCTTCGTCAAGGCGGCCACCGTTGCGCACGCAGCCGGCCACCGGGTTGCGCTGTCGCTCTCGGACCCCTTCTGCGTCGATCGCCACCGCGCCGATTTCATCGCGCTGGTCGATCATCACATCGACATCCTGTTCGCGAACGAGGACGAGATCGTCTCCCTCTATCAGGTGCACGCGTTCGATGCCGCTCTGCAGCGGGTCCGCCACCACTGCGAAATCGCGGCGCTTACCCGCTCGGAAAAGGGCTCCGTCATCGTTGCCGGCGAAGAGGTGCATGTCGTCGATGCCGAGCCGGTCGATCCGGTGATCGACAGCACCGGTGCCGGCGACGCATACGCGGCCGGCTTTCTGTTCGGCCTCACCCGCGGCGTCCGGCTGGAAACATGCGCTCGCATCGGCGGCATCGCGGCGGCGGAGGTCTTGAGCCACTTCGGCGCCCGGCCCGAGGTCCCGCTGGCGGAGCTGGTTCGCCGGACGCTTGGATGAAGGCAGCCTGGCTGAGGCTTGGCCGGCCGGCCGGACGGGCCGACTGGAGCGGTTGGCGGGAGACGCTCGCGGTCTACCGGGATCGGCGGGTCCTGCTGCTGACGCTGCTCGGATTTGCGAGCGGTCTGCCGTTCGGCGTGCTGGCGGAGCCGTTGAGCGCGTGGCTGACCGAGGCCGGCCGCGCCAAGACCGAGATCGGCCTGTTCGCGCTCGTCAGTCTGCCGTACTCGCTCAAGGTGCTGTGGGCGCCATTCGTTGATCGCCTGCCGCTGCCGGGCCTGACACGACGCTTCGGCCGCCGCCGCGGCTGGGCGCTGGCGACGCAAATGCTGTTGATAGCGGCCCTGGCGAGCATGGGGCTCGCCTCGCCGGCCGAAAGCCTGCTCCTCCCGGCCGTGCTGGCGACACTCGCGGCGACGGCATCGGCGAGCCAAGACGTTGTGCTCGATGCGTACCGGGTCGAGGTGCTGGACGAGCGGCAACTCGCGGCCGGGGCGGCAACGATGGTGTTCGGTTGGCGTCTGGGCCAGGTCGGTGCGGCGGCCAGCGGCTTGATGCTGGCCGACTGGCTGCCCTGGAGTGCCGTGATGCCGATCCTCGCTGCGGGCATCGGCGTCGGCGTCATCGCCATCCTTGTGGCACCCGAGCCGCGGGCGGCGGCTTGGAGCGGACAGAGCGGGACAGACAGCACCGTTGCGCGGCCGGCACGCCGTCACGTCCGCCTGCTGGCGTGGTTGTTCGAGGCGGCGATTCGACCGCTGACCGACTTCTTCAGCCGGCCCGGCTGGCTGCCGGTGCTGTTGTTCATCCTGCTTTACAAGTTCGGCGATGCCGTGCTGTCGGTGATGAAGATCCCGTTCTTTCTCGAGATAGGCTTCACCAAGACCGCGATCGCCGAAGTGGTGAAGCTGTTCGGCGTCGTCGCCATCATCGGCGGCGGTTTTATTGGCGGTGCCGTGATGGCGCGGCTCGGCATGATGGCGGGGCTTCTCGTTTGCGGTGTCCTGATGGCCGCCTCCAACCTCGTCTTCGTGCTGCAGGCCTGGGCCGGGGCCGACATCACCATGCTCGCGATCACCATCGCAACCGAGAACATCACCACCGGCATGGGTACCACGGCCTTCGTTGCCTACCTCTCCGGCCTGTGCAACGTTGCCTATACCGCTACCCAGTACGCGCTATTGACCTCGCTTATGGCGTTGTCGCGCACCGCTCTCTCGTCGGGAGCGGGTTGGCTCGCCGATCGGTTGAGCTGGCCCGACTTCTTCATCGTCACCACGCTGGCTGCGCTGCCCGGCTTGATGCTTCTGGTGTGGATGATGCGCCGCTACCCGCTGGCCGGCCGCCCGCGGGCGCTCCTGCCGGATGTTGATTGACCCTGGCGGTTCGGTTCCCGCCTCCTCATGTATCGGGCGCGAGGGAACGTGCATTGCCACCATCGAAACCAAGAAGACAGGAATGATGGCAGACGACAGGACGACGACCCCATCAGAGGCAGGCACATGGCATGCTCTCGACGGCCCCGAGGTCCTCGCACGGCTGACGACATCGGCCGCGGGCCTCGATTCTAAAGCGGCGGAAGAGCGGCTCGCTCGTTATGGGCCGAACGTGCTGCCGGCGGCTGATCGCGGCACTGCGCTGCGCATCCTCATTGCGCAGTTCAACAACCCCTTGATCTACGTACTTCTAGCCGCCACTGCCCTGGCGATGTTGACCGGAAAGCTGGTGGATGGCCTCGTCATCTGCGGCGTGGTGGTGCTCAACGCCGTGATCGGCTTTGTGCAGGAGTTCCGCGCCAACCAGGCGATCAAGGCCTTGAGCGCGATGGTGCCGCTCGTGGCGGCTGTCCTGCGTGATGGTGCCAAGCGGATGCTCCCCTCGGCCGAACTTGTTCCCGGCGACATCGTGCTCCTGCAATCGGGCGACAAGGTTCCGGCCGATCTGCGGCTCCTCGAGGTGCGGTCGCTCAAGATCGAGGAGGCCGCGCTCACGGGCGAGTCACTGCCGGTCGGGAAGGCGGCGCGCTCTGTCGCGGCCGATACGGCAATCGGTGACCGCGTCGGCATGGCCTACAGCGGGACTCTTGTAACCTACGGCACAGGCACCGCTGTCGTGGTGGCAACCGGTGCGGAAACCGAGCTCGGCCGGATCTCCAGCCTGCTGAGGGAAGCGGAGAAGCTGGAGACACCGCTAATGCGGCAGCTGGCGGTCGTCGGAACGTGGATCGCGATCGCGATCGCGGTCGTGTCGGTCATCTTGTTCGGCATCGGCCACGTGCGCGGCTACCCGCTCGCCGACAACATCCTTGCCGCAATCGCACTCGCGGTCGCGGCAATTCCGGAGGGGTTGCCGGCGATTGTCACGATCGCACTTGCGATCGGTGTGCAACGGATGGCGCACCGCCGGGCAATCACCCGCAAGCTGCCCGCGGTCGAGACGCTGGGCTCGACGACGGTCATCTGCTCCGACAAGACCGGAACCCTGACGCGCAACGAGATGACGGTGCGGGCGCTGTGGACGCCCGACGGCGCGTGGCGCTTGAGCGGCGTCGGCTACGAGCCGGAAGGCCAGCTGCAGACGGAGGGCGGCGCTGCAGTGGCTGCACTCCCCGCCAATGTCGAATCCCTCGTGCTCGCGGGGACGCTTTGCAACGATGCGGTCATCCACGAAGACGGCGGGCGGTGGCACTTGGCGGGAGACCCGACGGAAGGGGCGCTCGTGGTTGCCGCACACAAGCTTGGCCGGCCGGCGGAAGAGGTGCGGGCCCGCTATCCGCGCCTGGATGCGATTCCGTTCGAATCCGAGCGGCAGTTCATGGCGACGCTGCATCAGGCACCGGGCGGAGGCCAAGTGGTGTACCTGAAGGGTGCGCCCGAGGCCATCCTGCAACGCTGTTCCGGGCTTGGCGCCGGTACGGCTGCCGGCGCTGCCATCTTGCAGGAAGTACAGCAGATTGCAAAGCAGGGCATGCGCGTGCTGGCGTTTGCAACTGTTGAGCCGCCAGGGCCGCTGGAACGGCTTGTAGAGGCCGATGTTGCCGGCGGCCTCTCATTTCTCGGCCTGCAGGGTATGATCGACCCGCCGCGGGAGGAGGCGATTGAAGCGGTTGCCGCCTGCGGCCAAGCGGGGATCGCGGTGAAGATGATCACCGGGGATCACCACGAAACGGCGCGCGCGATCGGCGAGGCGCTAGGCCTGTGCGGCCCCGGCGAGGGCGCGTTGAGCGGCGTCGAGCTCGGCCGCATGACGGAGGCGGAGCTGCGCGAGGCCGCGCTCAACCACAACGTCTTTGCGCGCGTGGCGCCGGAGCACAAGCTTCGGCTGGTGAAAGCGCTGCAGGCGGAAGGGCGTGTGGTGGCGATGACCGGCGACGGCGTCAACGATGCGCCAGCACTCAAGCAGGCCGACATCGGTGTCGCCATGGGCATCACCGGCACCGCGGTCTCCAAGGAAGCGGCCGATATCGTGCTGACGGACGACAATTTCGCAACCATCAAGGCCGCGGTCGAAGAGGGGCGGCGGGTCTATGACAACCTTGTCAAGGCGCTCGCTTTCGTCCTGCCCACCAACCTTGGCCTCGCCTTCATCATGATGGCGACGGTGGCCTTCTTTCCGATCACCGACGGCGAGGTCCTGTTGCCGATGCGGCCGGTGCAGATCTTGTGGATCAACCTGGTGGCAGCGGTGGCGCTCGCGCTGCCGCTTGCATTGGAAGCGATGGAGCCAGGGATTATGCAGCGGCCGCCGCGGGATCCGAAGGCGCCGCTTCTCAGCAGTTTCGTCATTGCCCGCACGGTGCTGGTCGCGCTCTTGATGGCTGCCGGCGCATTGGGGCTGTTCCTCCTCGCCTATCGCACCGCAGCGCCGGCCGCAGGCCCGATCTCGGAGTGGTCCTACCCCCAGGCGCAAACGGAAGCGGTCACGACGGTCATCTTGTTCCAGATCTTTTACCTCCTCAACTGCCGCTCGCTGAAAGCGTCGATGTTCCGCATCGGCCTGTTCAGCAATCTCTGGATTTATGCCGGCATCGGAACCGTTCTTCTGCTGCAGATCGGCTTCATCTATTTGCCGTTCATGAACGAGGTGTTCGGCTCGGCGCCGATCGACCTGCCGGCTTGGCTGCGCGCGGCCGGCGTCGCCGTCCTCATCATGCCGTTGATCGGGATCGAGAAGTGGTGGCGCAGCCGGCACGACCAGACGTAAGTAAATAACAGCTTAATTTCTTGCATAGATTGAAAACCTACGCCCATGTTTTTGCAATCTGCGCCGCTAGCAGGAATCTGGCGGGCGGAATGCAACAAAAGAGGGGAGGGACAGGGATCGTGGCGGAAAGCATTCAGGTGATCGAGGGCGATATCACTGCACTCGATGTCGATGCGGTTGTGAATGCGGCGAACCGCAGCCTGTTGGGCGGGGGCGGCGTGGACGGCGCGATCCACCGCGCCGCCGGGCCGGAGCTGGTGGCCGAAACGCGCACGCTTGGCGGCTGCAGGACCGGCGAGGCGAAGATGACGCGCGGCTACCGTCTCAAGGCGCGCTACATCATCCACACCGTTGGTCCGGTCTGGCATGGCGGAGCCAGCGCCGAGGATGAGCTTTTGGCCTCGTGCTACCGCAACAGCCTCGAGCTTGCGAAGGCGCATGGGCTGAAAAGCGTCGCCTTTCCTGCCATCAGCACCGGGATTTACGGTTTCCCACCTGATCGTGCGGCGGCGGTTGCAGTGCAGACGGTGGATGAGTTCGCGGCAAACAATCCGCTGCCCGAGACGATCATCTTCTGCTGCTTCAGCCAGGCTTCGGCGGAGCTGCACCGGGCCGAGCTGCACCGCGCGGGCCTTCCGGCCTAGCCGTTCGGATGCTCGCCAGGTCCTCCTTGCTCCCTTGAAGTGGAGGACGCACCGGCGGGCGGGACGCAGTGGATATTGCTCGCCCCATGCGCGGCGAGAATGCTGCGTGCCGCCTCTTCACGCTCGGGCACGTCGGCCCGCACCCACAAGATGAGACTGCCGGCGGCCAGCGAACGGGCGAAATGATCCGTGTGCGGCGTTGCCGTCGCCTCGCCCAGGAGTTCCTTGAGTGCGAGGCCGCCGACCGTGGCGGCGATCACCCCGGCAAGCCACGCCGCTGTCGCGCCGCCGGCGAGCAGGATGGCGCCTGAGGCCACCAGCGGTCCCTCGTAGCGCAGTTCGCCGACAAGGGCGGTCAACCGGTCCTGCCAGCGCGGCTGCGACATGGTCGCCGCCTCCAGCGAATCGTGCGACGCCAGCACGCTCAGGTCGGCGTGCTCAAAGCCCGAACCGAGCAGCGCGTTGATCGCCGCCTCGAACGGGCCCTGATCGGCGAACAGGCCGACAACCTCGCGGCCTTGGCGTTGCGCTTGCATGCTTGACCTCGCCTCCGTCTTGCAGCCGCGGGACCGTGTCCGCAGTGGCCGGTCCGGGCGGCCGTCTTCGCCTCGGGTGGCTCCTCTGTTCCCGCCATGATAGGGTCGGCGCCAAGGGCGGTCGAGCCGGAGCCAGCGTGCGACAGAACGATCCTTGCGATCAAGTGGATGACGCGGCCCAGCCTGCGCCCTGGGGCGCGGCAGTCGATGCGCTCGTCGACGCGGTGACACCGATGATGGCGCAGTATCTCGCCGCTAAGGCCGAGCATCCCGGCTGCCTGCTCTTCTACCGCATGGGCGATTTCTACGAGATGTTCTTCGACGATGCGGTGACGGCGGCGCAAGCCCTCGACATCACGCTCACCAAGCGCGGCCGGCACCAGGGGCAGGACATCCCGATGTGCGGCGTGCCCGCGCACAGCCATGAAGCCTACCTGCAGCGGCTGATTCGCCAGGGCTTCAAGGTGGCGATTTGCGAACAGCGGGAGGACCCTGCGGACGCCCGGAAACGCCCCGGCAAAACGCTGGTCCGGCGGGAGGTGGTCCGGGTCGTCACCGCCGGCACGGTGACCGAGGATACTTTGCTTGAGGCGCGTCGTCCCAACCATCTCGCGGCCGTGGCGGAGGCGGGCGGTGCGACCGGCCTTGCCTGGCTCGATGTCTCAACCGGCGCACTGCAAACGCAACCGCTGGCCACGGCCGAGCTGCCGGGCGCGCTCTCCCGCCTGGAGCCCAGCGAGCTGTTGATGCCGGAGCCGCTGGCGGGTCAGCCGGCGCTGGCGGATTGGCGGTCGTGCCTCACGCCATTGCCAGCCAGCCGGTTCGACAGCATCAACGCCAGACGGCGGCTTGAGCAGTTGTTCAACGTCGGCACCCTGGACGGGTTCGGCGCCTTCAGCCGGGCCGAGATCGCGGCCGCCGGTGCGCTCGTCGATTATGTCGAGCTGACCCAGCGCGGCCGCCTGCCGCGGCTTTCGCCGCCGGTCCGCTTTGCCGACGCGCATCTCATGCAAATCGACGCGGCAACGCGCCGCAATCTGGAGCTGACCCGGACACAAGCCGGCTCAAGTCGCGGCAGTCTGCTCGATGTGATCGACCGCACGCTGACCGGTGCCGGCAGCCGCCTGCTCCTTGCCCGGCTGGTCGCACCGTCGGCCGATCCGGCCGAGATCGATCGCCGCCTCGATGCGGTCCAGTTTTTCGTCGAGGACGAGCGCGCGCGCACCGATCTGCGCGTGCTCCTGCGCCGCTTTCCCGATCTGGAGCGGGTCTTGAGCCGGCTCAGCCTCGGCCGCGGCGGCCCGCGCGATCTCGCCGCTGTCCGCGATGGTCTGGCGCTCGTCCCGGCGCTGCGGTCGGTGCTCGCCGGCACCGGCCTGACGATGCCGCCCGCCTCAGTGGCGGCGACTGCGGCGCGGCTCGCGGAGCATTCCGGCCTGGTCGAGCGCTTGCGGCGAGCGCTGATCGAGGAGCCGCCGGCGCTGGCGCGTGACGGCGGTTTCATCGCTGCCGGCTTTGCAACCGCGCTCGACGAGCTCAGACGGCTGCGCGACGAGGGCCGCACCCTGATCGCTCAGCTGCAGGCGCGCTATTGTGCCGAGACCGGCTTGAGCACGCTCCGGATCCGCTACAACAATCTCCTGGGCTACTTCATCGAGCTGCCGGCGCGCCTCGCCGAAAAGTTGCCGACGGCGCCGCACGGCCCCTTCATTCACCGCCAGACGATGGCGAACGCGATGCGATTCGGCACCGTCGAGCTCGCCGATCTCGAAAGCCGGATCGCGCGGGCTGCCGAACAGGCGGTGAGCCTGGAGCTCGGTCTGTTCGAGGAACTGGTCGCGGCCGTGATGGGAGAGGCCGATGGGATCGCCGACGTTGCGCGCGCGGTGGCAGCACTCGATGTCGCCGCCGGGTTTGCCGAGCTCGCGGTGGTGGCGCGCTACGTCCGGCCCGCCGTCGATGACAGCCTCGCGTTCGCGATCGAGGGCGGGCGCCATCCGGTGGTCGAGGCGGCGCTGCAGCGCCAGGAGGCGCAGCCCTTCGTCAGCAACGACTGCGTCCTTGAGGGCGAGCGGCGGCTGTGGCTGCTTACCGGGCCGAACATGGCCGGCAAGAGCACGTTTCTGCGCCAGAACGCGCTGATCGCCATCCTGGCGCAGGTTGGCTCGTTCGTGCCGGCGAGTGTGGCCCGCATCGGTATCGTCGACCGGCTGTTCTCGCGTGTCGGCGCCGCCGACGATCTCGCGCGCGGCCGCTCGACCTTCATGGTCGAGATGGTGGAGACGGCAGCGATCCTGAACCAGGCCGGGCCACGGGCCTTCGTTATCCTGGACGAGATCGGCCGCGGTACGGCCACCTTCGACGGTCTCTCGATCGCCTGGGCCGTGATCGAGCATCTGCACGCCGTTAATCGCTGTCGCGGGCTGTTCGCGACCCACTACCATGAACTGACGGCGCTTGCCGCCCGCCTTGATGCGCTCGCCTGCTGCACGATGCGCGTCAAGGAGTGGGCGGGCGATGTCGTCTTCCTGCATGAGGTCGCGGCGGGTGCGGCCGACCGTTCGTACGGCATTCATGTCGCGCGCTTGGCGGGCCTGCCTGCGGCCGTGATCAGCCGTGCCGAGGCGGTGCTGCAGAGCCTCGAGCGCAACGAGCGCTCGTCGGCGATGGGGCGTTTGGCCGATGATCTGCCCTTGTTCGCCGCGGCCGCCGCCCGCCTGCCGCAAGCGCCGCCGGCCAATGAGCCGGCTTTGCCGCCACACGTGGTCGAAGTCCTCTCGACGGTGCAGCCGGATGCCTTGACACCCCGTGAGGCACTTGAAATTCTCTATCGTCTCAAAGAGCCGATGGCGACGCTCAAGCGTGATGCGGCCCCGGCAGGGCATACGATCGCCACGAAATCGCATCCGTAAGGACACCGTTAGCCACACTTCGCTAGCGTCGTGCAGTGGCGTCTGCCCCGGGCGGCTCTTATTTCGTGTAGCGTACCACCGAGCAATTGCATGGACCGCATCCAGAATCGTCGCCTGATCTTCAACCGGAAGGACGTGGTCGCCGCGCTCAAGCCGCTGAGCTGCGGGCCGCAGGCGACACCGCCCGACCGCGGGGAAGTCCTGAAGGTTATCAAGGGCGCGCTCGGTCACGGCCGCGAGGAGATCCGCCGCCGCCTGGAGGCCGATGAGATCGATGGCAACGAGGCTGTGCGCTCGCACTCGTTTCTGATCGATCAGGTCATTCGTACGCTCAGCGATTTCAGCGTGACGGGCGGCCTGCCGTTGCAACCGAGCACAAACAGCATCACCATCGCCGCAACCGGCGGCTACGGCCGGGGCGAGCTCGCGCCATTCTCCGATGTCGATCTTCTGTTCCTGGTGCGGTCCGCGGCCAACCGTTCGGCCGAAGCGCTGGTGGAATACCTGCTCTACATGTTGTGGGATTGCGGCCTCAAGGTCGGGCACGCCACGCGGACGCTCGACGATTGCGTCAGTCTTGCCCGCAAGGATCTGACCATCCGCACCTGCATGCTGGAATCGCGTTATTTGTGGGGCGATGAGGCACTGTTCGCAGCGTTCGAAAACCGCTTCTTCAGCGAGGTGGTCGAGGGGACGGGCCGGCAGTTCGTCGAGGACAAGTTGAAGGAGCGCGATGCCCGTCACGAGCGGATCGGCGGCAGCCGCTACGTGCTGGAACCTAACATCAAGGAGGGGAAAGGCGGCTTGCGCGATCTGCAGACGTTGTTCTGGATCGCGAAATACCTTTACCGCGTGCGCGACATGGCGGATCTGGTCGAGCGCGGCATCTTTACCCAGAGCGACCTGCGCCTGTTCCGTAAGGCGCAGGACTTCCTTTGGCGGGTGCGCTGTCATCTCCACTACGTCGCCGGCCGCCCGGAAGACCGGCTGACCTTCAACGTGCAGGAATCCGTCGCCGAGCGGCTCGGCTACACCAGCCGGGCGAGCGCGCGCGGCGTCGAGCGCTTCATGAAGCACTACTTCCATGTCACCAAGATCGTCGGCGACTTGACGCGTGTGCTTTGCGCCGTGCTCGAGGACCAGCAGACGCAGACCCGGCTGCGCTTCCGCCTCCCGTCGCTCACGTTTCTGCGCCGGCTTGCGCCCGGCTTCGTTCTCGACTCCGGCCGGCTGAACATCGAGTCCGTCGATGGCTTCGAGAAGGATCCGGCACGGCTGTTGCGTTTGTTCCACGAAGCCCAGCGGCTGGGCCGCGACATTCATCCGAAGGCCATGCGGCTGGCGCAGCAGAGCCTTGGTCTGATCACACCAGCGGTGCGCCAGGATGCGGAGGCGAACCGGTTGTTCATGGAGATCCTGACCGCGCCCACCGACCCGGAGCCGACACTGCGGCGCCTCAACGAAGCGGGCATTTTCGGCCGCTTCATTCCCGACTTCGGCCGCGTCGTCGCGCAGATGCAATACGACATGTATCACCACTTCACGGTCGACGAGCATTCGATCCGCGCCATCGGCATCCTCGGCCGGCTGGAGCGCGGCGAACTTGCGGCCGAGCATCCGACCGCAAGCCGCATCATTGCCGAGGTGCGCTCGCGCCGCGCCCTCTATCTTTCGGTGCTGCTGCACGACATCGCCAAAGGCCGCAATGGCGACCACTCGATCCTGGGCGCCGAGGTCGCGCTACGCCTCGCGCCTCGCCTCGGCCTTGACGAGTGGGAGAGGGAGACCGTCTCCTGGCTCGTCCGCTACCACCTCCTGATGGCGCGCACGGCATTCAAGCGCGACATTGACGATCCCGCAACCGTCTCCACGTTCATCAATCTGGTGCAGTCGCCGGAGTGGCTGCGGCTGCTCCTGATCCTGACCAACGTCGACATCAGGGCGGTGGGGCCCGGCGTCTGGAACAGCTGGAAGGAAGGGCTGTTGAGCGAGCTCTACTTCCGTGCGCTCGAAGATATGGAGATCACCTCCGACCAGCCGCGCCAGCGCCGCGGCAATCGCGTCGAGGCGGCCAAGCAGCGCTTGCGCGACCGGTTGGTCGGCTGGGAGGAGGAAACGCTGGAAACCTACATCCAGCGCGGCTATCCGGACTACTGGCTTGCGTTCGATACCGACGAGCACATGCGCCATTTCGCGCTGATGGCGGCAGCGGAGGCAACCGGCAGCATCCTCAAGGTGCAGGCGGTTTTCGATCCCGCCCGCGATGCGGTTCAGGTGACGGTCTACGCGCCTGACCACGCCGGGCTGTTCGCGCAAATCGCGGGCGGCATCGGGCTCGCCAGTGCTTCCATCGTCGATGCCAAGATCGTCACGCTCGCCAACAGCATGGCGCTCGACGTCCTGCACGTTCAGAGCGTCAACGGTCCCTTCGACGGCGACGAGGCGCGCCTCGGCCGCTTGGTTGGGCGCATCGAAGATGCCATCTCCGGACGTCTGCATCTCGGTCGCGCCCTTGAAGCGGCGCACCGGAGCAGGATCACAAGCCGGGCACGCGCGTTCAAGGTGCCGCCGCGGGTGATCTTCGACAATGCGGCCAGCAATGCCTCCACGGTCATTGAACTCAACGGCCGCGACCGCCCCGGTTTCCTTTACGATGTCACGTCGACGCTGACCGGTCTCGGCCTGCAGATCGGCAGTGCGCACATCTCAACGTATGGGGCCCGCGTCGTTGACGTCTTCTACGTGAAGGACGCGTTCGGCCTGAAGGTCGATCAACCTGCCAAGCTCGCCCGAATTGAGGAGTTGCTGCTGCGGGCCATGGCGGGCGTGAAACCGGACGAGCCCGTGCGCGACGAACCGGCGACCGAAACGGTGGCAGCGCTAACGTGAGGGCACGCTGGCCGCCCGCTTGCGGCGGTTGTGCGTGCGCTGAAGTTTTTCTTCCCCTGTAACCGGCAAACGGATTAGAGGTCGCGGATGCTGCTTATCCGCTCGATCGCCACCATCGGGGCCTTCACGGCGATCAGCCGGATCCTCGGCTTCATCCGCGATGCTCTGATCGCAGCACTCCTGGGCGCCGGCCCGATCGCCGACGCCTTCTTTGTTGCCCTGCGTTTTCCCAACATGTTCCGCGCCCTGTTCGCCGAGGGTGCGTTCTCGGCGGCGTTCGTGCCGCTGTTCGTTGCCGCCAAGGAGACCGAAGGCGAGACGTCGGCGCGCGAGTTCGCGGTGCAGACCCAGAGCGTGCTGGCGACGGCGCTGCTGGTGTTCCTGATCGTGGTCGAAATCGCGATGCCTATCGTGCTGCTGGCCATCGCGCCTGGCTTCCGTGGCACCGCTACATTCGATCTCGCGGCCGAGCTGTCGCGGATCACCTTCCCCTACCTGATGCTGATTTCGCTGACCGCGCTTTACGGCGGTGTTCTCAATTCGTACGGCCGTTTTGCTGCGCCGGCGGCGGCGCCGATCCTCCTTAACCTGTCGATCATCGCAGCGCTTGTCGGCACCGGCCGGTGGATGCCGACGCTTGGCCATGCGCTCGCGTGGGGGGTGGTGGCGGCAGGCCTGCTGCAGCTCTTGTGGCTTCTGGCAGCGCTCGGGCGAATGGGCGTCTGGCTGCCGCCGCGCCGGCCACGCCTCTTGCCACGGGTCAAGCTCTTGTTGCGGCGCGCGCTCCCGGTCGCGTTCGGTGCCGGAATTCATCAGGTCAATATCCTCGTCGATACGATTCTGGCATCGTTTCTGCCGGCGGGCTCGGTCTCATACCTCTTCTACGCCGACCGCTTGAGCCAGCTGCCTTACGGCATCATTGCCGCCGCCGTCTCTACCGCGCTCCTTCCCATTCTGTCGAAGCAGGTCCGCATTGGCGCGCCAGCCGAGGCGCTCGCGAGCCAGAACCGCGCGCTTGAGTTCGCGTTTCTGCTCATGCTGCCGGCAGCAGCAGCACTTATCGTGCTGGCCGAACCGTTCATGGCAGTGCTGTTCGGCCGCGGCGCGTTCGGGGCCGAAGCGGTCCAGGCATCAGCCGCGGCGCTCGCCGCCTATTCCGCCGGCCTTCCCGCTTACCTTGTCGTCAAGGCGCTCACCCCCGGCTACTACGCGCGGGAGGACACACGCACACCGGTCAAAATCGCGGGCGTCGCCGCTATCCTGCACGCGGTCTTGAGCATCGCCCTGATGGTCCCGTTCGCGCATGTCGGCATTGCGCTCTCGACCGCGCTCGCGGCCTGGTTCAACGCTGCCGTGCTGGCGACGGTTTTGTACCGGCGCGGCCATCTGCAGCCCGATGCCCGCCTGAGGCGCCGGCTGCCGCGAATCGTGCTGGCGAGCGCGGTGATGGCGGCGGCGCTGATCACGCTCAACCACACGCTTGCCGGCTGGCTCAACCAGGGCTTTGCGCTGCAGGCCGGCGCGGTGGCGCTGATGATTGCAGCCGGCCTCGTCATCTTCGCACTGTCGGCACAACTGTTCGGCGCCGCCAGCGTGCGCGATGTCCGCGCGATGGCGCGGGCACGAAAAGAAAAGGAAACGGAGGCGCCTTGACCCGCTCCGGCGGAGCGTCCATAAACCCGCCCGAACGGACCAAAAAGGGGCGGGGACTGATCGGCGCGGAATGAAACGCATCTTTTCCGGCATCCAGCCCACCGGCAACCTGCACCTCGGCAATTATCTCGGCGCCATCCGTAATTGGGTGCGGCTACAGGATGAGTTCGAGTGCCTGTTTTGCGTCGTCGACCTGCACGCGATCACCGTCTGGCAGGATCCGAAGGATTTGACCGCCAACATTCGCCGGACGGCGGCGGCGATGATCGCCTGCGGCGTCGATGCGGAACGCAACGTCATCTTCAATCAGAGCCAAGTGCCGGGGCACGCCCAGCTCGCCTGGATCTTCAACTGCGTCGCCCGGCTGGGTTGGCTCAACCGGATGACCCAGTTCAAGGAAAAGGCGGGCAAACACCGGGAAAACGCTTCCGTGGGCCTCTACGCCTACCCGAACCTGATGGCCGCCGACATCCTTCTCTACAAGGCGACCCATGTTCCGGTCGGCGAGGACCAGAAGCAGCACCTCGAACTGACCCGCGACATCGCCCAGAAATTCAATACGGACTTCGGCAAGCCGGTCTTTCCTATAGTCGAGCCGCTGATTTTCGGGCCGGCGACGCGGGTGATGTCGTTGCGCGACGGCAGCAAAAAGATGAGCAAGTCCGATGCGTCGGACTATTCGCGCATCAACCTGACCGACGACGCCGATACGATCGCGCTCAAGATTCGCAAGGCCAAGACCGATCCGGAGCCGTTGCCCGACACGGTCGAGGGTCTCGCCGGCCGGCCGGAGGCGGAGAATCTGGTCGGCATCTACGCTGCGCTCGCCGACCTTGAGCCAGATGCCGTCACCAGCCGGTTCGGCGGCTGGCTGTTCTCCCGGTTCAAGGAGGCTCTCGCCGAACTCGCGGTCGAACGGCTGGCGCCGGTGGCGGCAGAGCTGAACCGGCTGAATGCCGATCCTGACTACGTCGAAATGGTCCTCGCGCGCGGGGCCGAACGCGCGTCCGAACTGGCGGCGCCGGTTCTGCGCGAGGTGTACGCGGTGGTCGGCTTTCTCGGCCGTGATGGCGCAGACAGGACTTGCGGGCGCGGTTGATCTGCCGGCCCGGCACAACCATGTTTGTGGTACGTGAGTCGTGCGCCCACACGGCGCCACGGGATGAAAAAGGGACCGCGAAGGCATGTTCATCCAGACGGAAACGACGCCCAACCCGGCGACATTGAAGTTCCTGCCGGGCTGCGCGGTCATGGCAAGAGGGACGGCGAATTTTCCAGAGCCGGAGACGGCCGCACGTTCGCCCTTGGCGCTCAAGCTGTTCGAAGTGGATGGGGTCGCCGGCGTTTTCTTTGGCTCTGACTTCATCACCGTCACCAAGATGGCCGACCGCGAGTGGGATGTGCTGAAGCCGGTCATCCTGAGCGCGATCATGGATCATTTTACGCTCGGCGATCCGGTGATCACCGGTGACGCGGACGAGATTGCCGAACCGGCGGCGGACGAGCAGGAAGGGGAAATCGCGGCCCGCATCCGCGATCTGATCGACACCCGCGTGCGGCCGGCAGTGGCCGTCGATGGCGGCGACATCACCTTCTGCGGCTTCGAGGACGGGATCGTCTACCTGCACATGCAAGGCGCGTGCTCTGGCTGCCCCAGTTCGACGGCGACGCTCAAGCACGGCATCGAAAACATGCTGCGGTACTACGTGCCCGAGGTGATCGAGGTTCGGCCGGTCCCCTGACTGTCGGCCGGCACCGAAAGGATCGTCGGCCTTTGGCGTCACATTGGCGTCCCCGTCTGCTGCATCCCACCTATTCATAAGCGGGGGCGATCGAGGTGGGAGATGATGAGCAAACGAACGTTCTTGATGTCTGGATTGGCGGCTGTCGGCACTTCGGCCGCAGCCCTGGTTGGATTGCGCAGCACGCCTGCTGCAGCCGCGGGCGGCCCGGCGCAGTCCGGCCCGTTCGAGATTACGCGCAGCGAGGCGGAGTGGCGCAAGCTCTTGTCGCCGGAACAGTTTTACATCCTGCGCGAGCACGGCACCGAGCGCGCGGGCACCAGCCCGCTGGACAAGGAGCACCGCACCGGCACGTTCGCCTGCGCTGGCTGCGAACTGCCGCTGTTTCAGTCCACGACCAAGTATGACAGCGGCACCGGCTGGCCCAGCTTCTGGGCGCCGATCGAGGGCGCGATCGGGACGTCGGAGGACCGCAGCTTCTTCAGCGTCCGGACGGAAGTGCACTGCCGCCGCTGCGGCGGCCATTTGGGCCATGTGTTCGACGATGGTCCGCCGCCGACGGGGCTGCGCTACTGCATGAACGGCGCAGCACTCGTTTTCGTGCCGGCATGAACACGCCGCGAGCGGTATTTCGGCGGTCGGTGACGGCGGTCGCCCTCGGCGTCCTTACCGTCCTTGCCGGGATCGGCAGCGGTTCGGCTGCCGACACGCCGGCAGCAGCGGCGCAAGTCGCTCGCGCGGTCTTCGCCGGGGGCTGCTTCTGGTGCATGGAGCCGCCGTTCGACGCCTTGCCTGGCGTGGTTGCGACGGTGTCGGGCTACACGGGCGGTAACCGCGAGAACCCCAGCTACGAGCAGGTGTCCGCCGGCGGCACCGGCCACTTCGAAGCGATCGAGGTGACCTACGATCCGGCGCGTGTCAGTTATGGACAGTTGCTGGACGTGTTCTGGCGCAACGTCGATCCGCTCGACGACGGCGGGCAGTTCTGCGACCGTGGTGATTCGTATCGAACTGCGGTCTTCTATGCTACGGAGGAGGAGAAGGCAGCTGCGCTCAAGTCCCGCGAGGCCGCTGCGGCAAAGCTCCTGATCAAGGGTCCGATCGTGACGCCGCTCCTGCCGGCGGTCAAATTCTATCCGGCCGAAGACTATCATCAGGATTACTACCAGAAGAATCCTCTTCGCTATAAATACTACCGTTACGCTTGTGAACGCGATCAGCGCCTGAAGGAAGTGTGGGGCGAAACGAAGCAGCCGTAAGGGGGCGGCCGAATGGGTGAAGGGGTGGCTGCCGCCGGGTCGCGGATCGTGATCGGCGGCCTTGTGATTGATGGCGGCGAAGTGCAGGAGCGCTTTGTCCGCAGCGGCGGCCCCGGCGGGCAGAATGTCAACAAGGTTGCCACCGCCGTCCAGCTTCGCTTCGACGTTCGTCATTCGCCGTCGCTGCCCGCGGATGTTCGCGCCCGGCTGGAGCGCTTGGCCGGCCGGCTGGTCACCCGCGACGGCGTGCTCGTCATCACTGCGCAGCGCTTCCGCACCCAGGAGCGCAACCGGCAAGATGCGATCGAGCGGTTGATGGAGTGGATCCGGCGCGCCGCGATCGTGCCGCGCGCCCGCCGGCCGACCCGGCCTTCGGCAGCGGCGGTTCGTCACCGGCTGGAGGTGAAGCAGCGGCGTGCAGCGCTCAAGGCGCGGCGCCGCCAAGGGCATGCCGAGGATTAGGGCGGACAGCGCCGCAGGGTCATCGTCCGGCGGGCACGCGCCCCATCAACCCCCGTTCGCGGCTTATCTGCGGTGGTCTGCCCGTGGTAGCGTCTTCCTCAGGCGGCAAGGCGTCGGGAGGGTCGGTGCCGTTCACCCTCATTTTAAGTCCGAACAGCGGATCGGCACGGTGATGACACTGAGAACGCCGGAGATGGACGAGACGGCCCTTCGCGCCGTCCGCGCCCTGCGCGACCGGTTGGAAAAGCGCACGGCCGCTATCGGCGTCATTGGTCTCGGCTATGTCGGCCTGCCGCTGGCGCTCGCCTGCTGCAAGGCCGGTTTCCCGGTCATCGGATTCGACATCGATGCCGCCAAGGTCGACGTGTTGAACCGCGGCGAAAGCCCGATCAAGCATATCGCGAGCGAGCCGGTCGCTTCGGCCCGCGCCGCGGGGCAGTTCGAGGCTTCGGCCGATTTTCATCGCTTGAGTGAGCTCGACGCGCTGATGATCTGCGTGCCGACGCCGCTCGGCGCCCATCGCGAACCGGACCTGGGCTTTGTTGAGGCGACGACGCGCTCGATCGCCGCCCGTCTGCGCCCCGGTCAGCTCGTGATCCTGGAATCGACGACCTACCCCGGCACGACGCGCGAGGTGCTGAAGCCGATCCTGGAGACCAGCGGGCTGCGCTGCGGCATCGATTTCTTTCTTGCCTATTCGCCCGAACGCGAGGATCCGGGCAACAGCGAATACGACACCGCGCGGATCCCCAAGATCGTGGCCGGCGACGGCGAGGCGGCGAGCATGCTGGCGCAGACGCTCTACAATCACGTCGTCGCCCGCACCGTCCCAGTCTCGAACCTCGATACCGCGGAGGCGGTCAAGATCACCGAGAACATCTTTCGCGCCGTCAACATCGCGCTCGTCAACGAGCTGAAGATGGTCTACGCCGCCATGGGCATCGACATCTTCGAGGTCATTGATGCCGCCAAGACCAAGCCGTTCGGCTTCATGCCGTTCTATCCCGGCCCCGGCCTGGGCGGCCACTGCATCCCGATCGACCCGTTCTATCTGACCTGGAAGGCGCGCGAGTTCCACATCTCGACCCGCTTTATCGAGCTCGCGGGCGAGGTCAACGCCACCATGCCGCGCTACGTCGTCGAACGGCTGCGCTGCGAGCTCGACCGCCGCTTCGCCAAGGGGTTGAGCGGCACCCGCATTCTCATCGTCGGCGTCGCCTACAAGAAGAACGTCGATGACCTGCGCGAAAGTCCGGCGCTCGAGATCATCAAGCTCCTGGATGCGATGGGCGCCAAGATCGACTACCACGACCCATACTTTCCGGTGATCCCGGCGACACGGGAATACCCCGATCTTGCCGGTAAGGCCTGCGTGCCGCTCGAGCCCTACCTGATCGCCCGCTACGATGCGGCGCTTATCGTCACCGACCACTCTGGTGTCGATTACGATCGGCTGCTCGAATACGCGAAACTGGTGGTCGATACCCGCCACGTCATTCCGCCGACCCACCCGCACGCCGCCATCGTCGCCCGCGCCTGATGCGTTTGCGCGTGCGCCAGGGGCGTCGCCCCCGAGAAGGTGGCTCCGGAGGAGGGATTCGAACCCCCGACCCAGCGGTTAACAGCCGCTTGCTCTACCACTGAGCTACTCCGGAATGAAGATGGAGGCGCGGACCGGATTTGAACCGGTGTACACGGCTTTGCAGGCCGCTGCGTAGCCACTCCGCCACCGCGCCCCTGAAGACGTCCTCATCGGTGCCGGTATGCGCACCCAGACGCCTCGGAGCGGTCTTTCCCGGCGACCTTAGACGCCACTCCTCTTACGGTCAAGCATCCGTGCGCGTGCACTAGAGCGTTGTGTTGAGCCCGCGCCGGGGCTATAAGGCGCAGCGATATCGCGCCTGCACGTTGTCCGCGCTCGTCTCTCTTCCGTCTCAGGGCCTGCCATGGATTATGCCGCCGCCCGTGCAAAGATGGTCGCGAACCAGATCCGCACCAACCGGATCAATGATCCGGCCCTGATCGCGGCGATGGCGGCCGTGCCGCGCGAGGCTTTTCTGCCGGCGCGTCTGCAGGGCATCGCTTACGTCGACGAGGAGATCTCCCTGGGCAGCGGTCGCTTTCTCCTGGCGCCGCTCATCACCGCGCAGCAGTTGCAGGTTGCCGAACTGTCCGTCGATGACGTCGTCCTGATCGTCGGCTGCGGCGTCGGCTACGACGCGGCGGTAGCGGTGCAGATCGCGAGTGCCGTCGTCGGCCTCGAGAGCGATCCTGGCTTGGCGCAGGCGGCGCGGCGGGTGCTGGCGGACCTCGGCTTCGGCATGGTCGCGGTGGTCGAAGGGCTGCTGGGGCAAGGGTTTGCCCGCCAGGCACCCTACGACGTGATTGTCTTCGGCGGCGCTGTTGCTGCGCCTCCCGTCCCGATCGTCGAGCAACTCGCAGACGGTGGGCGGATGGTGGCCGTGATCGCCGACGGGCGCGGGGTCGGCCGCGGCACCCTGTTCGTCAAGGCAGGCGGCACGCTCTCGCACCGGGTCGCCTTCGATGCGGCAACACCGTTTCTGGCAGGCTTCGAACCACAGCCACAGTTCAGCTTTTGAAACGATCCGTTCAATGCCGGGTGGGGTGACCATAAAGCCACACCTTGTGACGGCTGTGCGAGAAGCTCTTGACCGTTTCTCTGCAATCTGTTGGGAATTGGTTAACAACAAAAAAGACGTCAAGACCGATCGGTGTTTCCCCGAAATTTTGAAAAAGGGGGCCAATCTTCCATGAAGGCTCAACGGTTCGGATTGGCTTGTGCCGTTGTTGCGGCAACTGTCGCAATTAACTGCCCTGTTTCCAGCGAGACGTTAACGGAAGCGTTGACTCAAGCCTACCAGTACAATCCTCGCCTTATGGCGCAGCGCGCCCGTCTGCGCAGCGTCGATGAGCAAGTGCCGCAGGCGTTGTCGGGCTGGCGGCCGACGGTCACGGCGAGCGGCAGCGCTGGGTATCGTCATATCGACCAGCAGGAGGACGACGCAGCGGTTGACGCGTCCGGCGACCTCTTCAACCGAAGGGTCAATGCGACGATCGAGCAACCATTGTTTCGCGGCGGCCGCACGATGGCGGCGACCCGTGCGGCAGAGAATTCCGTGCGCGCTGAGCGGGCCCGGCTGTGGTCGGCGGAACAGAGCATCCTCCTGAGCGCAACCACGGCCTACGTTGACGTCGTTTCCGCCGCCGCCGTCGTTGAGCTACAGATCCGCAACGAACAGCGCTTGGGCCGCCAGTTGGAAGCGACCCGAGATCGGTTCCGGGTCGGCGAGGTGACCAGGACCGACGTATTTCAGTCCGAGGCCCGGTTGGCTCGCGCAACCGCCGAACGGATCCGTGCCGAGGGCGCTCTTGAGGCCCAGCGGGCGGTTTACAAGAACGTGGTCGGTGTCCTGCCGGGTGCTGTGAAGAAGCCGCCGGTTCCCTCGCCCTTGCCGCCAACCAGGGAGGCGGCGATCGCCGGCGCTTTGGTCGGCAATCCTGACATTCTCGCCGCCGAGTTCGACGAGCGCGCGTCAATGGACGATATCGACTTCGTACGCGGCGAACTGCTGCCGTCGGTCAGTCTGGTTGGCGAGGCGGAGCGCGAGTGGGAGTCGGTACGGGAAGGGTCCCGCTTCGACGCCCTTGAGGCCTCCGTACGGATGACCGTGCCGCTCTACCAGGCCGGCAGCACCTATTCGCGACTGCGGGCGGCGAAGCAGACGGCGGCCGAGCGGCGGCGCCTGATGGATCAATCCCGGCGCAATGCCGAGGAGGCGGCAAGCCAGGGCTTCACCAACGTGCAGACGGCGCGCGCCGCCACCAAGTCGCTTGAGAAACAGGTGCAGGCGAACGAGGTCGCCCTGGAAGGGGTGAGGCGCGAGGCCGACGTCGGTGCCCGCACGGTGCTCGATATCCTCGACGCGGAACAGGAATTGGTCGATTCCCAGGTTCGTCTCGTCCAGGCGGAGCGGGAGGAGATCGTCGCTTCGTATGAGCTTACGTCCGCGACCGGGTCCTTGACGGCGGATAAGCTGCAGCTGCCGGTAGAGCACTACGATCCTGAGGCTCACTATCGCGAGGTCCGCGGCCTGTGGTTTGGGGGCACGTCGAGTGGTGACGTCAGCAGCGACTTCCGCAAACCGTGAAGACTTTCGTCACTTTTCTCCTCTAACATGCCGCATTCAGGGCTGGCACTTATCCGGCTCTGATGGCGTGATAGCGGATTGAAGTGGCACTGGACAGGCACGGACGATGACCGACGACCCTCAGAAGAGCAAGGCTTCGCAGCAAGAACCGTCCATGGAGGATATTCTCGCCTCGATCCGCAGGATCCTGGCCGAGGACACGGGCGGGACGGCGGCGAAGGAGGAAGTCGCACGCGACGCGCAGAAGGGCTTCGCGCCGGAGCCGGTCGAGCCGCCGGCGCCCGTGCAGCCCGAGCCTGTCGCGGACGAGCCGACCGAACCGGAGCAGATCTTCGAGATCGAGGAACCGCACGCCGAGCCCGCTGAAGCGTTGTTCGAGGAGGATGAAGTGCCGAGTCAGGAACCGATCGAGGATGACGACGATCTGGTCGATGAAGAAGATCAGGAAGAGGAGGTGTTTGAGCTGACGCCCAACATGAAGGCCAAGCCCGATCGCGCTCTGATCTCGAACAATATCGTTGACAGTTCGACGGACGTTCTGTCGCAGCTGGCGCGTGCCATTCTCGACCGGCGCGATATCGCCGTCGGCGCGCGCGATGTTACGCTTGAATCGATGGTACGGACGATGTTAAGGCCGCTGCTGAAGGAGTGGCTGGACCGCAATCTGCCGTATCTGATCGAGCGGTTGGTCAAGAAGGAAATCGACCTGATGGTCAACCGCGCCGAGCGACTCGACTAAGGGCTCAATCGGCGTGAACCTCGTGACCTGAACGCCGCCGGCGGGGGGACCCTGCCGGCGCCCGTGGCTTTTTCTGGAACGGCATGCAACTCGAAAAAACATATCAGCCGGGACACATCGAGCAAACGTGGTATGCGACGTGGGAGCAGGCGGGCGCCTTCCGCTGCGGCCGGGGCAATGGCGCACCATACACGATCGTCATCCCGCCACCGAACGTCACCGGCAGCCTTCATGTCGGGCACGCGCTCAACAATACGCTGCAGGATATTCTTGTCCGCGCGGCACGAATGCGCGGGCGCGATGTGCTGTGGCAGCCGGGGACCGACCATGCCGGCATCGCGACCCAGATGGTGGTGGAGCGGCAGTTGGGCGCGCAAGGGCAAACACGCCACGATCTCGGCCGGCAGGGGTTCATCGACCGGGTCTGGACCTGGAAGGCGGCCTCGGGCGGTACGATCACCAGCCAGCTGCGCCGCTTGGGTGCGTCCTGCGACTGGTCGCGCGAGCGCTTCACCATGGACGAGGGTCTGTCGCTCGCCGTGCGCAAGGTGTTCGTGGATCTCTACCGGCAGGGGCTGGTGTACCGCGACAAGCGTCTGGTCAACTGGGATCCGTTTCTGCAGACCGCCATTTCCGATCTTGAAGTCGAGCAGCGGGAGCAGCCGGGCCATCTGTGGACGTTTCGCTATCCGATCGAGGGCGAGGCCGGTGCCTTCATCGCGGTTGCGACGACGCGGCCCGAAACCATGCTGGGCGACACGGCGGTCGCCGTCCATCCCGAGGACGAGCGCTACGCCGGCCTGATCGGCCGCCGCTGCATCCTGCCGATCGTCAACCGGCCGATCCCGATCGTGGCCGATCCGCACGCCGACCCGGCCAAGGGCACCGGCGCGGTGAAGATCACGCCCGCTCACGACTTCAACGACTTCGAGGTCGGCCGCCGGCACGGCTTGGCGATGATCAACGTACTCGATGCGCGCGCGTGCATGAGCGATACGGTGCCGGAGCGTTACCGCGGCCTCGATCGCTACGAGGCGCGCGATGCCATCGTCGCCGAAATTAGCTCGCTTGGCCTGTTCGAGAAGGTCGAGGACCACGTCCTGATGATGCCCTACGGCGACCGCTCGGGCGTCGTCATCGAGCCGTGGCTGATCGATCAGTGGTTCGTCGATGCGAAGACGCTGGCCCAGCCGGCGATCCGCGCGGTCGAGCAGGGGCGGACCCGCTTCGTGCCCGAGCAGTGGACGAAGACCTACTACGACTGGATGAAGGACATCCAGCCCTGGTGCGTGTCGCGGCAGATCTGGTGGGGGCACCAGATCCCGGCTTGGTACGGGCCCGACGGCACCATCTTCGTCGAGATGACCGAGGACGATGCGCTCGCCGCCGCCAAGGCGCATTACGGCACGCTGCCGACGCTGCGGCGTGATGACGACGTGCTCGACACCTGGTTTTCGTCAGCGCTGTGGCCGTTCTCGACGCTGGGCTGGCCGGAGGAAACTGAAGAGCTCAAGCGCTACTACCCGACCGACGTGCTGGTGACCGGCTTCGATATCATCTTCTTCTGGGTTGCCCGGATGATGATGATGGGGCTCCACTGCATGGGCGAGGTGCCGTTTTCGACCGTGTACATCCATGCCCTGGTCCGCGATGAGAAGGGCCAGAAGATGTCGAAGTCGAAGGGCAACGTGATAGACCCGCTGCAGCTCGTCGATGCCTACGGCGCCGATGCGCTGCGCCTGACACTGGCCGCGCAGGCGGCCCAGGGCCGCGACGTCAAGCTGTCAGAAGCGCGCGTCGAGGGCTACCGCAACTTCTGCACCAAGCTGTGGAATGCGGCCCGGTTCTGTCAGCTCAACGGCGCCGCCCCGGTCAAGGGGTTCGATCCGGCCGGTTGTCTGGAGCCGGTCAACCGCTGGCTGGTCAGCAAGCTTGCGGCTGCCGCCGGCCGTGCCGAGGAAGCGCTTGCGGTTTACCGATTCAACGATTACGCGAACGGGCTCTACCAGTTCACGTGGGGGACGTTCTGTGACTGGTATGTCGAGTTCGCGAAGTCAATCCTGCTGGGCGGCAGCCCTTCGGCGCAGGCCGAGACGCGCGCCATTACCGGCTGGGCGCTTGATCAGCTCCTGCATCTCCTGCATCCGGTCATCCCGTTCGTGACGGAGGAGCTGTTTCAGCGGTTGGCAGACCGCAAAGGCGCCCTGTTGGTGACGCAGCCGTGGCCGATCCTCGATGCGGCGCTCATCGATCCGGCCGCGGAAGTGGAACTTGACTGGGTCATCCGGCTCGTCTCGCTGGTGCGCACCATCCGCTCGGAGGTCAACGTGCCGCCGGCGGCGCGGATGGCTCTCATGCTCAAGGCGGAGAGCGGCCGGCAGCGACCCGATGGCACGCTTGCCCGCAGGGTCGACGACTATGCCGACCTGATCACCCAGCTGGCGCGGGTGGACCGGGTTGAGATCGTGGATGGTGAAACGCCAACGGGGTGCGTTCAGGACGATCTGGAAGGCCTGACAGTCCTGTTGCCAATCGCCGATGTCATCGACGTCGGTGCCGAGCGCGCCCGCCTGGCCAAGGAGATCGCGCGCCTGGACGCGGAAATCACTCGCTTCGACAAGCGCCTCGCGAACGCGGCGTTCGTCGCCAAGGCGCCGCCCGAGGTTGTCGAGACCGAGCGCGAGAAGCGGGCCGATGCGCACAATGCGCGCGTCCGGCTGGGTGAGGCCGAGCGCCGTCTGGCCGCCCTCGGCGGCGGCCTCACCGCCTGACGGGCGGTGACAAAGTCCGGCGGCAACAATCGCGGCATCGCCAGAAAGGCGATCATCGCGTTCGCAATGGTCGTTACACTGGCGTGGGTTGTCGCGCTCGTCGTGACATTGGCGCCTACCCTGTTCTGATCGGCGCCGTGATCAGCGGGACGGTGCTCCCGCACGCGCTGCCTTCTCGCAACCACCCCCTGAGCGGCTAACAGTTGCCCTTCTTGGCCTGACCGGGCGGGCAGAAATCACGCTGCGGCTCCGCCGGACCGATCACGATCTTCGGCGGTGTCACCTCGACTTTAGGGCCCTTGACCTCTGTGGTGCACGCGGCAAGCGGCAACAGAGTGCAGAGAAAGAGTGCGAGCCAGACCATTCTCAACCTCACATAAGACGCGTCCGCAGCCCCTGCGGTCGGACATCTGATCCCGTCCTATCCATCCTGCCGGCGTCTCGATTAAGGCCGCGTAAACGGGCCGGCGGCCGGACGCGCGCGCGATTCGCGAAATCCTTCCAATTTAGCCCCGATCGGGGTATTATACCCCATCTAGGGTTAAGACGCCGTTTTGTGAAAAATTCTACGGGGCATAGTCAGTCAAACGAAAAGCAAGTTCAGCAATTCACGTTGAACGTGAGAAAAATGCTTTGCCTACCCAAAAATAGACAAACCCTATTCACAGGGATGGCCTGTCAATGCTCTTCGCAAACAATGCCACGATTGCGCCTGGTCCTCTCGACAGACCCCTAGGAGCGGCCCTTCGCTTCGCCGGAATGGTCATTATTGTTGTTTGCGGCATCGACGCAGCGCGCGCCGATGTCATCGGCGAGGCCCTGGTGATCGACGGCGATACGCTGCAGGTTGCCACCGAACGGATCCGCTTGCATGGCATCGACGCGCCCGAAGCGAAGCAGGTTTGCGGGGCCGGTCCTGCCGCGTGGCCTTGCGGGCGCATGGCGGCGGAAGGTCTTGTCGCCGCGATTGAAAGCCAGCCGGTTCGGTGCATCGGCAACAAGCGTGACCGTTATGGCCGTCTGTTGGCGGTCTGCCACGCCGGGCCGGTGGACCTGAACGGCGCCATGGTGCGGGCTGGTTGGGCGCTCGCCTACCGCCGTTATGCCAAGGACTACGTGCCGCAGGAGATCGAGGCGCGGGCGGAAAGCCGTGGCATGTGGCGCGGATCGTTCGATGCGCCTTGGAACTGGCGCGAGGCCGAACGCACGGCAGCGGTCAGGGATTGAGACAATGTTCGATTCAGAGGAAGGCGCGCTTGAGACGGTTGGTCTCAGGGTCTCCGAGGTCGCGCCCGCGAATGGCGACCCGACCTACTCGGTCAAGGGCGAAACGCATGCCCTGCGGCACATCCTGCGCGAGTTGGGCGGCCGTTGGGATGGAATCAACCGAGCCTGGATCTTCCGCGGCCGTGATCCGCGCGGCGCCATCGCCGATCGTGTCCGGGCAGAGCGGACGCAGGGCGGCCTTGCCGACGTCCTGTCCGTCGCTCCGGATCTTGGCAACCTTGCCAACCGTCCGCACTACTGGGGCCATCGGCAGCGGCTGCGCGACCGCTTCCTGAGCAGCAACGAGGAATCGCTGCCCGATTACGAACTGCTCGAGCTGCTGTTGTTCTTCTCGATCGAGCGGATCGATACCAAGCCGCTGGCAAAGGCCTTGCTCGATCGGTTCGGCAGCTTGGCCGGCGTCCTGCACGCAACGCCGGAGCAGTTGGCCGAGTTCGAGCGCATCAACCATTACACCATTACGCTGTTCAAGGCGGCGCGCACCCTGGCCGGCCGCATGGCGCGGGAAGAGGTGACCGACCGGCCGCTCCTCGATCAGTGGGACAAGCTCGTCGCGTATCTGATGACGACGATGGCGCACCGCAAGGTCGAGCAGTTTCGCATCATCTTCCTCGACCGCCGCAACGTGCTGATCGCGGACGAGGTGCAGCATCAGGGCACGATCGACCACACACCGGTCTATCCGCGCGAGGTCATGAAGCGCGCCCTCATGCTCGACGCCTCGGCGATCGTCATGGTCCACAACCATCCGAGCAACCACCCGGCGCCCTCAAAGCCGGACATCGAGATGACGCGCCAAGTCGGTGACGCCCTGCAGAAGGTTGGCATCGTCTTGCACGACCACATCATCGTTTCCAAGCGCGGCCATACCAGCTTCCGCCAGATGGGGCTGCTCGGGCGTTAGCGCGGCGACGCCAGCAAGGGTTTCACAAAGCGTGTTGGTCGTGCGAAGCTGAGGGCAAGGCATAGACCGTAGGGCGGATTAGCGAAGCCGTAATCCGCCGCATGAGGTGGTGCCGCATCGACGCATCCGGCGGATTACGGGCGTTGCCCTAATCCGCCCTACGCGCTAAGACCAGTGACTAGGAACGATCACGGTTCGCGAGAGGGGGATGAATTCTGAACATGAGATGGTTGTCAATGCCGCTTGAAAATTCCCCGAAAGTGCCGGGCGAAAATTCCCTGGTCGGCGGGGTGGGTGATCAGCCGGCGTGTTGATCGAGGCTCCTGTTTTTGGGTGGCCTGCCGCGGCGGCGTGGC
>JBATPX010000171.1:0-47829 GCA_049291695.1 Defluviicoccus sp.
GCCGCGCTCTGCCTGGCGCAGCGGGCGGACGGGGCGCGCATCACCGGCATCGATCAGGATCCGGCCTTGATCGCAGCCGCGCGCGAGAACGCCGCGGCCAACGCGCTTGGCGCCCGCCTGACGTTCCTGGTCGCCGATGTGCTTGACCCGAGCGAGGAGCTGCGCGCGGCCGCGTTCGATCACGTCATCGCCAATCCGCCGCACCTGCCGGCCGACACCGGGCAGCCGGCGCGCGATCCGGGCCGGCGAACGGCGGCGGTCGAAGGCAGGGCGCAACTTGCGGATTGGGCCGCATTCTGCATCCGCACGGTCCGGCCCGGTGGGACCGTGACCTGGCTGCACCGGGCCGACCGGCTGCCGGAGATCGTCATGGCCTTGAGCCAGGGCCTCGGCGGCCTTACGGTCTACCCGCTGTGGCCGGGGGGAAGGGCGGCCAGGCCGGCAAAGCGCATCCTGATCGCTGGCCGCCGTGGCACTCGCGGACCCTTTCGCCTGCTGCCGGGGCTTTGTCTGCACCGCCCGGATGGGCACTTCACCGCCGAGGCGGAGGCGGTACTGCGCCATGCCGGCGCCATTGCGTGGTAGGCCGGAGCACTACAGGCGTCGGCTCTGGCCACAGCCACAAGCGCATCCCACATCTGGATAGCGCCGGTAGGATAAGGAACACGAGCCGTCATGAACGTGCGCAAGCTGTTGTCCTGGCTGCCGTTCGAACGCTTCCGCGATCCGCCGCCGGTGGTCGCCGTGGTTCCGCTGAAGGGTGTGATCGGCCGCTTGGGGCCGTGGCAGCGCGGCCTGACGCTGGCGTCCGTCGTGCCGCTGCTCGAACGTGCGTTCAAACTGCCGTCGCTGGCGGCGGTCGCACTGGCCATCAATTCGCCGGGCGGCGCGCCGGTGCAAGCGGCACAAATCACCAGGCGCATCCGCGCACTGGCCGAAGAGCATCAGGTCAAGGTGTTCGCGTTTGCCGAGGACGTCGCCGCCTCGGGCGGCTATTGGCTGCTGACGGCGGGCGATGAGATCTACGCGGACGAGACCTCGCTGATCGGCTCGATCGGCGTCGTCACGGCCGGCTTCGGCTTCCCTGAGTTGTTGAAGCGCTTCGGCATCGAGCGCCGGGTGTACGTCTCCGGTGCGCACAAGGCTGGGCTCGACCCCTTTCAGCCGGAACGCGAGGAGGAAGTGGCACACCTGCGCCGCATCCAGGCCGACATTCACGAAGCGTTTCGCGCTCACGTCCGGGCCCACCGCCAGGGCAAGCTCAAGGCCGGCGAGGATGAGCTGTTCAGCGGCCGGTTCTGGAGCGGCAGGGCGGCGCTAGACCTTGGCCTGATCGACGGCATCGCCGACATGCGACCGCTGATGCGGGAACGCTACGGCGCGCGGGTGCGGCTGCTGGTCATCGCCGACGGCCGCCGCTGGTGGCAGCGGCGGCTGGGGCTTGGGCGGCTGGGGCTTGGGCGGTCAAGCCCGGGCCAGGAGGCCTCGCCGTCACCCGCGGCCGCTGTCGAGGACATAGCGGCCGGCCTGCTTGCGGCCCTCGACGATCAACTTCTCTGGCAGCGATACCGCCTCTAAAGCCGCGGCCGATCTTTAAGCGGGCACGGCGCTCGCGCTTTCGGCTGCCATGGCCCGCACGGCCTTCGTCACCCGCTCAAGCGCGCGCGCTTCGAGTTGGCGCACCCGCTCGCGACTGATGCCGTAGTGGACGCCCAGCTCTTCCAGCGTCTTCGGCTCGTCGGCAAGCTGGCGCTGGGCCAAAATGTGCCGCTCCCGCTCCGGCAGGGCCGAGAGCGCGCGGGTCAGGAGCGCGTGCCGTTGCGTGCTTTCCTGGCGCACGGTTGCCTGCGCTTCCGGATCCGCCGCCTCGTCGACCAGCGTATCCATGAATTCGGCACCGTCGTCGTCCTCACGGCTGCGTGGGGCATTCAACGACACGTCGGGCGATGCCAGCCGGCGCTCCATGTCGATCACGTCCTGGGCCGAGACATTCAGCGCCGTCGCGACCGTTTCCGCCTGTTCCTGGTCGAGCCCGGCGTCTGAGATGAGATTGAGCTCCCGCTTGATCCGGTTCAGGCTGAAGAACAGCTTCTTTTGCGCCGCCAGCGTGCCGAGCTTGACCATCGACCACGAGCGCAGGACGAACTCGGTGATCGCGGCACGGATCCACCACATGGCGTAGGTCGCAAGACGAAAGCCCCGGTGTGGCTCGAACTTCTTGACCGCCTTCATCAAGCCGATGTTGCCCTCGGCGATCAGATCGGCCATCGGCAAGCCGTAACCGCGGTAGCCAGCGGCAATCTTCGCCACCAGACGCAGATGGCTCGTCACCAGCCGGTGGGCGGCTTCCGTGTCACCGTGCTCGTGGAAGCGCACGGCCAACATGAATTCCTCTTCCGGGGTCAGCACCGGATAGGACCAGATTTCCCGGAAATACCGGGTCAGTCCCCGATCGGAATCGAGGGACGGTACCTTCAAAGCCCGCATCGTGCTATCACTCCTCATTCGAGCGCCATCCCGCACGAGCCTTCCGTTGCTCGCTGCGTCCATGCTCCAGGTTTGCTTGGACAGGCTAACCCGGTCGCAGATCTAATGCGGCCCCACGCGTTTGGAGCCGCGACCTACGCAGGATTGGATGATCGCCATTGGCCCGATCCTCCTTAACATGAGCAATCTGCCACGCCAGCCACCGCCATCGGTCGGCTGCGGGCCGCGGTCCGATTACGGCCCCGCGCACCCTTTCTCCCTCAAGCACTATAACTGAGTGCAGCTGCGAGTCAAACGCCTTCGTGATCGGATGTTCACTTTTCCCCCCAACTTGCCCCTCCGCGCAGCTGCCTCCTCGGGGACCCCGCAAGCGGCACGCAATGCGGGTTGCGGTGATTGATGACGCCCGATAGTGTTACCGCTGGTGTCATTTTCACAGCCTTCAAACCCGCCATGAAGCGTGTTCTTTGCCTTTTTCTTCTGGTCATCGCCTGCCATGCGGCGGCGCCGGCCGCGCGCGCCGAGACAGGGCCTGTTGCCGTCATTAACGCGCTGCATGCCATCTTGCTGCAGGTGATGCAGAACGCCGACCAACTCGGTGTCCAGGGCCGCTATGACACGCTGGAGCCGCGGCTGCGCGAGACCTACGACTTCGAGCGGATGATCGCCATTGCCGCCGGATCGCATTGGGCAAACGCGGGCGAGGCCGAGCGCGCCCAGCTTCTGACGGCGTTCATCCGTTACAGCGTCGCCACCTATGCCTCACGCTTCGTCGGCTACGACGGCGAGCAGTTCGCGGTTCAAGGGGAGCGCGCAGGCCCGCGCGAGACGATCCTCATCGACACCACTATTCAGCCGCGCGACGCGCAGCCGATCCCGATCACCTACGTCATGCGCAAGCGGGATACGGGCGACGCGCGGGTGGTTGACGTGCTGTTGGAGAAGGCGATCAGCGAACTGGCGGTGCGCCGCTCCGATTTCGCCAAGATCCTTCAAGACGGCGGACCGCCACGCCTGACCCAGGTCCTGAACGAACGATCTGACGAGCTTCTGCGCGGCGCGCCCTGAGGGTGGCCGGCGCTAACGTTCGCGTTGCGGCTACTTTGGCTCAAGAATCTGGCGGCCGCGGTACATACCGCTCACCAGGTCAATGTGGTGCGGCCGGCGCAGTTCGCCGGAGTCCTTGTCCTCGGTGTAGGCCGGGGCTTTAAGCGCGTGGTGAGAGCGCCGTTGTCCGCGCTTCATGGGCGAGGTCTTTCTTTTTGGAACCGCCATCGTCAGCCCTTTCCAAGCGTGATCCGCAGCTGCCCCAGACGATGGCAGAGCACGTCTGCTCCGGCAGCTGCTTGCCGCAAGCCAGCGGCCGTGAGATAAGGGAAAACGCCTCAATCGGCAAGAGGAACCTGCTGCGATGATCGATGCCGCGAGCGGCGCTGCGCAAGCGCCGACAGAATTCGCCCCCCGTGTGAGCGTCACACAAGTCGAGGAAGGGACCGTGCTGGCACCCAAGTTCGACGCCCAGGGGTTGATCCCGGTGGTCACGTCCGACGCTGAGAACGGCGACGTCTTGATGCTCGGCTACATGAACGCGGACGCGCTCAAGGCGACGATCGCCACCGGCGAGGCGCATTACTGGAGCCGCAGCCGCGCCTGCTTGTGGCACAAGGGGGCAACATCGGGCTTCGTGCAGAAGGTCGTCGAGATGCGCATCGACGACGACCAGGATGCGCTCTGGCTGCGGGTGCGGGTCACCGGCGGCGCGAGTTGCCACGTCGGCTACCGCTCGTGCTTTTATCGTGTCGTCCCGGTCGGAGATGAGGCGGCGGCGTCCGGCTGCGGCCTGCAGCTCACATTCGTCGAGACGGAAAAGACGTTCGATCCGGCACAGGTGTACGGGGACGCTCCGAACCCTACCCGACTTTAGCGGTGCGCCGCTTCACGGCGTCGACGGACGAATGTTCGGCCTGCGCCCAGGCGGCAGCGCCGACGCTGGTCGCATCGCCGGTCAGCTTTGCCGTCGCGACGGTGAACGTGCTGCTGAGCGCCGGCATCACCTGGCCTTTCAGCGCCTGCTCGACCTCGCTCCGGAAGAGGGCCGGCATGTCATCGACCAGACCGCCGCCCAAGACGATGATATCGGGTGCCAGCAGGTTGACGACGCCCGCCATCGCCCAGCCGATGGTCGCGGCCGCGTGGCGGACGATACGCTCGATCACTTGATCGCCCTGGGCGATCGCCTGCGCCAGCGCCTGGCTGCGGATCTCGGCGAGATTGGTGCCGGCGAGTTTCATGAGGTTCGGCGCCTCGCCGCGGTAGGCGGCGATCGCGGCTTGAGCGGAAATCGCGAGACGGCCGGCGGTCGCCTCCAGGCAGCCGCGGCGGCCGCAGCCGCACAGCGCCCCGTTTGCCGCGACGGGAATATGGCCGATCTCGAAACAGCTGCCGCGGGCGCCGCGCAGAATCTCGCCCCGGTAGACGGCACCGCCGCCGATGCCGGTGCCCGCGAAAACGCCGACGACGCAGCGCCTCCCCTGCCCGGCGCCGAAGCGGTACTCGGCATAAACGCCGGCATCGACGTCGTTGGTCAGCGTCACCGGGCAGCCGAAGGCGTCGGCGAGAACCTTGCCGAGCCGGACGTTTTTCCAGCCGAGATTCGGCATCTCCAGGATAACGCCGCGGTCAAGATCGAGCGGGCCGGGGCAACCGATGCCGATCCCCGCCAGCCTCTCCTTGCCGACGCCTGCCTCCGCCAGGAGTTTCTCGATCTGCTCGATGATGCGGCGGACGCCGGACTCCGCTCCCTCGTGACCGCGGGTGCGCTTGCGTTCGCGGGCGATCGGGCGCATGGCGTCGTCGAACAGCACCGAGAGCATCTTGGTGCCGCCGAGATCGAAGCCGACCCACGTCCTGCCGTCTGCCGATTTCGCCATGGTCCCTTGCCGTCCTCTTGTTCTCGACCGCTCAAGAGGACGGCGGCGGCCTGTTCCGTCGCTCTCTCCGCAGCACGACATTGTAGCGCACGACCGATCGCGCTCCGAAGGCAAAGATCTCAATGAGCAGCGCTTCGGCGCCGGAGAACGCGCTCAAGCCGCACGCGAGCAACGCTTGTCGCGACGTCCGTGAGAGCACACCCGCGACCCCATTTATTTTCCGTGTTTTTCATGCCTTTTCCTTGCCGGCACGGCTGCCTATTTTGAGCGAATTAAGCCAACACTGGACGAAAGCCTGATCATGGACATTGCACCCGCGTCGCTTCCACGCTTTCGCGTTCTTCTTGCCAAGCCCCGCGGCTTCTGTGCCGGTGTCGAGCGCGCCATCGAGATCGTCGAGCGCGCCATCGACCTCTACGGTCCACCGGTCTACGTCCGCCACGAGATCGTGCACAACAAGCGGGTGGTCGATACCTTGAAAGCGAAGGGGGCGGTGTTCGTCGAGGAGCTTGACGAAGTGCCGGCCGGCGGCGTTACCATCTTCAGCGCCCATGGTGTCGCCACCGGCGTCGAGGACGAGGCCAAGCGGCGCGGGCTGCCGGTCATCGACGCGACCTGCCCACTTGTCACCAAGGTGCACAAGGAGGGTCGCAATCACGTTCGCAAAGGGCGCGATGTCATCCTGATCGGCCATGCCGGCCACCCGGAAGTCGTCGGCACGACCGGACGGGTGCCGGGGGGTGTGCACCTCGTCTCGAGCCCGGCCGACGTCGCTAAGGTTGCGATCGACGACGACGCGTCGGTCGCCTACGTGACGCAGACGACGCTCAGCGTCGATGACACGCGCGACGTCATCGATGCGCTGCGGACCCGCTTCCCGCGCATCGTTGGCCCCGACGTCAATGATATCTGTTACGCGACGCAGAACCGGCAGCAAGCCGTGCGTGACCTGGCCGGTCAGGTCGATATCCTGCTCGTCGTCGGCGCCCGCAACAGCTCCAACTCCAACCGCCTGCGTGAGATCGGCGCCGAGTGGGGCGTTCCCAGCCACTTGATCGATGATGCGAGCGCGCTTGATCCGCAGTGGCTTGAGGGTGTCAAGACCGTCGGCATTACCGCCGGTGCGTCGGCGCCGGAGGAGTTGGTGCAGGAGTTGATCGCGCGCTTGGCCGAGTTCGGCACGGTCGAGCTGGAGGAACTCCACGGCGTCGAGGAAAGCATGCAATTCAAGCTGCCGCGTCAGCTCACCGCCCCGGCCGCGGCACCTTCGCTGTAGCGAAAGGTCCCGGCATGGGCATCCCTTTGATTCAACAGCTTCGCGTCGGCAGTTACATTGTTGGCAAGCGGTTGCGCGGCATCGACAAGTACCCGCTGGTGCTGATGCTGGAGCCGTTGTTCCGCTGCAACCTCGCCTGCGCCGGGTGCGGCAAGATAGACTACGACGATGCGATCCTGAACAAGCGGATGAGCGTCGAGGAGTGCCTCCAGGCAGTGGATGAGTGCGGCGCGCCGGTGGTCTCGATCCCCGGCGGCGAGCCGCTCCTGCATAAAGACATCGGCGCCATCGTCGCCGGCATCACGGCGCGCAAGAAGTTCGTCTACCTGTGCACCAATGCGCTTCTCCTTGAGAAGAAGCTGAACCTCTTCCAGCCGTCGACGTACTTGACCTTTTCCGTTCACCTAGACGGGCTCGAAGAGGAGCACGATCGCGCGGTCAACCAGCCCGGCACCTTCGTGCGCGCCGTTGCCGCGATCCGCAGCGCGCGGGCGCAAGGATTCCGCGTCAACATCAACTGCACGCTCTTCAACGACATGCAGCCGGACCGGGTCGCCGCCTTTTTCGATTTTTGTATGAACGATCTCGACATCGAAGGGATCACCGTCTCGCCCGGCTACGCATACGAACGGGCGCCGACCCAGACACATTTTCTCAACCGTTCGCGCACCAAGGAGCTGTTCCGCAGCCTGTTCAGGCGGCAGGGGCGCAAGCGCTGGCGGTTCAGCCAGTCGTCCCTGTTCATGGACTTCTTGTGCGGCAACCAGCAGTACCGCTGCACGCCATGGGGCAACCCGACGCGGAACATCTTCGGCTGGCAGCGGCCCTGTTACCTTCTCGGCGAAGGGTATGCTCCGACCTTCAGCGCCCTGATGGAGGAGACCAACTGGGGCCGCTACGGCACCGGCAACTACGAGAAGTGCGCCGATTGCATGGTCCATTGCGGCTACGAGGCGACCGCCGTCAACGATACGGTGGCCCGGCCGTGGCGGGCGCTGCGGGTGTTCGTGCACGGGCCGCGAACGCACGGGCCGCTGGCACCCGACATCCCGCTCGCAAATCAGCGTCCGGCCGAGTTCGTGTTCGACACCCTCGTGCGCACCCTAACGACCGGGGTCGAACCCGAACGCCGGTCCCGCGTCGAGCGCGAGCCGGCGTAGCGCTGCGAGCGCGTGGCCGGAAGCACGGCCGAGCGCGATCAACGCCGGCAGGTCAGCCAGGTGGGCGAGAAGACCGGCGGCGACCGCACCAAGCCGCGTGCGCCCCTCAGCGTCGACCACGCCGGCGAGCCAAGCCGGCACGGCGCGCGCGACCGGATCGGCAATCGCCCGGATGACCAGGAACGGCACGCCCAGCCGCGCCGCCGTTTGCGCGACCGCATGGCTCTCCATGTCCACGGCCAGCGCGCCTGTGGTGCGTGCCAGCGCCGCTTTCTCCTCCGGGCGGCCGATGGCGCGGTCGCTGCCGACGACGCCGCCGGCAACAATACTGTGGCCGTGCACCAGCCGCGCCGTCAACCGCTCCCGCCATGCCGGATCGGTAAGGAGCGTGCGCCCGCGCGCGTCAGTCACGCGATCGGCGAGGACAATCGTGCCGGGGCCAAGGCCGGGCGCAAGGCCGCCGGCGAGACCAAAACTGATGAGCCCCCGGCAACCGGCGCGGATGAGTTCGCCCGCCGCCGCCGCGGCCCGATCCGCTCTGGCGCCGGCAACGCGAACGGCAGGACGGTCGGCCGGCGGAAAACAGGCCAGGCAGTCGCGCTCGGCGGCCAACCCGGTGACGATACCGATCATCGCCACCGGAGACACCCCATCCCTTACAGGCCGTAAGGCGGCCGCCGGCTGTTGCCACCCTTGAGCGCGCGGTAGCGGGCGAGCGCCCACAGCGGGAAGTAGGCGCTGTAGCCGTGGTAGCTCAGGTAGAACACGCGCGGGAAGCCGACGGCGTTATAATACGGCTCGTCCCACTTGCCACCGTCGCGCGGCGCCGACAGGAGGTAGTCGATGCCGCGGGCAACGCTGTCCGTTTCGATCTCGCCGGCCGCCATCAATCCCAGCAGCGCCCAGGCGGTCTGCGACGGTGTGCTCGCCTTCACCGCATCGCGCCGGTCCGGCCAATAAGTGGCGCAGTCTTCGCCCCAGCCGCCGTCGGCGCGCTGGCGCGCCTTCAGCCAAGCGACGGCCTGCTGGACGTAAGGGGCGTTCATATCCTCGCCGACGGCGTTCAGCGCCGCCAGCACCGACCAGGTGCCGTAGATGTAGTTGGTGCCCCAACGGCCAAACCAGGAGCCGTCCGCCTCCTGCTCGCGCTGCAAAAAGGCGAGCCCGCGGGCAATCGCCGGGTGCGTCGCCGGATAGCCAAGCTGCGCCAGAAGCCCGATACAACGCGCGGTCACATCGGCCGTCGGCGGGTCGAGCAGGGCGCCATGATCGGCGAACGGGATGTTGTTGAGGAACTCATGCTGGTTGTCGGCATCGAAGGCGCCCCAGCCGCCGTTGGCGCTCTGCATGCCGATGATCCATTCCGCCGCCCGGTCCACCGCATCCCGATTCCGGTCGGGATCGGCCCGCTGCAGCGCCATTGCGACGACAGCGGTGTCGTCGACATCAGGGTAGTGGTCGTTGCGGTACTGGAAGGCCCAGCCGCCGGGCCGCACACCGGCACGGTTGGCCGTCCAGTCCCCCGCCACGTCGAGGATCTGGCGTGCGCTCAGCCAATCGCAGGCGCTCACCACCGCGACATCGTCCCCTGGCACGCCGGCCTCCAGGAACGCGTGCAGCATCAGCGCCGTATCCCAAACGGGCGACACGCACGGCTGGCAATAGGCCTCGTCCGGGTGGACGATCAGGAGCTTATCGATCGCGGTCCGTGTCATCTGCCGCGAAGGGTGATCGCGCGGATACCCCAGCGCATCCATCGCGATCAGCGAGTAGGCCATCGCCGGGAAGATGCCGCCCAACCCGTCATTGCCGTTGAGTCGCTCCTCGATGAACCGCATTGCCTTGTCGATGGCGACCCTCTGCAGCGGCCGCGGCACGAACGGTTCTGCAAGCCGGGCAGCAGAGTCCAACAGCAACAAACCGTTGCCAATCCGCGATCCGGTGGGATTGGTCTGGTAGGCGCGGTGCCGCTCAGGCGGCGTGACGAACAGCTCCCGGATATCAACCTTGCGGAGATTTTGGGCGCGCGGCTTCAGCGTCGCCACAACCAGGAGCGGCACCATCGCGGTGCGCGACCAGTAGGAGACCTTGTCGAGGTGGAATGGCGCCCACTTCGGCAACAGCATCGTCTCCACTGGCATCCACGGCACGCCGCGCCACGGGATCTGCTCGAACAAAGCCAGCATGTAGCGGCTGAACACGTTCGCCTTTGCTGCGCCGCCACGCGCCAGGATGCCGTCCCGCGCCCGACGCATGTGCGGCGCCTCGGGATCATCGCCGACCATTTTGAGGGCGAAATAGGCACGCACCGTCTGGCTGAGCTCAAAATCGCCGCCGTGATACATCGCCCAGCCGCCATGCGGGCCCTGGCGCCGCCGCAGGTAGGTGGCGATCCGGCGCTCCAGCGTGTCGTCGATGTCGCCGAGAAAGTGGTTGAGGAGAATGTAGTCGGCCGGCATCGAGGCGTCCGATTCCAGTTCGAACACCCAGTGGCCGTCACTCGCCTGGCGCTCAAGCAGCCAAGCCAGACCGTCGTCGACCGTGCGGTCGAGCACGCTTTCAGTTCGCGCCGCTTCGACCTCAACCTGTGCTACGGCTGCAGCACTCCACCGCATCCAGCCACTCCCGTTCGCTTTAGTTGCGCTTACCCGCAAGCGCTATCGCGCGCCACTCCCCACACCTATCGCGTGCGCCGCGCAAGATCGCTCTAACTGCTTGTTCGCATAAGATCTGTCAAGCCTCGCGGCGGGATTGGATGACGGCAGCAGCCGCCGTGTTGCCGGAACGCACAGTTCCCTCGATGGTGGCCGGCAGGCCGGTGGCGGTCCAGTCGCCGGCGAGAAAGAGATTGCGCCAGCGCGTGCCGGCGGCCGGCCGGCGCAGGACTTGGGCCGGCGTCTGTGCGAAGGTCGCCCGCTTCTCCTTGACGATGCGGTGCGGCGGAAGCGCGACTGCAGCGATGCCAAGCGCTTTTGCGACCTCGGGCCACAAGGCAGCAGCGATCGCCTCGGCCGGATCCTCCGCCAGCCGGTCGGCGGCACTGACCGTCACCGAGGCGACATCGCCGCGCACGAACAGCCACTCGCCGATGCCATTGACGAGGCCCAGGAACAGCGGCAACGGCCGGCCAAGGCCATCTCGGGCCGCCGGCAGGAGAAAGTGCGCGTTCACGATCGCCCGGCTCCCGCTTGGCACCCTCAGATCGGGCACCAGAGCGGCTGCGTTTGCCGGCGGCACGGCGAGAATCACGCAGTCGGCCGTCGCGAGGGCAACCGTCTCGCCGCCGGCCAGGTGCAGGGCGGTGAGATGATCGACGCCCCGCTCCATCGCCGCCACGCGGGTGTGCAAACGAAGCGAACCGCCCGCGGTCACGATCGCGCGCACGGCCGGGTCGACAAAACAGGCGCTCAAGCCTTCGGCGGCGATGCGCGGCCGGCACGCGGCCTCGCCTTGGCCGAACGTCTCGCGGACCACGGCCCAGAGGAGCGATGCCGCCCCTTCGTCGGCGGCCGTGTTGAGCGCCGAGACGGCAAGCGGCTGCCAGAAGCGGCGATAGGCGGCGCTGTCCGTGTCAAGGCAGTCGGAAACCGTGGCCTCAGGGCTGGCGAAGGCAAGGCGCAGCGCGCCGAGGTAATCGGCAGCCCGCGTTCCCGGCACCCGCCGCCTGGCATCAAACAGCCACCAGGGAATCCGGCCGCGGCCGGGCTGCACGGTCCAGCGCTCAGCCGTTGCAAGATCGATGAACGGGAAGGCGGCGCGGGCGGGTCCGGTGAGGCCGTTTTCGGCGCCGATCGCAGCGAGGAAGCCACGCGCGGCGTGATTGCCGCTGAGAAGGAGATGATTGCCGTTGTCGATCGACCGCCCGAGCCGATCGTCGAAGAACGACCGGCAACGGCCGCCGGCGTGGCCGGCTGCCTCGTAGAGCGTGATGCCTGAGCCGGTACTGCGCAGGGCAACCGCAGCCGCGAGACCGGCGAGACCAGCGCCGATGATGTGAACGTGCGGCGGCGCCACGCCTAGATCAGTCCGTAGCGCAGTGCCACCCACAGCTTCGCCGCCGGGGACAGGGCGACCGGCTCGTGCCAGCGGCGCCAGCCGCGCGCAATCAGCGCCTGCAGGGTGCGCCGATACACTTCCATCATCATCCGCGCCGGCCGCACAGCCTTGCGATCGCACTGCGCTGCCGCCCGATCGGCCGCGGCGAAGTATGCGCACGCGCGCTCGGCCAGGTCTTCGCACACGGCCGCGAGTGCCGGGTTCGCCAGCACCGCGTCGGGCTCGGTCTCCTTGATCCCGTGCGTGCGCAGCCGGTCGCGCGGCAGGTAAAGGCGGTCGCGCGCCGCATCGTCCTGCAGGTCGCGCAGGATGTTGGTCAGCTGCAGCGCCCGGCCCTGGGAATCGGCGAGTTCATCGCCAAGCGGCTGCGGCAGGCCGAAGATCCGCACGGACAAACGACCGACGGCACAGGCGACCCGATCGCAATAAACGGTAAGCTCGTCCATGTCGCGGATCCGCAAGCGGTCGGCGGCATCCATCTCCATGCCGGCGATGACGGCAAGGAAGTCGTCCTTGCGCAGATCGAACTGGGCCACCGGCGCCCGCAGCGCGCGCGCGACCGGCGCTTGCGGCGTTTCACCGGCGTACAAGCGCTTGATGTCGGCGCGCCAGCCGTCGAGGCGGCTCAGCTTGACCGGCATGGTGCCGGGCTCATCGGCGATGTCGTCGACCTCCCGGCAAAAGGCATAGACCGCAAACATCGCCTGCCGCTTGGCCGGCGCCAGCGCCCGCATTCCCCAATAGAACGAGCTGCCGGAGCGGGCGACGATCCGCTCGGCCACCGCCTGATCAGCCGCGTCCGAGCTGCCCGCAGGAGCCGCCGCCACCGCCATCATCCGAGCGCAGCACCGGCGCCGCGCACGCAGCACCAGGCATACTCTGCCTTCGACAGCGCGACCCGCCCGGCCAGGGGGTCGCCTGCGCGCAGCCGCTGCACGAGGAGGCGCGCAATCGCGAGGATGGCCGACGACTCCATGCCGAGGCGCCGGCTCTTCAGCTCACCGGGCAGCCGCTGCGCGGTTGCCAGCAGCACGTCCGTCGAATCCAGCATGCGATCGATGACCCGCCGGAGCGCCGGCGTCGTGCGCGGCAGATCGAGATCCTCGACCGCGGCGCCGGCCTCGGCGAGCCAGTCGCATGGCAGGTAGACCCGGTTCAGCAGCCGGTAGTCCTCCTGGCAATCCTGCAGGTGGTTGATGACCTGCAGCGCGTTGCACAAGGCGTCGGCAGCCGTATAGCCGTTGCGTCCGCCCCCGTGCAGATCGACCAGGAAGCGCCCGACCGGTGCGGCCGAGCGGTTGCAGTAATCGATCAGATCGTCCCAGCTGCGGTAGCGCCGTTGCGCCGCGTCCTGCTTGAACGCGGAGATGAGATCGAGGCAATGGCGCACCGAGATGCCTGTCGCGGCGAGGGTCGTGCGCATCGCGTGCGCCTTGGCGAAGCCCTCGCCCTGCCCCCGGCCGAGGAGCGCCGCCTCGAACCCGGTTAGCCGTGCGATCTTCTCCTCCGACGGCAACTTGGGATCGTCGGCAATGTCGTCGATGGCGCGCGCATAGGCGTAAAACACGGCCACATGCGGGCGCAGCCGCGCCGGCAGGAGCCATGAGCCGACGGGGAAATTCTCGTACGCGACATCCTTTCCGGACGGCGCTTCGATGCTCGTGACAGCTGTTTCCGTCATGGTTCGAACAACGCCAACCGGCCGGCTAGTTCGCCTGCTGCAGGCGCTGGCGCATCTCGGCAATCAGGCCGGCCACTTGGCCGCCGTTGTTCTGGATGATCGAGGCGAACTCGGAGCGCTGCGTTTGCCCCATGCTCACGCCCTCGACCGAGACGTCGACGATCTTCATCGCGCCATCGCGCGCGCGTACCCGCCAGCCGATGTCGATCGGCGTGCCGCCGGGGTTCGATATATCGGAAAAGACGCTGACATCGCCGGTCTCGCCCAGGCCAACAGACCGCGTGACGCGCAAGCCCTCGCCGGAATAGCGCGTGAAGCGATCGACGTAGGTGACGACGATCAGGTCCTCGAACAGCCGCAGATACTCCTGCTGCTCGGCCGGCGTCGCCACCCGCCAATAGCGGCCGAGCACCCACTGCGCGATGGTCGGCACGGCGAAGTTCTCGCGCAGGAGCACGCGGGCCCGTTTTTCGCGCTCCTCGCGCGGCACGCTGGCGTTGGTCAGCGCCTGCACCGCCTGATCGGCGAGGCCTTCGATGAATGCCCGCGCATTCGCCTCGGTGTCGTCATCGGCGGCTCGCACCGGTGCGATGAGAACCGCCAGAATCGCCACGATTGCTGCTGCAGCGGCAACAAACCGTGTCGGCAAGACGTGCTGCACTGCTCGCTCCTCGCTTCGAGGGAAGGGACACGTGTTCCTCGAGCGATAAGACTGCAGGTCCGCACCCCCGAAATCAAGCCTCGCTTGCGGCCTCGCTTGCAGACGGCGCGCATGCGGGCCGCTGCGCACCCGTCCCTCAGCGGCGTCGGTGTCAGGCGGGAGTGGCGTCGCGCTCTAAGAGAGCGAGCGCGAAAGACAATCCCAGCGCAATGGCGAACGCGATGCTGGCGCTCGGAAATTTACTGTTTGCGAGCAGAACGCCGGCGGCAATGTTGGCAATCGGCACCATCGCCAGGCAACCACGACGCGCAATACGACAGAAAATCTCTCTTTCATATCCCATGAAAACGGGCATAGCAGGCTGTACCTCCGAAGATGAGAAAGTATAGTCTGAAACATAGGTTTTTATGCCTAATTTGCGGGCCGATGTCAACATGCTGCTTGCCGATCCGCAACAGGACATGCGCTCGCGTGGCAGCAAAGCGCCGCTGCATGCGCAGCCGCTACGAGGCCTGGTCGGTCCGTTGATCGTGAGCAGGCTTGACGAAACGCACGCAGCGCCGGGCAGGACGGCCGGGCGGGACGATCGTGCCCCCGCAGGCCGGCTCCGCGCGGCGGGTTACGCCACTTGTGCACTTAAACGAACTCCGGCCAGCAGGCATGCGCGCCCGCGGTCTTGTTCCGCGCATCAACTGGCCGGGCCGTCCCCACCCCGTCGACGGCCGGCCTTTCGCCGGCCATGACGGCCTTGAATGGAGTGTCTGTCTGCGGGCGGTTGCCAGAGGGTGCTTGTCCTGGCGGCGTGGTAGTTGGCGTCGAGGGCGGGGCCTAGCAGCACGATGGCGGCGATGCGGCGGACAATCTGCGAGACAAAGATCACTTCATCGAGCGTCAGGTCGCGGCCGAGGACCGCGCGCTCGCGGTAGGACAGCCACTTCTTGATCACCGGATAGCCGCCAAGGGAGTAGCGCCACACGGCCGCGGGGACATTCGCCCAATATGCTTCGGCGTTCAGGTGGATGTCGAAGGTGGTCTCGCCAAGGAGCGGGAGGGCGTCCTGCAGGCATCCGCGCTCGTCCGGCCGGTATTGGCGCTCCACCGCCTTGCCGCGGCCGGGCATGACGATGCCGGAGCCCTGCAGCGAGCCCCAGCCGGCGGTGAGCGCGCGCTCCGCTTCGCCGAGGCCGCCCGCGCCTTTCTTCGACGGAACCCCGAGGCCGGCGAGTTCGGGGCGGAGCGGCGCGTGCGTGACGCCCGCAACAGGGGCCTCCGGATCGAGGAGGGCTGCGAGCGTGCGCCCGACCGAGGCGGAGACCTTCAGCGCCGCGGTGTCGTCCGGCACCGGCACCCGCGGCCAGTCCATGCGCAGGGCGGCCGCATTCTCCCGCCGGTACGCAGGCGCGTGCAGGATGTCGAGAATGTGGTGGAACAGGTCCTCGACGCCAAGGCCGCGGGCGTCCAGAAACGCGCTTGCCGACTGGGCGAGATTGACCCGCCGCGCATCGCCGCCTCCTGCCGCGTGCTCGTGGCGGAGGTAGGCGGGGAACATTCCGACATTGCTTTCAACGAGATGGTGATCAGCCAGAGCGACGGCAATTTGTGGTTGATAGAATTCTTCCTTTCGGTTGCGAGCGCCCGCGCTGATGAAGATATTCCCCGCAAACACATGCGGCCAATGGTCTTCGCGCTTCCGGTCAAGCAGATCAGTCTCCGGCTCCCAGTACAGCCAGCGGATGTCAAACGGGCGGTAGGCGTAGCGGACGATGTTCTCCTTCAGCGGGCCGCCGCGCCGCCGCAGGGTGTCGCGCGTCTGCTCCGGATTGTAGCGCTCGCTTGCGGTCATCACGGATGGGTAGCGGGCGCGCAGCTCGGCATGGCTGACCGCAGGATCGAAGTAGGCTTCGAGACGCTCCTCAAGCGTTGCGCGATCGATGGCAACCACGAAGTCATCCCGGCTTGTCTTTACGCCGGGGAATGACGCCGGAACCAGCTCCGGCAGCCGCGGCCATGAGAGGTAGTCGTCACCGGCGCCCATCCGCTTGAATGGCAGCCCCAGCGGCAACGACGGGGACAGGCGCTGATAGCCGGCGCAAAGAGTTTCCTTTTGCGACGCGTCAATGAGCGCTGCCCTGCGCTCGTCGGCGCGGGCGTGGTCAAAATCCCGATACCATACGCCATTGCCGGTCTCGCCTCTTTGCGGACTCTTAATGAGCGTCGCGATCGCGGTACCGACCTTGATGCCGGGGGAATGGCCGCGGACGGCGAAGATTGTCTCGCTCGACCGGCCGTCAGCGGCGTACTCGGAAATGATTCGATCCCCGTGCAGGTTATCGATCAGGATGCGGTCAAACGCCTCCAGATAGCGCTCGCGCATGCCGGTAAACGACAGCCCGTCGAGCCAGGAATAGTTGGAGATGAAGCAGACGACGCCTTGGCCCGTCTTCTCGACGATGCGCCGTTCTGCCATGCGGTAGAAGCGGACGCAGAGATCGTTGAGGCCTTGGCCTTCCGGCCGGCGCACCCGCCGCGTGGTCCGGTAGGCGTCCGAGAGCGCGCGCTCCTCCTGCACCGCCATGCCGGCATAGCCGTTGTACGGCGGATTGCCGAGGATGACGAGAATCGGCGTCGCATGTTTCACTTCGTCGGCGCGCCTGCGTTCCTCCTCCAATTCGGGGTACGGCAGCGGCGGTTCCTTGACCGGCTTCCAGCCGGTGAGCGCGTTGGTGAGATAAACGCCGGCGCGCTCGCTGCCGTCCGCGGCAAACGGCGCGCCCAGGGATTGCAGCAGCAGTCCGAGCTGCAGGTGGGCGACGACGAACGGTGCCGGCATGATCTCGAAGCCGAAGATGCGGCTCGTCGCGGCCTGCTTGACCACTTGGCCCTTCAGCGCGCCGAGGCCACGATCGTCCAGCGTGCGGTCGATGCGCTTCAGCACGGCCGCCAGGTAGGCGCCGGTGCCGCAGCAGGGATCGAGCACATAGACGTGCTCGGCCGCCAAGCCTTCGGCGACGCCCAGATCCTCCTTCAGCGCCCGATCGACACGGGCGACCATGTAGGTGACGACTTCAGAAGGCGTGTACCAGACGCCCAGTTGCTTGCGCAGCTCCGGATCGAACGCTTCCAGGAACGGCTCGTAGAAGAACTGCACCGCGTCCGCCTCGTTGAAGCGGGCGAAGAAGGGAGGCGCATCGATGCGGTTCAGCGTCGGGCGGTCCAGTTCAGCACCTCAACCAGCCGCAGCGGCTCCAGCCGGCCCGGATCGGCCAGTTGCTGGAACAACGCGCGTAGCATCGGCACCTTGAGGTGCCAGACGGCGGTGCGCCATTCGAACGTTTCTTTGGACGGCTGCAGCCCCTGGCGCGCCCACAGGACCCAGGCAGAGAAGACCCCGTAAAACAGAGTCTGCACGAGCGTCGAGCGGAAGAAGTGATCGCCCATCTCGCCCTCGAACTCGACGCCAAGCGCCTCCTCCAGCGCCTTGCGCACGGTAGCGAGCGCCGGCAACGCGCCGGCATCCTCAACCCGCTGCAGGGCATCGCGCGCATAGGAGGCGAGGAACCAGGCCACATCCTTTGGCTCCCGCAGGGCGACCGACTGCGTCAAGGCCCGCTTCAGGTATTCGGCGAAGGCCTTGCCGATGGTTCGCGCGGTTTTCTGCGGCGTCGCGGCGCAGGCCCAGAACGCCCTCTCGCCGTCTGCAATGCGGTAGCCTTCGAGTTTCGCCGCTTGGCCCGCCTGGTCCTCGCCGATTAGCAGGAAATCCCGGTAGTTGGTGACGAGGACAAGCCGGTAAGCATTCCAGTACCGGCTGACCTGGGCGGTTCCGGCGGTGAGCCAAGCATCGTCGCCGACGGACTTGACCTCAATCACGCCGCGCTCGGGCCTCTGCCCCGATCGTGGTTCCCCGCGCTGGCACTGGGACCTGGTAAACAGGCCGAAGTCCGGGTGGCCGGCGCCGGTGTCTTCGAGTTCCGAGAGACAGAGGACCGGCGGCCTGAGGTCGGCGCCGATCGCATTCAGGAGATCGGCGAGAATGGGGTAGTAGGAGCGCTCCGGCTGGCCCGCGCCAAGGCTCCGCTTCTGAACAAGCTCAGAAAAGTACTTCGCAACCGCCTGCTCAAGCTTGTCGGCCAAGGCGCCCCCAGGGGTGACATTTCCTTTTGTGCCAGCCTACAGCAGCTTGCAGGCTCCCCCAAAAACAAAACCGCAACGACGGGCGGGACGATCGTGCCCCCGCCGGCCGGCGAACTGCAGGCCGGCAACGTCGCGTTTGTGCAGGTCGAACTGGCCTCGACGGCGTCACCCTGCGCGTTCGTTCGCGACACCGTTGACGGCAAGCTGCAGGACTTAAGGCTTGCGGCGTGATCTCGACAGGCGGGCCTTCCCCGACGCGCGCGACGATGCGCGGACGAACCGCGACGTCCGCGCGGTCGTCAGTGGCCGTCCTTTACGGTTCCACGTCCTTTGTCGCTCAATGAACGAGGGTGGCCGCGTAGGCCTCGTGCGTCGAAGCGATCGTGGTGCGGTGCATGCGACGCACGTAGCGGGCGGTGTCGAACTCGGTCCCCTTGTGGTTGACGGCGAGGTTGTCCCAGATCAGGACGTCGCCGTTGCGCCACTTGTGCGCATAGACGAACTCCGGCCGGCAGGCATGCGCACACAAGAGCGCGAGCAGTTCCTCGCCCTCAGTGCCGGGCAGTTCCTTGATGCCGATCGCGTAGCCCGGGTTGATGAACAGCGCCAGACGGCCGGTGCGCGGATTGCGGCGCACGAGCGGGTGGACGACGTCGGGAAAGGCAGTGCGGCGCGTCTCCGTCAGCTCCGGCTGGGTCGGATCGCGGTGGCGCAGGTTCTCGTAGTATTCGCGGAAGCTGTGCACCGCATGCAGCGCCCCGATCCTGGCGCGGACATCGGCCGAGAGCGCCTCGTAGGCGGTGTACATGTTGGCAAACAGCGTATCGGCCCCTTCCGGCGGGCACTGCAGGCCGAACAGGACCGAACCGTAGGCCGGTGCCGGCAGAAACGACTGATCCGAATGCCAGAGCCGGCCGACGCTGGGATCGCCCACCTGCCGGCCGCCCTCCTGGACATTGCCGATGACATAGACGAACGGCATGTCCTGCAGCTGGTATTGCTTCTGCGCCACCTCCTGCAGCGGCCCAAGCGCGCGGCTGAAGGCGACGTGCTGGTCCGGATCGAGATGCTGGTCGCGGAACAAGAGCACGCCGTAATGGTCCAACGCGCCGCGCAGCGCCGCCGCCACGGCGTCGGAGGCCGGCCGGGACAGATCGAGCCCCGCCACCTCGGCGCCGAGCGCAGCCGCAAGCGGCCGCAGGTCGAGGGCTGGCACGGGCGGCTGGGGCGAGGCGGCGGCGACGGTGATATCCATGGTGTGCTTCCCGCAGGCTGTCGGTGACGCCCGTTGCCACGCACGACCAAGGTGAGCGCACAGCCACGGGCGCAAATTGCTACGACTATCGTCATGGCAGCCGCCGCCATCGCCAAGTCAAACCTTGTTTCGATGTGTTACGTCAAGGATTGGCGGGCGGAATAACTGCGCCGCGCGTAATCTTTACGCCTTGCCGCGCGGCAAATACTCAAGCGGATCGACCGCAGTCTTGCCGCGGCGCAACTCGAAATGCAACTGCGGTTCGCGGGCGTTGCCGGAATTGCCGACCCGCGCGATCGTCTGTCCCTTCTTTACGCGATCGCCGCGCGCCACCAGGATCTCCTCGGCATGGGCGTAGGTGGACACCCAGCCGCCGCGGTGCTTGATCAGGACCAGGTTGCCGAACGCGCGGAGCTCGTTGCCGACATAGGCAACGACGCCGTTCTCGACCGCGCGGACCGCCGTGCCCTTGCGGGCGGCGATGTTGATGCCGTCGTTGTGCAGGCCTTTGCCCTTCGGCCCGAAGGCGGAGATGACCTTGCCCCTGACCGGCCAGATGAAGCCGTGGCCGGACTCGGACGGTGCCGGGGGGAGCGCCGGCGAACTCGGCATCGCGGCGGCCGTTTGCTGTTCCGCGGCCCACGCCTCGGTCTCCTCCGCGCCCGTCTCGACGGCAGGCCTGGCCGCAGCCACCGCCGGCGCATTCCTGACCGCCGGGCCGGGGGCAGGGCCGTAGGTTGGTGCAGCGGCAGAGCCGGTCGGGGCCGCGGCCGGCAGGCGCAGGCGCTGGCCTTTGCGCACGGTGTAGGGCTGGGTGAGGCCGTTCTCGGCCGCGAGCACCGTCGGATCGAGGCCGTAGCGCCGGGCAATGGCGGGCAGCGTCTCCCCCTGGCGGACGACATGCTCGGGCTCGGCCGGCAGTACCAGCGTCTGCCCCGGCGTCAGGACCGGTGCAACGCCGAGGTTGTTGGTTTCGATCATCGCCTGGACCGAGACGCTGTGCTTGACGGCCAAGCTCTCGACGGTATCGCCCGGCTGGACGCGGATCCGCTTCGGCTCCATCCGGACGGCTGGCAGAGTGGCGGTGTCCGGGCGGGCCGCCTTGGCTGCCGGCAGCCGCGGCCGTTGCGGGCGGGCACCGGCTTCGGCTCCCGTTTCCGGCGTGCCGAGCTCGACCCAGCCGCAACCGGCGGACAACAGCATCGACAGCACGCCAGCGATGCGGCACAGACGGGCCAGCGTGACCGAGATGACCATGGCGCATTGTCGCCGGAACGGCCGCGGCGTTCAATTCCCGCCCGGCAGGCGCCGCGACGGCGCCTGGGCGATCAGCGGCACGAAGCGCATTTCGCCCAGATCGGTGGTTTCCAGGCCGTCTGCGAGCCTGCGCACGCGCAACAGCCGCTGATCGCCGGGGCCGTGGTCGACCGGCACCACCATCACGCCGCCGACCGCAAGCTGTTCGGCCAGCACCGGCGGCACATCGTGCGCTGCGGCGGTGACGATGATTCGCTCAAAGGGGGCGTGCTCGGGCCAGCCGAGCGTGCCGTCGCCGGTCCGCGTGGTGATGTTGCTGAGGCCGAGGCGCTTGAACCGCTCCTCCGCTTCGACCAGCAGCTCGCGGTAGCGCTCGACCGTGTAGACCCGCCGGCACAGCCGTGCCAGCACGGCCGCTGTGTAGCCGGAGCCGGTGCCGATCTCCAGCACCCGCATGCGCTCGCCGACCTCGAGCGCCTGCGTCATCAGGCCGACGGCCACCGGCGCCGTGAGCGTCTGGGCGCAGCCGATCGGCAGCGCCGTGTTCTCGTACACCTTGTCGCGAAAGGCCTCCGGCACGAACACCTGGCGCGGCAGGCGCTCGATCGCGCCCAGGACGCGGGTGTCGGTGACGCCGGCGCGGCGCAACTCCATGATCAGGCGGATCTTGCGGCTGTCGGAGCTCACGAACCGGCCTGATGCAACGCTTCGAGCGTCGCCTCTTCGGTTTGATCGAGGCTGAGCGGGCTGATCGAGACTGCCCCGCGGTACACCGCTTCAAGGTCGGTGCCGGTGCGGGTACGGTCCTCGTCGCGGCCACGGCCGATCCAGTAGTAGGGACGGCCGCGCGGATCGGTGCCCTCGACCAGGTCGCCGCCGATCTTGTGCCGGCCCTGCCGGGTGATCTCGATGCCAGTCACCGATGAAGGCGGCCGATCGGGAAAATTGACGTTCAGCAGCAGCCCCGGCCGCCGACCGAGTCGCGCCAGCCGCGCCAGGACCGGACCGATCCAGGCCGCAGCCGTTGCCCAATGGACCGGTTCGCCACCGGTGTCGAGCTGGCTGAAGGCAACGGACGGGATGCCCAACAGCGCGCCCTCCTTCGCCGCCGCCACCGTGCCGGAATAGCTGACATCCTCGCCCAGGTTGGCGCCCTGGTTGACGCCCGACAGCACGAGGTCGGGCATGCGGTTGCCGAGCAGGCGGTGGACCGCGAGCAGGACGCAATCGGTGGGCGTGCCGTCGACGGCGAAACGCCTCCGGCTCAAGCGGCGGACGAACAGCGGCCGGCGCATGGTGAGCGAGTGGCTGGCGGCGCTCTGTTCGATTTCGGGGGCGACGACCCACACCTCCTTGACCAGCCGGCGCACCGCCGCCTCCAGCACGCTCAGGCCGTTGGCCTCGATGCCGTCGTCGTTGCTTAAAAGCACGCGCGCTTGCGCGAGGACGAGGGGCTGGACGAGGGGCTCAGGCGGCATCGGGGGCAAGGACGTCAAGACCGCCGAGGTAGGGCTTCAGCGCGGCCGGCACGGCGACGCTGCCGTCAGCCTGCTGGTAGTTCTCCAGCACGGCGACCAGGGTGCGGCCGACCGCCAGGCCGGAGCCGTTGAGGGTGTGGACGAACGCGGTCTGCTTGCTGCCGGCGGGGCGGTAGCGCGCGCCCATGCGCCGGGCCTGGAAGTCTGCGCAGTTCGAGCAGCTGGAGATCTCCCGATACCGCCCCTGACCCGGCAACCAGACCTCGATGTCGTGGGTCTTGGCGGCGGAGAAGCCCATATCACCGGTGCTGAGCACGACCACCCGGTAGGGCAGGCCGAGCCGCTGCAGGACCGCCTCGGCGCAACCGGTCATCCGTTCGTGCTCGGCCACCGATTGCTCGGGCGTGGTGATGCTGACGAGCTCAACCTTGGTGAACTGGTGCTGGCGGATCATGCCGCGGGTATCCTTGCCGGCCGCGCCGGCTTCGGCACGAAAGCACCACGTCATGGCGGTGAAGCGGAGCGGCAGGGCCGCCTCGTCTTGGATCGTGCCGGCGACGAGGTTGGTCAAGGGCACTTCCGCAGTCGGGATCAGCCAGCGGCCGTCGGTGGTGCGGAACAGATCCTCGGCGAACTTCGGCAGCTGGCCGGTGCCGAACACCGCCTCGTCGCGCACGAGTGCGGGCGGGCTCACCTCGCGGTAGCCGAATTCTTGCGTGTGCAGATCGAGCATGAAAGCGGCGAGTGCGCGCTCCAACCGCGCCAAGGGGCCGCTCAAAACGACGAAGCGCGATCCGGCGATGCGGCCGGCGGCATCGAAATCCATCATCTTGAGGCCGGCGCCGATCTCGTCATGCTGCTTCGGCGCGAACGCGAAGGTCGACGGCGTTCCCCAGCGGCGCAGTTCCCGGTTCGCCTGCTCGTCCGGGCCGTCTGGGACGTCGGCCGCCGGGCTGTTCGGCAGCTCCGCCAGCGCATCGTTGAGCGCCGCCTCGGCGTCGCGCGCCTCGATTTCGAGCGCCGCCTCAACCTCCTTGGAGCGGCCGACCTCGCTCAGGAGTGCCGAGACATCCCCGCCCTTGGCCTTGCCGCGGCCGATCGCCTTGGCGAGCGTGTTGCGCTCGGCCTGGACCTCCTGGACGCGGGTCAGGACCTGCCGGCGCGCCTGATCAAGCGCCAGGAGGCGCGCCGACGCAGGCCCAAGGCCGCGCCGGCCGAGGGCGGCATCGAATGCCGCGGGGGCCTCGCGGATCCACTTGATGTCGAGCATCCGTGCCTCAAGCCTTGACCGGTCGTCGCCGCATTCGCCTAACGGATGGGGCGGCAGCGGTCAAGGATCACCCCCATGGGACAACGCTTGCGGACTAGTCGCCCTCCGGATCGGCTTCCGGCTCGGCATCGGTACGGGTCGCGCGGCGCTTCTCGATCAGCCCTGCGGCGAATATCGACACCTCGTAGAGGAGGATGATCGGAATCGCGAGGCCGATCTGGCTGATGACATCGGGCGGTGTCAGGATGGCGGCGGCGACAAAGGCGAGCACGATCGCGTAGCGGCGCTTCGCCTTCAGCCCGGCGGCCGTCACTATCCCGGCCTGCGCCAGGAGCGTCAGTACCACCGGCATCTCGAAGCAGAGCCCGAAGGCGAAGATGAGCTGCATCACCAGCGAAAGGTACTGATCGACCTTCGCCTCAAGCTGGATCGGCAGGCCTTCGGCAGGTGCTGCCACCTCGAAGCCGAGAAAGAATCGCCACGCCAGCGGAAAGATGACGTAGTAGGCAAGCGCGCCGCCGATGAAGAACAAGACCGGTGTTGCGATCAGGAACGGCAGGAAGGCGCGCTTCTCGTTCTTGTACAGCCCCGGCGCGACGAATTTCCACACCTGGATCGCGATGATCGGAAAGGCGAGGAACATCGCCGCGAAGAAGGACACCTTGATGTAGGTAAAGAACGCCTCGTGCAGGGCGGTGAAGATCATCCGCCGCTCGCCGCCGCGGTCGGCAAGGATGTCGGCCAGCGGCTGGACGAGAAAGGCGTAAATGTGGCCGGAGACGGCGTAGCAGGCGATAAACAGCACGATCAGCCCGAAGAGGCAGTAAAGCAGCCGCCGGCGCAGCTCGATCAGGTGATCGAACAGCGGCATCCGGTAGGCTTCGACGTCGTCAGGAGCTGGCTCTGTGGTCGGCATCGGCGGTCAACAACGGGGGCGGTGCGGCGCGGCCGGCGGCGTCATTCGTTTACAGCGCCGGCGCGGTCCACGCCGGCGGTGGCGGACGGACGCGACAAAGCCGCGTCCGGTTGCGGCGGTGCCGTGGCTGCTGGCGGTTCGGTGACGGCGGATTCGGGGGCAGCCGGTTCGGGGGCAGCCGGTTCGGGGGCGGGTGCGACGGCGCGCGGCCCGGTCGGCGGGCCGGCCTCGACCTCCTCCTTGAGCCTGCGGGCGAAATCGGCGGGATCGAAGTCTTCGGTCAGCGTGCCGGTCGGATCGACCGCATCCTTGACGGCCTTGCCGAGATCGACGCGGCCGCCCTCGCTGACCTTGCGCTTCAAGTCATCGAGTTCGGCCTCGCGCAGCATGTCGGCAACGCCGCTCTGGAACTCGCGGCTTAAGCCCCGCACCTTGACGACGACGCGCGCAAGCGCCCGCATCGCCGTCGGCAGGTCCTTAGGACCCAGCACCACAAGGGCGACGACGCAGATAAGAAACAGTTCCTGCCAGCCGATATCGAGCATTGCCTTGCCTGCGCCGGAGCCGGCCGGCCCGCACAGGCGGACCGAGCCTCTAACGGCGCGTCCGCGATTTAAGGCTTGGCGGCGCGGTCGGCTTCGCGCACAGGCTCGGCGACCCGTGGCGTCTCCTGATTGAGCGCCTTCGGTGCCTCCCGGCCTGCCTGCGGCTCCTCGAACGGCTCGTCGTCCTTCAGGCTTTTCCTGAACGATTTAAGGCCCTTGCCGACATCGCCCATCAACTGGGAGACCTTGCCGCGACCGCCGAACAGGATCAGTACCACGACCAGAACGATCAGCCAGTGCCAGATGCTAAAGCTACCCATCCACATCCCGCTTAAAATCTGCGCCTTGGTGCGCTCAACCGGCATCATGGCAGAAACACCCCACCCCCGCAACGAGCGGCCGCGCCCGCATGAAGAGCGCGAACGAACGCCGGCAGCGGCGTGGGGGCGGCCAGGTCACGGGCCGGCTTGCGCGGGTTGACCCGAAACAGGGCCGGCAGTATGGTCCCCGGCCATCAACCCCGGGCCGGTATCCGTTTGCTATCCGTTTGCTCGGATCGGCCCGCCTCCCACCACCTTCGCCGCCGCATGTCAGCAAAAGCCCCTCCGTTCCAGTCGCTCATCTTGTCCCTGCAGGCGTATTGGGCCGAGCGTTCGTGCGTCATCCTGCAGCCCTACGACATGGAGGTGGGTGCCGGCACCTTCCATCCGGCGACCACCTTGCGCGCGCTTGGGCCGGAGCCGTGGCGGTGCGCCTATGTGCAACCCTCGCGGCGGCCGACCGACGGCCGCTATGGCGAGAACCCCAACCGGCTGCAGCACTACTACCAGTTCCAGGTGCTGCTGAAGCCGTCGCCGCCGGACTCGCAAGCGCTTTACCTCGACAGCCTCCGCGTGCTCGGCATCGATCCCACCCTGCACGACATCCGCTTCGTCGAGGACGACTGGGAGAGCCCGACGCTGGGTGCCTGGGGCCTGGGCTGGGAAGTCTGGTGCGACGGCATGGAGGTCACCCAGTTCACCTACTTCCAGCAGGTGGGCGGCATCGAGTGCCATCCGGTGGCGGTCGAGCTGACCTACGGGCTTGAGCGGCTCGCGATGTATATCCAGGGCGTCGAGAACGTCTACGATCTCGACTGGGACGGCTGCGGGACCCGCTACGGCGATGTGTTCCTGCAGAACGAGCGCGAGGGCTCGGCGTATAATTTTGAGCATGCCGATACCGAGATGCTGTTCCGTCACTTCGGCGATGCCGAAGGCGAGTGCCGGCACCTCCTGGCGCTGGCGCGGCCGTTGCCGCTGCCGGCCTACGAGCAGTGCATCAAGGCGAGCCACCTGTTCAATCTCCTCGATGCGCGCGGGGTGATCAGCGTCACCGAGCGCGCGTCCTACATCGGCCGGGTGCGCGGCCTCGCGCGCGCCTGCTGCGAGGCCTGGCTAGTCTCGCGCGGGCATGGGGTGTAAGGCACGAGATGGCCGAACTCCTGGTTGAGATCTTGTCCGAAGAGATCCCGGCGCGGATGCAGGCGCGCGCGGCTGAGGATTTCAAGCGCCTCGTCACCGCCGGCCTGGCCAAGGCCCGGCTCGATTTCACCGCGGCGCAGGCCTTCGTCACACCGCGGCGCCTCGTGCTGGTCGTCGAGGGTTTGCCCGAACGCCAGCCGGACATCGAAGAGGAGCGCAAAGGACCCCGTGTCGGCGCGCCGCAAGCGGCAATCGAAGGCTTCCTGAAGGCGACCGGGCTTGCCTCCATCGCCGATGCCAAGGTCCAGGAGAGCGGCAAGGGGTCATTCTACTTCATGGTACGGCAGATCCCGGGCCAGCCGACGCTGGATGCGCTGCCGGCCGTCCTTGCCGAAGCGGTCACCGCGATGCCGTGGCCAAAGTCGATGCGCTGGGGCAGCGGCACCTTCCGCTGGGTGCGGCCGCTGAATAACGTGCTGGCGATCCTGGACGGAGTGCCAGTGCCGTGGTCGATCGAATGCGCACCGGGCGGCGCCGGGGCTTTGAGTCTCACTGCCAATGACCTCACCCGCGGTCATCGCTTCCTCGCGCCCGATGAGATGCCGGTCAGCTCGTTCGGCGACTATCGGAGGAAGCTGAGCGCGGCTAAGGTCATCATCGATCCGGCGGAACGCCGCCGCTTGATCGAGGATCGCGCCAAGGCGATCGCCGCCGCCGAGGGCCTGACCCTGAAGGCGGATGCGGGCCTGCTTGATGAAGTCACCGGCCTCGTCGAGTGGCCGGTGGTGCTGATGGGCCGGATCGACGAGGCCTTCATGGGGCTGCCGCCGGAGGTGCTGACGACGGCGATGCGCGCACACCAGAAGTATTTCGCGCTCGTACATGCCGATGGCCGGCTGGCGCCGCGCTTCATCGTCGTTGCCAACATGGAAACGCCGGACGGGGGTCGCACCGTGGTCGCCGGCAACGAGCGCGTGCTGCGCGCGAGGCTCGCGGACGCACAGTTCTTCTGGGATCAGGACCGCAAGCGGCCCCTCGCCGCCCGCGTCGAGAAGCTTTCGGAACGGGTGTTCCATGCCCGGCTTGGCTCCGACCTCGCGCGAACGGAGCGGCTGGAGAGCCTCGCGCGCACCCTCGCGCGGTATACAGGCGCCGATCCGGAGCTGTGCTCCCGTGCCGCCCGGCTCAGCAAGGCGGACCTGACAACCGGCCTGGTCGGCGAGTTGCCCGAGCTGCAGGGCATCATGGGCCGCTACTACGCACTCAACGACGGCGAGCACGAGGACGTCGCTAACGCGATCGCCCAGCACTACGCGCCGCTGGGTCCCTCCGACCGCTGCCCGAGGGCGCCGGTCGCCGTGACCGTGGCGCTTGCCGACAAGATCGATACGCTGGTCGGCTTCTTCGGCATCGGCGAGAAGCCGACCGGTTCCGGCGATCCGTACGCGCTTCGGCGCGCCGCCTTGGGCGTCATCCGCCTCGTCGTCGAGGACGGCGTCCGCGTTGGCTTGCGCACTGCCCTGATGCGGGCGGCTGCCGGCTATGCCGCCGGCGTCCTGCAGACCGAGGCGGCGCCGCTCGCGGCGGAAATCCTTGCATTCTTCGCCGACCGCCTGAAGGTGCACTTGCGCGAGCAGGGCGTGCGCCACGATCTGATCGCAGCCGTGTTCGCCACCGGCAGCGAGGACGACCTGGTGCGGCTCCTGGCGCGGGTCGAGGCACTAAGAGGCTTTCTCAATACGGAGGACGGTGCTAACGTGCTCATTGCGTACCGACGGGCAAGCAACATCGTACGCATCGAAGAAAACAGGGAGAGCGTTTCCTACGGTGGGGCGGTCGATCCGGCTCTGTTTGTGCAGCCGGAGGAGACGCACCTACACAATGAACTGACGAACGCGCATGAGGGGATCGCGGCGGCACTGACGGCCGAGCGGTTTGGTGAAGCAATGTCTATCCTCGCCAGGCTGCGTGCGCCGGTCGATGCCTTTTTTGACCAGGTCACGGTCAACTGCGCCAAGGCGGAGATGCGAGCCAACCGGTTGAGGCTGTTGTCGCAAATTCGCTCGGCGCCGGAAGGCGTGGCCGATTTTTCACAGATCGAGGGGTAGGACAGTCAATGGCAAAGTGGGTCTATACGTTTGGGGACGGGCGCGCCGAGGGGCGTGCCAAGGACAAGAACCTTTTGGGCGGCAAGGGCGCCAACCTCGCGGAAATGGCCAGCCTCGGCATTCCGGTGCCGGCCGGCTTCACCATCTCGACCGAGGTCTGCACCTACTATTACGAGAACAATCAGACCTATCCGCCCGAGATGAAGGAGCAGGTGCTGACCGCGCTGGCGGAAGTCGAGAAGATCATGGGCGCCAAGTTTGGCGCCACCGAGGGGCCGCTGCTCTTGGTCTCCGTCCGCTCGGGCGCTCGGGCGTCAATGCCGGGCATGATGGACACGGTCCTCAACCTCGGGCTCAACGACCAGACGGTGCTCAACCTCGCCCGCAACACCGGTGACGAGCGCTTCTGCTACGACAGCTATCGGCGCTTCATCCAGATGTACTCAAACGTCGTTCTCGATGTGAAGAGCGAGCACTTCGAGCACCTGCTGGAGGAGCACAAGGAAAAGGTCGGCAAGAAGACCGATGTCGAGCTGAGCGCCGAGGACTGGAAAGTCCTGATCGCCGCGTACAAGAACGAGGTGCAGAGGCGTCTGGGCCGCTCCTTCCCACAAGACCCGCACGAGCAGCTCTGGGGTGCCGTCGGCGCAGTGTTCGGCAGCTGGATGAACAAGCGCGCCATCACCTACCGCAAGCTGAACAACCTGCCCGATCACTGGGGCACGGCCGTCAACGTGCAGGCGATGGTGTTCGGCAACATGGGCGATGACTCGGCCACGGGCGTCTGCTTCAGCCGCAATCCTTCGACCGGCGAGAACCTGTTTTATGGCGAGTATCTCGTCAACGCCCAGGGCGAGGACGTGGTTGCCGGTATCCGGACCCCGCAGCCGCTGTCGCTGGCTGAGAAGAAGAGCATGGGCTCCGACCTCCCGGCGATGGAGGAGGTGCTGCCGCCGCTGTACACGGAGCTGGTTACCTTCCGCAACAAGCTCGAAAAGCACTACACGGACATGCAGGACATGGAGTTCACCATCCAGAAGGGGAAGCTCTGGATGCTCCAGACCCGCAACGGCAAGCGGACTGCACAGGCGGCGCTCCGCATCGCTGTCGAGATGTGCGAGGAAGGGCTGATCGACAAGAAGGAAGCGGTCAAGCGTGTCGATCCGGTGCAGATCGACCAGCTCTTGCATCCGATGATCGATCCAAAGGCGAAGAAGGAAGTCCTCGGCAAGGGCCTGCCGGCCTCACCGGGTGCCGCTTCGGGTCAGATCGTCTTCTCCGCTGACGAAGCCGAAGCGTGGTCCAAGGCGGGCAAGAAGGTCATCTTGGTCCGCATCGAAACCAGCCCCGAGGACATCGGCGGTATGCACGTCGCGCAGGGCATCCTCACCACCCGTGGTGGCATGACCAGCCACGCCGCCGTGGTTGCTCGCGGCATGGGCACGCCATGCGTGGCCGGCGCCGGCGAACTGCGGATCGATTACAGCACGAAGACGCTCACAGCCGGCGGCGTGTCGCTGACAGAGGGAGATGTGATCACCATCGACGGCTCCAACGGCCAGGTGATGAAGGGCGAGGTGCCGAAGATCCAGCCCGAATTGACCGGCACCTTCGGCAAGCTGATGGAGTGGGTCGACGGGATCCGCACGCTCAAGGTGCGTGCCAATGCCGAGACCCCGCTTGATGCGTCGACCGCCCGCAACTTCGGCTGCGAAGGCATCGGGCTGTGCCGTACCGAGCACATGTTCTTCGATCCGAAGCGCATCATCCACGTCCGCGAGATGATCGTCGCCAGCAACGAGGCCGAACGGCGGGTTGCCCTCGATAAGCTGCTGCCGTATCAGCGCGACGACTTTGTCCAGCTGTTCACCATCATGGCCGGACTGCCGGTGACCATCCGGTTGCTCGACCCGCCGCTGCATGAGTTCCTGCCACACAGCGATACCGATATGGCGGAAGTGGCCAAGGCGGCCGGCAAGGACGTGGCGACGGTGAAGGCGAAGGCGGCGCAGCTGCACGAGTCCAATCCGATGCTGGGCCACCGCGGCTGCCGTCTCGGCATCACGTATCCGGAAATCTACGAGATGCAGTGCCGGGCCATTTTCGAGGCCGTCGCTGACGTCCGGATGAAGGGCGAGACGGTGCTGCCGGAGGTGATGCTGCCGCTGATCGCGGTGAAGACCGAGTTCGACCGGCTTAAGGTGATGGTCGATCGGGTCGCGGAAGAAGTGATGGCGAAGACCGGAGCGAGGTTCGAATACCTGGTTGGCACCATGATCGAGCTGCCGCGGGCAGCACTGATCGCCGACAAGATCGCCGAGGGCGCGCAGTTCTTCAGCTTCGGCACCAACGACCTGACGCAGACGACGTACGGGCTGTCGCGTGATGATGCCGGCAGCTTCCTGGTCACCTACCAGGAGCTGGGCGTCATCCCGAACGATCCGTTCGTCACCCTTGATGTAGAGGGCGTTGGTCAGTTGGTGCAGATCGCGTGCGAGCGCGGCCGCAAGACGCGGCCCGATATCAAGCTCGGCATCTGCGGGGAGCACGGCGGCGATCCCGCCTCGGTCCACTTCTGCCACGCGGTCGGGCTCAACTACGTATCCTGCTCGCCCTACCGGGTGCCGATCGCGCGGCTTGCCGCGGCGCACGCGGCCATGGGCGTCGGCACGATCTCGACGACGGCTTGACGGCGCTTCGCGCCGCTGAGCGTTGGAAGGCTTGGTTGCGGACGAGGGGGCTTGACGGCCCCCTCGTTTCGTTTGCGGCCGCCGCCTCGGTGCAGGAGAACCCGTTTCGACGATGACCGAAAAGGATCAAGGACCGCCGACCCTGCCACTGCCGGCGTGGTGGCGGCTGATCGTCGCGGCGATCGCCATCCTCGGCTTCCTCTATTTCATCTATCGGTATCAGGAAGCCCAGGACGCCGCCGGCGAGATGTCCGGGCGATCCCCGGTTGCGATCGCCGCACCCTACTGGAGCGGCCAGAACCAGGGGATGAGCAGGCTGGCGGCAAGCCAGTTGATGACGTTGAGCGGCACGCCGATCTTGACGAAATCCATGAACCGATAGCCACCCGCGGTGTAGACGAAGGTGTTCGTCTGATAGCCGATCGGGGTCGAGAAGTCGGCGCTCGAGGCGAACATAACGGCGATCACGAACGGCCGTGGATCGCAGCCCATCTGTTCGGCAAGGCCGATCGCGATCGGTGTGAACAGGATCGCGGCGGCATTGTTGCTCATGAAGGCGTTCATGATCGAGGTGAACGCATAGATCAGCGACAGCACCGCGGCCGGCCCGAAATGACTGACCCAGGCGACCACGGCGTTGACGACGAAGGCTGCCGCACCGCTGGTTTCCATCGCCCGGCCCAAACCCAACATGCCGAATATAAGCATCAGCATCCGCCAATCGATGGCGCGATAGGCCTCGTTCGCCTCGATGCAGCCAAGCGCGATGACGAGGCTGGCGCCGATGAGGGCGAGACCCGCGATCGGCATGAACTCGAACGCCGCGCAGGCCATGATCGCGATCAGGACGGCAATGGCGATCGGAGCCTTGTCCCGGCGCAGCGGGCGCTCGGCGGTGACCTCGCTCAAGTTGATGAGCTGGTGCGTCTCGAACAGCCGCTTGAGGCCCTCCGGCGGCCCCTCAAGCAGCAACGTATCGCCGAATTCAAGGCGCAACTGATCGAAATTGCCGTGCAGCGCCTCGTTCTGCCGGTGCAGCGCCAGGATGTAGGTTCCGTACAGCCGGCGCAGGTTGAGATCGTTCACCCGCTGGCCGACGAAACGGGAGCTCGGCCCGATGATGCCTTCCATCATCACCACCGAGCGGTTGGCGATCGGCGCCAGCGCGGCCTGGGCCAGCGCCGGGAAGGTGAAGTCGCTGCCGTCGCGCAAGTCGAGAACATCTCCGGCGGATGAGCGGATGACCAGCCGGTCGCCGGCGCGCAGCACGGGCTGGCCGTGTTCGGGATTGAAGGAGGTGTCCTCGCGAAGAAGGTCGATGACGCGCAGTCCGTCGGTGCGGCTCAGGCCGGCATCGTTCAAGGTACGCCCGATCAGCGGCGAATCGGGCGCGACCAGAACCTCGGTCAGGTACTTCTTCTGCGGCAACTCGATCAGCGTGTCGGCGATGGTCTGCCGGTCCGGCAGCAGCCACGGCGCGGCGATGCTCAGGTAGACGAGGCTGATCACCGCCATGATGACGCCCACGGGCGTGATCTCGAACATGCCGAACGCGGCCATGCCGTGATGCTGGGCAACGCCGTCGGCGATGATGTTGGTTGACGTGCCGATCAGCGTGCAGGTGCCGCCGATGATCGCGGCATAGGACAGCGGAATCAGGAAGCGCGACGGGGCGGCCTTGAGGCTGTGCGCGAGCGCGATCATCACCGGCGTCAGGATGACGACGATCGGCGTGTTGTTGATGAAGGCTGAGAGTGTCGCCACCACGCACGCCATCGCCATCAGCGCCGTCCACGGCGAGTGCCAGTTGACCCGCGCGGCGGCGCGGCCTAGCCGCTCGATCACGCCGGTATGCTCAAGCGCCGCGGTGATCACGAGCAGCGACGCCACCGTGATCGGCGCCGGGTTGCTGAAAACCTTCAGCATGTCGTCGACCTTGAGGATGCCGACGGCGAGAAGGGCAGCCATGGCCAGCATGGCGACGACGTCTGGCGACATCAGTTCGCGCACGAAGCCGAAGAAAACGACGATGATGAGCGCAAGCACGAGGACGATCTGAAGCGTCTCCCAGCTCACGGTCGCGGCTCCCTTTCCTGCTCAGACGGACGACTTGACGGCACTCCTTGGCTCGAGGGTGGAAAGGCTTTGCCGCTGCGGTCAAGAGGGTTTCGGTAATGCCCTGCCAGCGTTGGCAGAGCCGGCAGCGGCCGGCGGCCAAGAGAGGCTTTCATTTTACCGCAACCGCGGTACATACAGAGCACGCATTTGCGACCAGGCCCGCAGCGACGTAAGAATGGCCGCAGCGACGTAAGAAAGGATTGTGGATGCAAATCTCCTTTGCCGCACTGGACATCCCGAAGACCGGTGTCATCGTCGCCGGTGTTCTCGAGGACGGCGTATTACCGCCCACCACCAAGGCCCTCGACGACCAGTTGGGCGGTCTGCTCACGCGCACGCTCAAAGGCGGGCGCTTCCGCGGCAAGAAGGATCAGAGCCTGTTGCTCCTCAGCCCCGCCGGCAGCGGGCTCGACGCGCTGCTGCTGCTCGGCCTCGGCAAGGAGAGCGCGCTGGATGCTCTGCGCGGCGAACGGTTAGGTGGCCAGATCTACGCCGCGCTCGCGCCGCACGCCTGCGCCGCCGCCTTCGTCGCGCTCGATGCACCGGCGGGAACGCCGATCGATGCCGCCGGGCTTGCCGCCAGCCTTGGCCAGGGTGCCCTGTTGCGCGCCTACCGCTTCGATAAGTACTTCACCAAGCTCAAGGACGACGATAAGCCGGCGCTCGCGAGCCTCGTCATCGGCACGCCCGAGGCGGCCCGCGCGCGCGCGCTCTTTGCATCGATGGCGACGACAGCAGAGGCGGTCGCCTTCACCCGCGACCTCGTTTCCGAGCCCGCCAACGTGATCAATCCTGAGACGCTGGCGGAACAGGCGCGCTCGCTCGCCGAACTCGGCATTGAAGTCGAGGTGCTGGGCGAGAAGGACCTGCGCAAGCTCGGCATGAACGCGCTTCTTGGCGTCGCCCAAGGCAGTGCGAATGAGGCGAAGGTGGTCGTGCTGCAGTGGTGCGGGATCGGCAAACCGGAAGCGGCGGGCAAGAAGGGCAAGAAAGGTAAACGCGCTGCCGATAAGAGCGGCGACGGCGGGGCGGGCGCCGAAAGTCCGCTCGCTTTCATCGGCAAGGGGGTCACCTTCGACTCCGGCGGCATTTCCATCAAGCCAGCAGCCAACATGGAGGAAATGAAGTGGGACATGGCGGGCGCGGCGGCGGTGATCGGTGTCATGCGTGCGCTGGCTGCCCGCAAGGCCCGGGTCAACGCGGTGGGTGCGATCGGCCTGGTCGAGAACATGCCCTCAGGCCGGGCGCAGCGCCCCGGTGATGTCGTCACCTCGCTGTCCGGGCAGACGATCGAGGTCATCAACACCGACGCCGAGGGGCGGCTCGTGCTGGCGGATGTCCTCTGGTACGTCAAGGACCGCTTCAAGCCGAAGCTGATGGTCGATCTGGCGACGCTCACCGGCGCCATCATCATCGCTCTGGGCCACGAACATGCGGGCCTGTTCGCCACCGATGACGAACTCGCTGAGCGCTTGGCGGCGGCAGGCGCGGCGGTCGGCGAGCCCTTGTGGCGGCTCCCCTTGGGTGAGGCCTACGACAAGCAGATCAAGTCCGACATCGCCGATATGAAGAACGTCGGCAACCGCTCCGCCGGCAGCATCACGGCAGCGCAGTTCCTGAAACGCTTCGTCGAGGGCACGCCCTGGGCGCACCTCGATATCGCCGGCGTCGCCTGGACCACGACCGACCGCGAGACAGCGCCCAAGGGGGCGACCGGCTTCGGCGTCCGGCTGTTGGATCGCTTCGTCGCCGACCATTACGAGGCGCGCTAAAGGGCGAAATGGGCGGGTCCGGCTGGTGACCGAAATCGCCTTTTATCACCTGCAGACAGCACCGCTGGATCAGGTGCTGCCGCGGCTGTTGGAAAAGACGCTGGCTGCCGGCAAGCGGGCGGTCGTGATTGCAGGCTCCAAGGAGCGGGTCGAAGCGCTCGCAGGGGTGTTGTGGTCCTATCGGCCCGACTCCTGGCTGCCGCACGGCACGATCGAGGACGGCGAGGCGGAGCAGCAGCCGGTCTGGCTGACCGAGCACGACGAAAACCCGAACGGCGCTTCGTTCCTGTTCCTGACCGACGACGTTGATTCGGCGGCGATCGCCGCCTTCGAGCGCTGCTTCGACCTGTTCGACGGCAACGACGAGGCGGCGGTGGCGGCTGCGCGGGCGCGTTGGCAGGCCCGCAAGCGGGACGGCCATACTGTGACCTACTGGCAGCAGTCGGCGACCGGCGCATGGCAGCAAATGGCCTGAGGCCCCGCCTCAGGGCTTACGGCACCGGCCGCACGAGCGCGCTGAGGCGAAGCGCGACGAACGTGCCGGCAAGCGCAACCGCAACCATGACGAGGTAGGCGCTGCCGCCTAAGTCCTCGTACAGCCAGCCCGAGGCAAACAGCATCAGCCCCAGTCCCGCTCCCCAGACCAGCCCGGAATAGAGGCTCTGTGCCGTGGCCGAGAGGCTGGCAGGGACGGTCTCGCCGATGCAGGCCATGGCGCCTAAGTGCGCGGCAGCGAAACTGAACGCGTGCAGGGCCTGCAAGACGACGACAGCGGCGAGCGAATCGGTCAAGCCCGTGCCGAGCCAGCGGACGACAGCGGCGATGCCGGCCAGCGTGATCAGACCGACGCTGCCGAGTGCGCGGGTGATCCGGCCGCCATGGGCGAACAGCACGATTTCCGCCAGCACGCCTTCCGCCCACAGGACGCCGATCACGTTTTCCGAGTACCCTTTCGCCTGCCAGTGCAGGGTGCCGAAGGCGTAGTAGACCGCATGGCTGCCCTGGATCAGGCCGCAGGCGACAAGGCTCAAGCTGAAGGCCCGGTTGCGCAGCGCTTGCACGAGAGGCAGGCCGTGATGCGCCGGACTGCGTTCAGTGCGGATGTCCGGCAGAAAAAAGCAGGCCGCAGCGGTGGCGGCGACGCAGGCGAGCGACAACCACAACACCGCCGATGGCGGCAGCCAGACCAGCACCTGGCCTGAGAGCAACGCCACGACGATGAAGCTCAAGGAGCCCCACAACCGCATGCGGCCATAGTCGAGACCGGTGCGCTGCACGGCCATGATCGTGAGGCTTTCGGTCAGCGACATCACCGGCGGCCACAGCGCGTTGAACAGAACGCTGATAAGAAGAATCGGCCAGAAACCGTGCGTGAGCGCGAACAGGCCGAAGGTGGCGAGGCTGCCCGTGACCAGAAAAACAATCGGCCGGCGCCGCTGGCCCGAACGGTCGGCGCCGTGCGCCATCAAGGGCGCGCTGAACGTTTTGGCGCCGATACTGAGCGCCAGGATCACGCCGATCTCGGTCGCGCCTAAGCCGTGCGATGCCAGCCAGACCGGCCAGAACGGCAGTTGCACGCCGACAAAGCCGAAAAAGCCGGCATAAAAGAGCGACAGGCGCAAACGCAGCGCGCCCGTTTGCGCAGGCGCGATGCGTTCGTCCGGGGCGACCACGATCGGGCCTGTCGCTGCCTTTCAGTGCCGGCTTGCGTTCGCACCCTCAGTAGCGCGCGTCGGAGCGGAACAGCCAGTCGGTCAGATGGGCGACGTCGAGCGAGGCCTGCTGGTACAGGAACTCAAGCGCATCGCGGCGCGCCACCAGCCCTGACAGCTTGCCGCCTTCCAGCACTGGCATATGCCGGATTCCGGTGCCGGCCATCCGCTTGAGCACGTCCTCGAGGTCGTCATCGATGCCGCAACTCATGACCTCCGTGGTCATGACGTCGCGGACCAGCATGTGCGCGGCCTTCTCCTCATAGGTGCCGAGCGCATGCGCGATGTCGCCCAGCGACAACACCCCAAGCAAGTGGTCGTCGACGTCGGTGACGACGGTAAGGGAGAACCGGCGCGAGCCGACCGGCTGGGCGAACCGCCGCGACGCCTCGGCCAGCGTGAAGTCGGGATGCATGGTGAGAAGCAGCATGCCGTGCAGCTTAAGAAACTTCGAGACTTTCATGGCCTTCCTCGGATCCTCCCCTGTTTTCGGTCCTTTCGGCCGGACCGCACGGTCAAGGATCCTAGACGACTTCGGCTGCCATTTCGAGCCTCTCCTCAGCCATTCGTGCGAACCGCGAGGGCGGTCGGGGCCGCAAACGCTGAGAGGTACGGCAGACCTTTCAGCACCCGGCTGCCGTACCAGGACACCATCTCGGCATCGATCAACCGGGCCTTGCCGGCGTGGCGCGGAGAGGCCTTGCGGAAGGCCGCCAGGTGCTTGTCACCAAACGGAAACGGCTCGCTCGAAAACAGGACGAGATCGGCCGCCGCCAGCACCGCCTCGTCGAGGTCGATGACGGGATAGCGAACCGGCGCCGCTGCCGGCAAGCTCAGCCAATTGACCAGCGCCAGCATGCGGGCGATGTAGGTGTCGCGGCTGATCGTCATCCACGGCTCGCGCCAGATCAGGTAGAGCACGGAACGTGCCGGCCATGTGCGTGCGGCATCGTGAACCGCCGCCAACTGAGAGTTGAACGCCCCCACCAGTGCTTCGGCCTCGGGCTTGCGGCTGAACAGCGCCCCCATCAGCCGGAACAGGGCGATGTTGTCGATCACCTCGACCGGATGGGTGACGACGACGGTGTAGCCGGCCTCGGCGAGGGCCGCGGCCAGGTCCTTCGGCGTCTCATCGATGTTGACGATGACGTGGGTGGGACGTGCCGCCTTGAGCTTGTCCCAGTTGAGCATCTTGGAGCCGCCGACGCTGCGCACCGCCTTCACCTGCGGCGCCGGGTGAACGCAGAAGGTCGTGCGGCCGACGATTTGATCGCCGAGACCGAGGTCGAACAGCAGCTCGGTGATGCTCGGCACAAGCGAGACGATGCGGGCATCGGCGCCGGCCGGGGCATGCACGACGCCCAAGGCATCGGTTCGGGCGGTGCGCCCAAGCGCGCTTGCGGTTTCGTCCATTTGAACACTCCTCCGACATTATTGCGCGTGGCGCGTCTCGTTTGTGATCCAGATCACTTATCGCCGGGCAGCAACGCGCGATAGTGCGCCGCGGATGGACATTTCATCCGGAGTTCTCCCTTCCCTCAAGAGCACCACCTCGGGCCGGCTCACCAGCCGGCCCTTTTGTTTGGTGGCATGCGCTCCGCTCGGCCGCCGAGCGATGCGCGTTGCACCCTCGGGCGGCGCCGACCGGGACACAGCCGTGGATCGGCACCGTCGATCGCTGTGATCACAACAATCGGTTTCCTTTGTCAAGCCGGCTGCGAAATACTTCTGCCGTCGATCTGGAGGCAAGTCCCTTTAGAATCGGGACCGAGCTCCGTCGAAGCACGACGGTCGGCGGGAGCCAAGTCGACTATCGATGTGTGTCGACGGCGCCCATCGGCACCAGCAGAGGGAAGGGATACGATCAATGAGCAAGGACGAGAAGCTGACGACAAACGCCGGCGTTCCGGTGCCGGACAACCAGAACGTGATGACGGCCGGGCCACGCGGGCCGCAGTTGCTGCAGGATATCTGGTTTCTCGAAAAGCTCGCTCATTTCGACCGGGAGGTGATCCCGGAGCGGCGCATGCACGCCAAGGGCTCCGGTGCCTACGGCACGTTTACCGTCACTCACGACATCACCCGCTACACGAAGGCGAACATCTTTTCCGAGGTCGGCAAGAAGACCGAGCTGTTCGCCCGCTTCACGACGGTGGCCGGCGAGCGCGGGGCTGCCGATGCCGAGCGCGACATTCGCGGCTTCGCGGTCAAGTTCTACACCGACGAGGGCAACTGGGACATGGTCGGCAACAATACGCCGGTGTTCTTTATGCGCGACCCCTTGAAGTTCCCCGACCTCAACCACGCGGTTAAGCGTGACCCGCGCACCAATATGCGCAGCGCCAAGAACAACTGGGACTTCTGGACCTCGCTGCCGGAGGCGCTGCACCAGATCACCATCGTCATGAGCGATCGCGGCATCCCTGCGACCTATCGCCACATGCACGGCTTCGGCAGCCACACCTTCAGCTTCATCAACGCACAGAACGAGCGCCACTGGGTCAAGTTCCACTTCAAGTCCCAGCAGGGCATCCGCAACCTGACCGACGCCGAAGCGGAGGCGATCATCGGCAAGGATCGCGAGAGCCACCAGCGTGATCTTTATGAGAGCATCGAGCGGGGCGAGTTTCCGCGCTGGACGCTCAAAGTTCAGATCATGCCGGAGGCCGATGCGGCGAAGGTGCCCTATCACCCGTTCGACCTGACCAAGATCTGGCCGCACAAGGATTATCCCTTGATCGAGGTCGGCGTGATGGAGCTGAACCGCAACCCGGAGAATTTCTTTGCCGAAGTGGAGCAGTCCGCCTTCAATCCGGCGAACGTTCCACCGGGCATCGGCTTCTCGCCGGACAAGATGCTGCAGGGGCGGTTGTTCTCGTATGGCGATGCGCAGCGCTACCGGCTGGGCGTGAATCACCACCTGATCCCGGTGAACGCGCCACGCTGCCCGGTGCACAGCTACCACCGCGATGGTGCCATGCGGGTGGACGGCAATCACGGCAGCACGCTGGGGTACGAGCCGAACAGCGATGGCGAGTGGCAGCAGCAGCCTGCCTACCGCGAGCCGCCGCTCGCCCTCGAAGGCGCCGCCGACCACTGGGACCACCGCGAGGACGAGGACTACTATTCCCAGCCCGGGATGCTGTTCCGGCTGATGAGCCCGGCGCAGCAGCAGGTCCTGTTCGAGAACACCGCCCGCTCGATCGGCGAAGCGCCGCGGGACATTCAGATCCGCCATATCCGCAATTGCCTGAAGGCGGATCCGGCCTACGGCAAGGGGGTGGCGGATGCGCTCGGCGTGCCGGTGAGCGAGGTCGGCGGTTAAAATCGCGCCGCGCCTGTTCCCCGGCCGGCACCGGACCCGCGGACGAAGGCAAGAGCCCCTCGTCCGCGGCTTCGCTGCCGGAGGCGCGGCGAAGGGTGCGCGGCACCCCCTCACCCTCTCGCTTGCGGGAGAGAGTTGGGGTGAGGGCGTTGAAGGGTCCGAACGGGATAGATCGTAAACAGATTAACCGGATAGATGGTTGACACCTCTCCGTGTGGGTACGTTAGCGTCCACGGCGTTGGTGAGCATTGGCGGCGAGCGGTACGCCGGACCGATCGGCGACTGCCCTGGCGCAACGCATGCGTCAAAAAACGCCTTCGGCCATTGACCTACGCGCTGTCTCCGGAACTCCGCGCGTAACCTGTCCACGCAACCTCTATTTGACCAGCGCGCCGTTTTTTGCGCTCTCGAAGGGGATGGCGAAGCCGCAGCTTTGCCTTGTGCCGGCTTCAATCGCGAAGGTCGAGTCTGAGTTAAACAAATAGCTGTTCGCTGCCCACGAACCGCACGATGCGTTGACGTGACCAAAGCTGTTGAGCACGACGCGACTGCGCGGGAAATAAACACTCCCCTTAAGGTAACCGCCGCTGTGGCTGTTAATGATTTGATCTTTATCGACGGCGTTGTCAGTGTGGCTGTAAAAAAGCAGGCCCTCATAGGCTCCTGATGCAGGCGGCCAAAGCTTGACTGTCGAATCGGCATTCACGTCGATCGTCGAATCGCCAAAGCTGGCGTCACGCACCAGATAGAAAAATACACCGTCGCCACCCGGTGCTGCGCGAAGGGTTGCACCTGAGTTTACCTTCAACAAAGCGCCACGAAGGACATAAACGCCAGGATTGAGAGTCACGGTGGTACTGTTATTTATTTCTAACTTCTTACAGTATGTTCCGGGCGACAACGTCGTGTTGGATTCGATGGTCAAGTCGGTATTGCTGCCGCCGCACGCACCAACCGAGGGCATTTCCGTGCCCGCCCAGGGATCGACGGGCGCGGGCGGCGGGCAGTTCGCCGCCGGGGTCTGGCTCAATCCGCCCCCTGAATAGCTGTCGGCACAAATCTGCTGATCAGCCTCCACGGTTACGCTGCCGCCGCTGTTCGTTCGCAACGCTGGCGATTCACCCCGGGAAGCGACATAGACGGAGCAGTCGGTGGCGTCGAGGTCGCTTGCCGAGTTCAGGAACAACGCTTCCCTGCCAACCGGCTCCAATGCCATCAAGCAGTGCGCGGTCTTGCGGTAGGCAACGGCGCTGGCGCTAACATCCATGCGATCGTGGCCGAGAACACGGGCAAAATAGAGTTCCCTTGCATTTCCCGTCGCCTCGGTCCGGCTGGCGACGACGCGGACCGCGTTGGGCGCGGTGTCCGTCGCGGTGAAGACACGTGTTGTTCCATCCCATTGGCCCTGAACGGCAACGACATCGGCCGTCAGCGGCTCGGCCGTTTCGGCGTCGTCATCTTCATCCTCGACAGAAGCGCCCGCTTGTTGCGCCAAGTTCTTTTGCGCGTAAAGAACCGCCGTGGCCGCGACGCGCGTCGCATCGCCGACGTCGGCAAGCGCCGCTAAGGCAACGGCATCGGCTGTATTCTGAAGTTCTGTCTTGTTAAAATACAGTAACCCGGCGTCAACAGCGAGCGCCGCAAATCCACAGAGGAGGACGCCACTCAGCGCAATGAATACGCCGATCGATCCGGATTCGCTTGCCCACAGCCTGACGGGGCGTTGTATTGTGAAGCGAGGAACGTGCACAAAAAAAGGCATCCTTTATTTTATCATTTCAGCGACTGTTTCTATTGTTTGTTCGGAGAACAAGCCCAGAAAGTCAACCAGCGACGCCTCCGCGAGGCCGATGCTGATGACGACGCGTGCCGTCTCGGCGCTGAAGCTTGGATCAATCGTCGCCCCTTGGGCCCACGCCGGCAACAAGCTCGTTGCGTGGGCCCGCGCCTCGGATACGGTCGTGAGGTCGCCGACCGCCATCCGCCGCGCGGTGTCACGCCTGACTTGCGACATCGTGTTAAACGTAAAGAAAATCGTCCCAAACTGAATAATGCCTAACAAGAGCGCGAACAGAAGAGGCGATATGAGCGCAAACTCGACGGCGGAGCCGGCTCCTTCCGCCGTTACCAACTTTGCCATGCCGCAACGCTCGGCGCCGCGGTCGGCAGCGCAGGCGTGATGAGCGCCGCGTGCTAGGCCGCTCGCGGGTTCTTTTGGCATTGCACCGACGGCGGTCACTGGTAGGCTCGACGATTTGGTGTGTCGTGCGCGCATTCCAGCCCGATTGTCCGGTGACTCGCATAAAGGTCGGAAGACTACCGGCGCACCGGTTGCCAAATCACTAACAGGCTGCTGAAAAGGGTGGTGAGAGGTTCGGGCGACATGACACAGAACTGGCGGCAAGCTGTAGCCCGCGCAGCAACCATTAAGCTTCGCTTGGTCGTTCGGCCCACGGGCCGCCGCGCTTGAGCGGGTCGGCTGCTCGGTGCTCGCGGTGCGGGAGAGCGGATTCGAGCAAGGGCCGCCATTTGCCGGATGAGATGCCGTGGTCGAACGGCTCCCATTCCGCAGCGAATGCCTGCCGCCTATTCTGCCAGACGCGGGCTTGCCGCGGGTGTTCGGTCGGGTACGGGTTGCCCTCGGGGCCAGCGAGGCGGTGCCGAGCCGGCCTTCAAAGATGATCGAGCCTCACTTTCGGTTGCACGCTGCGCCGCCGCAAGCCAAGTCCCAAACCGCGAGAATCTGGCGCAGACCGGTGAGATGCGCATCATGTCCTCGAAATCATGCTATTCGCAGCAGGTCTCCGAAACCGCCGGATGTCCCCGAAACCGCCGAGCCCGCCGGATCGGCAATACGCGATGGCGTCTCTGCCTCCCTCAACCACGCGTATCCATCTTCGGCAGATGCTGTTCGATGGCCGACGTTACCGCTTGCGACGTTGGCCGCGTGACGGTCGAAAACCAGCCGACCAGGCGACCGTCCGGAGCGATCAGGTACTTGTGAAAATTCCACTTCGGCGTTGCCAGCGCGCCAACTTGGTCAGCGGCCCAGCGATAGAACGGATGTGCCGAAGAACCCTTTACGTGCTCCTTCGCCGTCAATGGGAAATCAACGTCGAAGTTCACCTCGCAGAAGGCCTTGATCTCCGCTTCGGTTCCAGGCTCCTGGCCGCCGAAGTCGTTCGACGGTACGCCCAGCACGACGAGACCACGATCGCGATACGTCTGCCAAACGCGCTGAAGGTCGGCGTACTGCTGCGTGAAACCGCACTGAGAGGCGGTGTTGACGACGAGGACGGCCTTGCCCGCGAACTGCGACAGCGGCATTGGCTCCCCATTGATGCCGGTGAAGCTGAAGGCGAAAGCGTCTTGGGTTGCCGCTGATCCCTGCCCGTCCGCCTGCGCCGCACTCAGTCCAACGAGCGCTAAGGTGGCCCCTGCCGCCGCGGAAAGTCGCCCGATAATCGACATCTCATCCACTCCTCAAAGCCCATCTCCGTAGTTCAGCTACGAAGAGCGAAGGAGATTGGATCGTCTCGGTGACTGACCCGGACCGCGCGCCGTGGCGCGTCCTCCTCTCAAGCGGGCGCCGTGACCAGCGGGCCAGCTGTCAGCGCATTCGCATTGCTCCTGCCGGCGGCGAAGTCACGCAGGTTCTGCATCGTCGCTGTCGCGATATCGTGCAGCGCTTCGCGCGTGAAGAAGCCCTGGTGACCGGTAACGATGACGTTCGGAAAGGTCAGCAAGCGGGCAAACACGTCATCGGAAATGACTTGGCCCGAAAGGTCGTGGAAGAAGATCCCCTCCTCCTCCTCGTAGACATCGAGCCCCGCGCTGCCGAGGTGACCGCTCTTCAAGGCCTTGATCAGTGCCTTGGTGTCGATCAGCGCACCGCGGCCAGTGTTAATGAGCATGGCCCCCTTTTTCGTCAGCCCGATGGTTCGCTCGTTCATCAGGTGATAGGTCTCGCGCGTCAGCGGCGCGTGCAGGCTCACGATATCTGCCTGCGCGAGCACGTCGTCGAGTGGCAGGTACTTCATGCCAAGCGCTTGGCAGGCCGGGTCCTCGACAATGTCATAGCCCAGAAGCCGGCAGCCAAAGCCGTTGAGGATACCAGCGAGCACCCGGCCAATCTTGCCAGTGCCGACGATGCCGACGGCCTTTCCATGCAAATCAAAGCCGAGCAGACCATCGAGCAGGAAGTATTCCTCGCGTGCGCGCAAATAAGCCTTATGGACCTTGCGGTTGAGCGCCAGAATCAGGCAGACGACGAATTCGGCCACCGAATACGGCGAATAGTTACTGACCCGCATGACAGTTATGCCATGTGCTTCCGCCGCTTTGAGGTCGACGTTATTAAATCCGGTGCTGCGCAGGGTCACCAGCCGGGTTCCATTCTGCGCCAACGTCGCGAGAACGTCCGCATCGAAACGGTCGTTGACGAAGCCGCAGACGGCCGGAAAACCGATCACCATGCTGGCCGTCACCGCCGTGAGTTTGCTTTCGCTGAATTGCAGGTCGTGATGATCGACGTTGGCAGCGGTTAGACTGTCACGGTCATACGACCGCGCGCTGACGACCAGAACTTTCATGACCCGCTCTCTCCTTGACCGTCTCCATGGAACCTTGGATGTGAGGCGGCGGCCGTTGGTGATCAACCCCTTGCTCGGGTCCGGCCCAGTCGCTGCGTTGCGCCATCAACGACGACCAGGCGGTAGGCTGAAGGGCGCCTCAGCTCTCGAAACGGCGCTTCAATTCCCGGCCGAGCAGCGTGAATTCGTCGGCGCGGGCGGCTGCGAGATCGCACGCCGCCAGCGCGTAGAGCGGATCTACAACGAAGCATGATCCGCCGGATGGATTTTCTCGACGCGGTGCAACGCGTGCGTCAAACTGCGTGGTGGTCTCTGACCTGCGCGGGCTGCGGGGGATGACAAAGCACGATAAGACGTTGCAGCACATCGTGCTCGGCAGAGCCGATGCGAACATCGCGTTTGCAGATCTGCGTGGCTTGCTGCTGGCGTTGGGTTTCGCTGAACGAATTCGCGGCGATCACCACATCTTCACCCGGGATGGGGTTGATGAGATCATGAACCTGCAGCCCTTAGGAGCGAAAGCGAAGGCGTATCAGGTTCGACAGGTCCGTGGCGTTATCCTCAAGTATACGTTGGAGCTGTAGATGAACCTCAAGTACGAAGTCATCATTTACTGGAGCGCGGAGGATCAGGCGTTTGTCGCGGAAGCGCCGGAACTGCCGGGGTGCATGGCAGACGGCAAGACGCACGGCGAGGCGCTCCGCAATCTCGAAGTCGTCATGGCCGAGTGGATCGAGACAGCAAGGGAGATGGGTCGCGCCATCCCTAAGCCGCGCGGCCGCCTGATGTTTGCGTGAGGGGTCCTTAGCACGTGGCGGGTCAGCAAGATGCCCGCGCAATGCGCTTTACTCCACGCAGGCTCCTGCAGGGCGCCTCAGCTCTCGAAGCGTCGTTGCAGCTCCCGGCCGAGCAGCGTGAATTCGTCGGCGCGGGCGGTGCCTTTGCGCCAGACAAGGCCGATCTCGCGCTGCGCGGCCTCCCCCGTCACGGGCCGTGCGACCAGCCGGGTGCCGTTGAGGATGCCGGCATCGAGCGCAAGCTGCGGTACCAGCGTCAGCCCTAAGCCGTTATCGACCATCTGCACCAGGGTGGGCAGGGAGGTGGCGGCAAAGCCTTCGCCGGCGCGCGCGGCTGCCAGATCGCACGCGGCCAGCGCATGCTGGCGCAGGCAGTGGCCATCCGCCAGCAGCAGCAGCGGCTCGGCCCGGATGCTCTCGGTCGGCACGCTGGTGAGCCGCGCCAGCGGATGGTCGTCCGGCAGGACAAGGCGGAACGGATCATGGCCGATCGGGAACACCTCGCCGGCGCCGTACTCGCACGGGAGCGCGAGAATGACGACATCGAGCGTGCCGGCGTGCAGCCGTTCGACCAAGCGGTCGGTCAAGTCCTCGACCAGATAGAGCTTGAGCTTCGGGTACGTGTGACGCAGGCCGGGCAGGACACGCGGCAACAGGAACGGGCTCACGGTCGGGATCGCACCCAGATAGAGGGGACCGGAGAGCGGCTCTGAAGCGGCATTGGCAAGGCGAACCAGATCCTCCGCACCCTGCAGCAGTGCCTGCGCGCGCCGCACCACCTCGTTGCCGAGCCGGGTCACTACCACCCGGCGCTGCGTGCGGTCGACCAGCGCTGCGCCCAGCGTCTCCTCCAGCTCGCGCAGGCTTGCCGACAGGGTCGACTGGGTGACGTGCACGGCAGCGGCAGCCCGGCCGAAGTGGCAGTGCTCGGCAAGGGCGACAAGGTGGCGCAGCTGGCGCAGGGTGGGCAGACGCATCATCAACTTCTTCGATTACTTCTTTCAATTCTATTCATTGGATCGAACACCGGCAAGGGGCTACGTAGGGGTATCGAAATTCCAGATGACCCGAGGAGGTCCCATGCTGACGATTGGCGACACGTTTCCGAGCTTTAACCTGAAGGCTGTCGTTTCGAGCGATCCGAAAACCGCGTTCACGGACGTGAGCGATCGAAGCGAGCCGGACAAATGGAAGGTGGTGTTCTTCTGGCCGAAGGACTTCACCTTCGTCTGCCCGACCGAAATTGCGGCCTTCGGCGCGCTGAACAGCGCGTTTGCCGACCGCGACACTGTGGTCTACGGCGCTTCCACCGACTCCGAGTTCGTCCACCTGGCTTGGCGGCAGAATCATGCCGACCTCAAGGAGCTGCCGTTTGCGATGCTGGCCGATATCAAGCGCGAGCTCTCGAGCGCGCTCGGCATCCTCGACAAGAGCGAGGGCGTGGCCCTCAGGGCGACCTTCATCGTCGATCCGGAGGGCGTCATCCGTTTCGTCTCGGTCAACGACTTGAGCGTCGGCCGCAACCCGAACGAGGTCCTGCGCGTCCTCGATGCCCTGCAGACCGACGAACTGTGCCCCTGCAATTGGCAGAAAGGCGAGCCGGTCCTCAAGGTGGCCTGACGCGCTTCATCCAACCGGCGCCCCGTTCCGTGCGGGGCGCCGCCCTTAAGCGACAAGGAGATATAACACCGATGACCCTCGATGCCTTGAAGGCGGCCGTGCCGGATTACGCGCGCGATTTGCGCCTCAACCTCGACACGCTCGCGACCGAACCGGCGCTGACAGAGCGCCAGCGCGCCGGCACCTTCATTGCGGCGGCCTGCGCGACCCGGCAGCCGTTCCTCCGCGAGATGGTGGTGGCGGTTTTCGGCCCGGCGCTGAGCGAGCCGGAACTCAACGCGGCCAAGACGGCCGCCGCGCTGATGGGGATGAACAACATCTACTATCGCTTCACCCACCTCGTCTCGGCGAAGGAATACCAAAGCATGCCAGCGAGACTGCGCATGAACGCGATTGCCAAGCCGGGCGCGGAGAAAGCCGATTTCGAGCTGTGGTCGACGGCGGTGTCGGCGATCAACGGCTGCGGCATGTGCATGGACTCGCACGAGCGCATCCTGCGCGGTCACGGCATCGGCCCGGAAGCGGT
>JBATPX010000172.1:0-38839 GCA_049291695.1 Defluviicoccus sp.
GGCCAGCGCCGCGCCCCGCGCCCGCCCGAGAGCATCGCCGGAACCCTGGTCAAGACCGCTGCGCGCAGCCTCGGCAGCCAGCTCGGCCGCGAAGTCGTGCGCGGCATCCTGGGCTCACTTCTGCGGCGCCGATAACGGCGTCAGCAGTGCATCAGCGGGATCGCGCTTTTGCCGCTTTGGCCGGCGCGCTCTTTGCTGCACCTCCTTTGGCAGCAGCCGGCTTCGCCGTCGGCATGGCAACGCGCGCAGCCGGCTTTGGCTTGCCCGTACTCTTGCCTGTTGCCGTTCCGGAGCGTGAGCTGCCGGCAGCAGGAACGACAACGCGCTTGCTGCCTCGCCCCTTGTCCACCGCGGCCTTCGTCGGCTGTTTGTTCGCGCGGCCGACCGCTGCCGTCCCTTTCATACGTTTGCCAGCCCGGGGCGGTGATAGCTTGCTCGCGCGCGCGGACCGCTCGTTGGCACCGTCAAGGCGCGGTGCTGCTTGCGCCATGACGGGCGCGGTTGCGCGGGACGCGCCTTCTCTCCCCTCGGGCCGAACCGCAGGGCCGTCGTGCAGAGAAGGCGGGAGCAGGGGATCGTCATCGCGAAGCGCGACAGGGAAGGGGATGTCCGCCGGTGGCTCGGCGGTGACCCGCTCCGGGTGCACGAGTGCGGTCGCAGCCTCGCGATGTCCCTGTGCCGCCGCCATCTGCCACAGCCGCGTTGCCTCGGCTGCGTCACGCGCTACCCCCTGTCCCGTATAGTGGAGGTTGGCGAGCACGAACTGTGCTTGCGCATCGCCATCGTCGGCAGCCCTCCGCAGCCACGCGATCCCTTCCGCGACCTGCGGCCGGTCTTGTGCGGTGACCACGAGCGCGTTGCCCAAATTGTACTGCGCCAAGGTCTGGCCTTGCTCGGCTGCACGGCGCCACAGGCGAAGGGCTTCGTCCATATCCCGCTGCACGCCGTAGCCCTGGACATGTGCGACTGCGAGCGCGTTCTGCGCATCCGGGTCGTCCTGCGCCGCGGCTTCACGCCACAGGCTCACGGCAGCAACCGGATCGGTGGGAACGCCCCAACCCTCGGCATAAGCCACGCCAAGCGCGTGCTTGGCCTGGGCATCGCCATTGGCTGCTGCTGCTTGAAGAGACTCGAAGGAGCCGGTCTGGTGCTCTTCGACCTGCAGCAGGTAGCGGCTGACCTCAACCCTCTTGCGTTTTGGCTCCTCGGGGCCGGCGCAGGCGACCGCCAACAGTGCCAGCACGACCGTGATCCGGGACCAGAACGCGCTCATGCGCATGGCTTGCACGCCCCTCGCTCACCATCCAGGCGGAATGCGGTTCGAACCGAATCATAAGTGGACGAAAGGTATACCACAGATGAAGCTGCGATCTCACGCCGACATCAGGGCGGCGGCCGGATCGCAGCCGCCGCTACACCCGTTTTGGCAGCAGAACCGTGTAATCGAAATCGAGCACCACGGCCGGATCGTAGGTGCCGGCGCTGTCCTTGTAGGGGAAGCCTGCGCATGGCTTGTCCTTGGTGGCAACCGTCCGTAAACGCAAGGCGCCGACATCGCGCCGCCCGCTCAACTCCATCTTCGCAATCACCTCCGACCAGACGTAGATGGTGTCGCCGGCGAACGTCGGGGCGACGTGGCGGCCGCCGTTGATGGCTGCGACCTTGAAGGCGTTGGCGAGGCCGTTGAACGAAATCGCACGCGCGAGGCTGATGATGTGCCCGCCGTAGATCAATCGGCGGCCGAAGCGGCTGCCTTTCTGCATCAGGGCGTCGAAATGCACCTTGGCGGTATTCTGGTAGAGGCGGGTCGCCATCATGTGCTCCGCCTCCTCGATGGTCATGCCGTCGACGTGGTCGATCTTCTCTCCCTGCTCGTAGTCGTCCCAGACGAAACGGCTGCCCGCGAGGTCGAAGTCATAGCTGCCGATATGGATCTTGTGCGGGACGATGAGATCGCCGGCCTGAACCGCTTCCGGCAGCTCCGGCACGACCGGAGATTGGGCCGGCGCTTCAATGTTCCGCTTGCGCACCATCACCCAGCGGCAATAGTCGAGCACCATCTCGCGGCGCTGGTTGGTGCCGATCGAACGCACATAGACGATGCCGCTGGCGCCGTCCTTGTTCTGTCGCAGGCCGATCACGGTCGACGTTGTCGAGACGGTATCGCCGACATAGACCGGCTCGCCGAAGCGACCGCTGGCATAGCCGAGGTTGGCAACGGCATTGAGCGAGATATCCGGCACCGTTTTGCCGAAGACGATGTGGAACGCCAGGATGTCGTCGATGGGCGCTCGCGGCAAGCCTAAGCCGCGGGCGAACTCGTCCGAGCAATTGACCGCAAACCGCGTGCCATACACGGCAGTATAGAGGGCCATGTCGCCCGAGGTGATGGTTCGCGGTGTCGCGTGCCGGATCTCCTGGCCCAGGCGGAAGTCTTCGAAGTAGTTACCGGGGTTTGTCTTGGTCGCCATGGCTGCACCCATTACAATTTTCTTCTATTTCCAGCTTTGACACAGTTGCGGCAGGCGGGCGGATGGGCGTCCTCGCGCCGCACCGCCCGCGCCAAGGTCCAACCGCGCGTCAAAAACCGTAGGCGGTCGCGAGGTCCGGATCCTTCTTGGCCACCAGTTTGGCGAGATCGACGATCACCTTCGCCTGCTTCCAGGTCGCGTCGTCCTGCATCTTGCCGTCCAGCATGGCAACGCCCGAGCCGCCCGGCAGTGCGTCGAGGATCCGCTTGGCGAACAACACCTCGTCGACCTGCGGGCTGAACACGCGCTTCGCAATCGCAATCTGGTTGGGCGCCAGCGACCACGCGCCGGTGCAGCCCATGAGGAATGCGTTGCGAAACTGTGCTTCGCACGCCGCCTCGTCGCGGATGTCGCCGAACGGCCCGTAGAAGGCGCGAAGGCCATTCGACTGGCAGGCGTCAACCATCTTGGCGACCGTATAGTGCCACAGATCCTGCTGCGAGAAGGCGCGCTCGGCCTTACCCTCCACCGGGTCGGCGAGCACGCCGTAAAGCGGATGACCGCCGCCGACGCGAGTCGTCTTCATCCCGCGCGAGGCGGCGAGGTCGGCCGGACCCAAACTGAAGCCGTGCATGCGCGGGCTGGCGCAGGCGATCTCCTCGATGTTCTTCACACCTTGAGCGGTTTCCAGAAGCGCGTGGATCAGGATCGGCTTTTTGACCTGATAACGCGCTTCCAGGAGCGACAGATACTGGTCGACGAAGTGGATGTCCCACGACCCTTCGACCTTGGGGATCATCATGACGTCGAGCTTGTCGCCGATCTCACGGACGATCGCGTCGATGTCTTCCAGCACCCACGGGCTGTTGAGCGCGTTGACGCGCGTCCACAGCGCGGTGTCGCCGAAGTCGCAGGCCTTGGCGACCTCGATGAAGCCAGCGCGCGCCGCTTCCTTCGCATCGGCCGGGATGGCATCCTCGAGGTTGCCCAGCAGAATGTCGACTTGCTTCGCCATTTCCGGCACTTTGGCGCGGATCTTTTCCAGGTGCGGCGGGAAGAAATGGATCATCCGCTCAGGCCGGACCGGCAGCTCGCGCACTGGCTGCGGTGCGCCGGCGGCAAGCGGTTTGTAGAATTGCGAAGGCAGCTTCATGTTTGTCTCGCTCCCCTTTTTTCTCGCAACTGCGAAGGCAGAAACCCTGCTTCTGCCTACACCGAAGCGTGGGTCAGGTCAAACAACGGCTGCGCCATGTGGGAAGTCGATTAGCGTCAATCCGTAGGGTCGGCCGCGCGCTTACGTTTTGCCCCCGGATCAGGTTTATACAACCCTAGAAGGCGCGGTAGGCGCCCGTTTGGTGGGGAGGGTCTGGGACATGGCGCAGGGCTCCGCGCATCCGCCGAAGGCGCGCCTCGTCTTGCGCGTCGGCATCACCGGCCACCGGCCCAACAAGCTCGGCAGCGATATCGAGTCCGTGCGCACCGAGGTCAGCCTCACACGCCCATGGAGTCAGGGTCGGCGGAACTCGTCAACAGGCTGTTCGCGGTTCGCTCTCTCCTTGCCCGCTTTGCCGCTGCCGATCCGGGGCTCTGTGCCAGCGAGCAGCCGGTGGATATTGTCCTTGTGGCGCAGGAATCCCAAGACCGCTAGCGCCAGGCCCGCCGCCGCATGCATCGGCCCGGCGATCCCCCACATCAGGAGGGGCAGCGCCGCGAGCGCCGTTAACGCTGCGAGCGAGGAGATGCGGAAGACGGCGGCCATCCCCAGCCACAGCGCGCACGCGGCGAGGCCCACCGGCCAAGCGAGCGCCAGCGTCGTGCCAAACGTTGTTGCCACCCCCTTGCCGCCCTTGAACCTGAGCCAGACGGGAAAGTTGTGGCCGAGTACGGCAGAGACGCCGGCGAGGAGCCCCGCGATCGTTCCCCATTGGCCGAACACCAGCGCCGCGACGGCACCCTTGCCGCCATCCAGGAGCAAAGTTGCCAGCGCCAGCGGCTTGCTGCCGGTGCGCAAGACGTTGGTGGCACCGATGTTGCCGGAGCCGATCGAGCGGATGTCGCCGAGGCCGGCCAGCCGCGTCAACAGCAGGCCGAAGGGGACCGCGCCCACGAGGTAGCCTGCCACCGCCGCGGCCAGCACGAGGAGTGCCGGTGCTCCGTCTGGCTCGGCCATCAGCCGATCCCTTTGGCGCGCGTTAGATCGAACACGCGCCGGCCGTCGACGATGGTGAGCAGCACCCGGCCCTGCAACGGCCTGTAATCAAACGGTGTGTTCTTCGACTTGCTCAACAGTTCATGCTCGCGTACCTGCCACGGCCGTTCCGGATCGAACAGCGTCAGGTCGGCTGCCGCACCCTTTGCGAACCGCCCGCCCGCCAGAAGCAGGAGATCCGCCGGCCGCCAGGTCAGCCAGCTGAGGACATCGAGCAGCGACGCGCGGCCGTTGTGGTAAACCTCAAGCGATACCGCCAGCAAAGTTTCCAGGCCGATGCCGCCGAACGCGGCCTGCGCGAACGGAAGCCGTTTGGAATCTTCATCCTCCGGTGTGTGGTCGGAGCCGATCGCATCGATGGTGCCGTCGAGCAGACCTTCGATCACCGCCAGGCGGTCTTCCTCGGCGCGCAGCGGCGGCGACAGCTTGGCAAAGGTGCGGTAGTCGCCAACCGCGTTCTCGTTCAGCGCGAAGTAGGGCGGCGCGGTGTCGCACGTGACGGCGAGACCCTTAGCCTTGGCCCGGCGCACGGCCTCGATCGCGGCCGCCGTCGACAGGTGCCCGAAGTGCAGGCGGCCGCCGGTAAGCTCGATCAGACGCAGATCGCGCTCGACCATGATCACCTCGGCGACGGCGGGAATGCCGCGGAGGCCAAGCCGGGTCGCCATCTCGCCGGCGTTCATGTCGCCGCCTTGGGCAAGCGTCGGTTCCTCCGGATGCTGAACGATCAACAGGCCGAAGGTGCGCGCATAGTCGAGCGCGTGCCGCATAACCCGCGCGCTGACCACCGCCTTGGCGCCGTCGGTAAAGGCGACCGCGCCGGCCTCGGCCAGGAGCCCCATCTCGGCGAGTTCGCAGCCTTCCAGACCCTTGGTCACGGCACCGTAGGTATAGACCTTGGTCAGGCCCAAGAGGCGGGCGCGCCGGGCGACGAACTCGACGATCGAGACGTCGTCGATGACCGGATGGGTGTTCGGCAGGCAGACGAGCGACGTAATTCCACCGGCGGCCGCAGCGTGACCGCCCGACGCCAGCGTGCCCTTGTGCTCCTCGCCCGGCTCGCGGAGTTGAACGCGAATGTCGATCAGGCCGGGACTTAAGCACTGCCCGCCACAATCGACGACTTCGATATCGGCCCCAAGCCCGTCGGCTTTGATGTGGGGGCCGAAGTCGGCGATCAGCTCGCCTTGGGTGATGAGCCCGCCCGGCTGATCGAGGCGGGCCGCGGGATCAAGCAGGCGGGCGTTGACATAGGCGACGCGGCGATCCTCGGGCACCGACTTCTGCGACATCGCTGGCCTCCGCTGCCCGCTTCACACGTTACGCCGTTCGCCGTCCGGCACCTGCGGCGTCAGCAGATCAAGGCAGGCCATACGGACGGCAACCCCCATCTCCACCTGCTCGCGGATGACGCTGCGGCTGTAATCGTCCGCCACCAGCGAATCGATCTCGACGCCGCGGTTCATCGGGCCCGGATGCATGATGAGCGCCGAGGCATTGGCACGCGCCAGTTTCTCGTAATCGAGGCCGAAGAAACGGAAATACTCGCGGATCGACGGGATCAGGGTGTCTTGCATGCGCTCCGTCTGCAGCCGCAGCATCATGACGATGTCAACGCCTTCGAGACCACGCCGCATGTCATGAAACACCTCGACGCCGAGCCGTTCGACGGCCGCCGGCAACAGCGTGCGCGGCGCCACCAGCCGCACGCTCGCCCCCATCGTGTTGAGCAGGTGGATGTTCGACCGGGCGACCCGGGAGTGCGCGATATCGCCGCAGATCGCGACCTTGAGCCCCGAGAGCCGGCCCATGCGGCGGCGAATTGTGAGCGCATCCAGGAGCGCTTGCGTCGGGTGCTCGTGGCTGCCGTCGCCGGCATTGATGACGGCACAATTGACCTTCTCCGACAACAACTTGACCGCGCCCGAGGCGGGATGGCGAACGACCAGCACGTCGGCATGCATGGCGTTCAGCGTCATCGCCGTGTCCAACAGGGTCTCGCCCTTGCGGACCGCACTCGTCGATACGGTCATGTTGATAACGTCGCCGCCCAGGCGCTTGCCGGCCAGCTCGAAGGAGGTGCGCGTCCGCGTCGAAGCTTCGAAGAACAGGTTGATCACCGTGCGGCCGCGCAAGAGCGTCTGCTTCTTGTCCGGACGACGATTCTGCTCGACGAACTGCTCGGATCGATCGAGCAGCACCAGGATTTCGGGCGGCGAGAGGCCCTCGATGCCAAGCAGGTGACGGTGACGAAAGGTCGACTGGGTGTCTGCTGCAACCATGAGCGAAGGACTATACAGGCAGCGGGCGACGAGGCAAGGAAGGCGGCACTGCTTCAACTTATCGCAGCCAGGAGAAGCGGCATGGTGACGGCGGCGCCGATCGTGGTCGCGGTAATCGCGCTTGCCAGCATCGGCGCGTTACCGCCCATCTGCCGCGCCATGACGTAGGCCGAGGCAGAAATCGGCAGACTCGCGAACATGATGCCGATGAGCCGCGGCACGCCGGTCAGTTCGAACGCGCTGCAGAGTGCGAGCGTGATCAGCGGCAGAGCAACGAGCTTGAGCCCGGCCGCCGCCACCACGGCCGGCCCGGCGCGCCGGCTTGCCTGCAGGTCGAGACCTGCTCCCACCGCCAGCAGACCGAGCGGCAGGGCGGCACGGGCGAGAATCTGCAGGAGAGGACCAACAACCGGCGGCAACGGGATCGCCAGCGCGTTCAACGCGAGTCCCGCCAGGCAGGCAACGATCAGCGGGTTGCGGGCGATCGACACCGCGAGTGGGATGAGGCCCGACCGCGCGGCCGCACCCGGCGTGGCACAGCGGACGAGCGCGACCACGGCGATGACGTTCACCAGCGGCACGACGACGGCAATGCAGAGGCTGACGGCGATCAGGCCCGCATCGCCCGCGAGGGCGGCGGCGGTCGCGGTCGCCAAGTAGACGTTCGGTCGGATCGCGCCCTGGATCAGGGAACTCGTGGCCGGGCCGTCGAGCCTGAGTGCGCGCGCAGCCGCGATTGCGAGCGCCAGCACGATCAGCACCGCGCTGACGACGGCACCGACCATCCCCCCCAGCGACTGAGCGGCAAAGTTCGCTTGCGCCGTGTTGGTGAGCAGGAGCGCCGGGAAGAACAGATAGAACGTCATCTGCTCGGCCGCCGGCCAGAAGCTGTCCGGCACGCTGGCCCGCCGCCGCAGGATGTAACCGAGCAGGATGATGGCAAAAACCGGTGCCAGGCCCAAGACGACCGTCATCAGGCCCCGTCCCCGGCTGTCTTCAGGGTGTGGCGCCGTGCGTGCATGGCATCGAGCGCGCCCTGCAGAATATAAGCAGCTGCGGCGCGATCGACGACGGCCCGCCTTCGCTTGCGGCTCAGATCCGCCTCGCGGATCAGCATCCGCTCAACGGCGGCGGTCGAGAGGCGCTCATCCCAGAAGGCGAGCGGCAAGTCGATCCGGACCAGCAGGTCGCGCGCGAACTGCTGCACGCGCTGGCACTGCGGACCTTGCCTGCCGTCCATGCTGACTGGCAATCCGACAACGATTCCGCCGACCCCATGCTCGGCGCAGAGCGCACTCAAGCGCTCAAGATCGCCGGCGTAGCGGGTCCGTTCCAACACGCGATCGGCGGTCGCGACGGTGCGGGTCTCATCGGACAGCGCGAGGCCGATACGCTTCGATCCGACGTCGAGCCCGAGCAGGCGGGCGCCCGCCGGGACCAGACTGCTGAAGTGCTCGAATGGGACGACGGGCACGGCCGCAACCGGCTCCTGCACCGGCTCCTGCAAGAGACTCTGCGGGCGCTTATAACGTGCGCCGACAGCCGGGAACAGCGGCCCGATGCGGCTTCAACGGCCGGCGACGGCTTGAGGCGAAGCCTTGATTCTGGTCGCCCGTTTGATTAACACCGCAGCGTTCCGCCCATTTCTTGGGCAGACCGCGGGCCGGCCAGGCTCAGCCTTGGCCCGTCCGTGCCTCGCAAAACAAAAAAGCGCCGAAAATTGGGCCTAGTGAGTGCCCTCAAGTGATGCATACCCGCAACACACTTGGTCCGCGCCTTGCTTTGTTGGCGCGCGAGGCTTGCCGAAGCGGGCGCCTCGCTCGTGATGCGTGAAGAGAAGGGAAAAAACCGCATGCTTGATAAGAAACTGTTGCTTGCCGCCTCGCTTGGTCTGGCCACCGCGGCCTTTACCGCCGCACCCGTATTCGCCGAAGAGCAAGAGGACGATGGCATCCCCGGCGATATCACCGGCAGCCTCGCGCTGACCTCTGATTATTCGTTCCGCGGGATCTCGCAGACGGACAAGGGGCCGGCGCTGCAGGGCAGCCTCGAGTACGCGATCGACACCGGTATCTACGACACGACCGCGTACGCCGGGTTCTGGGGCTCGAACGTCGACTTCAACGACGGTGATGAGGCAAACCTGGAGATCGACGTGCTGTTCGGCTTGCGCGGAACGATCGGCGATACCGGCATCGGCTGGAACCTGGGCGGCGCCTACTACGCCTATCCGGGTGCCTCCAAGTCCGGCGGGGAGCACCTGAACTACGACTATTGGGAAATCGTCACCGGCCTTACCTACACGGTCAATGACATGGTCTCCCTCAGCGGCAACTACTTTTACGCGCCTGACTTCTTCGGAGCGACCGGCAAGGCGCACTATTTCAATGGCGGCGTTACCGTCACGCCACCGATCGACATCAAGCCGTTCGGATTATCGTTCTACGGCAACGTCGGTCGCCAGTTGATCGAGGACGCGCAAGACTACACCGACTGGACAATCGGCGCCGCGCTCTCGTACAAGTTGCTCAAGTTCACACTCGCCTACGTCGATACCGACCTGACGCAGGCGGATCTTGGCGGCAACCGGCTTGCCAACGGCCGTGTCATCGCCGCCCTGAGTGCGACATTCTAACGGGGTCGAGAGCGAAGATGCCGGTTGCCGGAGGCGGCGGCAGCCGGCACGCCTTTCCCGTGCCAGCGGTCCTGCCGTCGCCTTGATCGACGGCGCGGCGGGTGCTAGCTTCCGGCCCTTCCAAACGTGGCGGTTGCAGCCGCCGGCAGAGGGCTTAAGTGTCGATCGATCCCGATACCGTCCGCACCATCGCCGCTCTTGCTCGGCTGAGGCTGGCCGACGACCAGCTTGCGCCGTTGGGGAGGGAGCTGTCCGCCATCATCGGCTGGGTCGAACAGCTGCAGGAGGTCGACACCGCCGGTGTGGCACCGATGACGAGCGTCGTCGACCTGCTGCTGCCTGAGCGCCGCGATGAGATCACCGACGGCAACTGCCGCGAAGGCGTGCTGGCGAACGCGCCAGAGCGGATCGACTGCTTCTATTCCGTTCCCAAGGTCGTCGAATGAGCGTGAGCCTGACGTCCTTGACGCTTGCCGAGGCAAGCGCGCAGCTGCGGACGCGCGCGCTCGGCGCCGTCGAGCTCACCCGCGCCCATCTCGACGCGATGGCGGCCCGCCGCTCCCTCAATGCCTTCATCACCGAGACGCCGGAGCTTGCGCTTGAGCGCGCCGCCGAATCGGAGGCGAGGTGGGCGCAGGGCGCCCCGCTGGGGCCGCTCGACGGCATCCCGATCGCGATCAAGGACCTGTTCTGTACCGAAGGCGTGCTGACCACCGCCGCCTCGCATATCCTCGACGGCTTCCGGCCGCCCTACGAATCGACGGTTACGGCCAAGCTCAAGGCCCAAGGCGCGGTGATGCTGGGCAAGACAAACCTGGATGAGTTCGCGATGGGCTCATCCAACATCACGAGCCACTACGGCCCGGTGAAGAACCCCTGGGGACCCGTCGACGGCATGGATCTCGTCCCCGGCGGTTCGTCGGGGGGCTCGGCGGCGGCAGTCGCGGCCGGGCTCTGCCTCGCCGCCACCGGTACCGATACCGGTGGTTCAATCCGTCAGCCAGCCTCGTTCTGCGGCATCGTCGGCATCAAACCCACGTACGGCCGTTGCTCGCGCTGGGGCATCGTCGCCTTCGCATCAAGCCTCGACCAGGCGGGCGCGATGGCACGCAGCGTGCGCGATGCAGCGATGCTGCTGCAGGGCATGGTCGGCCACGATCCGCGCGATTCGACCTCGGCGCCGGTGCCGGTGCCGGATTTCACGGCCGCCCTCGGCCAGAATATCCGCGGTCTCAAGATCGGCATTCCGCGCGAGTACCGGATCGAGGGGATGGCGGCAGAGATCGACGCGCTGTGGCGGCGGGGGTGTGCCTGGCTGGAAGATGCCGGCGCGACAACGGTCGAGATCTCCCTGCCGCATACCCGCCATGCGCTGCCGACCTATTACATCATCGCGCCGGCAGAGGCATCGTCCAACCTCGCCCGCTACGACGGTGTCCGCTTCGGCTTGCGCGTTCCCGGCGCGAGCCTGGACGAGATGTACCAGAACACGCGCGGCCAAGGCTTCGGTGCCGAGGTCCGCCGGCGGATCCTGATCGGCACCTACGTGCTGTCGGCCGGTTACTACGATGCCTATTACCTCAAGGCGCAGAAGGTCCGGACGCTGATCGCCAACGACTTTCAGGACGCCTTTCGCAGCGTCGACGTCATTCTGACGCCGACGGCGCCCTCGGACGCGTTCGCCATCGGCGAGCGCCTCGATGATCCGATCACGATGTACTTGAACGACGTCTTCACGGTGCCGACCAGCCTCGCCGGGCTGCCGGGCATCAGCGTTCCCTCCGGCTTGAGCGGGCGCGGCCTGCCGCTGGGCCTCCAGATCATCGGCCGGCCGTTTGACGAGGAAACCGTGCTGCGGGCCGCGGCCGTGATCGAAGGTTGCGCCGGTTTCGAAACACGGCCCAAGGGTTGACAGCCGCCGCTGGCGCCCTTAGCTTCCGCGCTCGCTTGAATAGCCGGCAGCGCCTGCGCCGGATGTCTCACTTGTGTTAGGTGCGCCGTGAAGATAAAGAACTCGCTGAAAACCGCCAGGAGCCGGGAGCGGAACTGCATCATTATCCGGCGCAAGGGGCGGCTCTACGTCATCAACAAGCGGCATCCGCGCTATAAGGTACGCCAGGGCTGATCCTATCCTATCCGCCCCGCGCGCCGTCCGCTTCGCAGGCGGCAGCGGGCGGCGGCTGGAGGGCCGCTTCTGCTTGTTGCCGCTCAGCCACACGCGATCATGCGTTTGCTGCAATGCAGCATTTTTCCGCTGGCGGATGCCGCTCCTTCATGCCACGTTCATCATTGTGCGCTAGGTTAGTATTAAGGTCCGACCGATAACCGGCGCGGGATCGTTGTTGGGAGGATCCGTTTCAAATCCAATCGGCCTTTCAATGAGGTTGTACGATGAACGGATTCGACAAGTCACTGAACACCGAGGCGGGCCACTTGCTTGAGCTTGCGGTGTGGCCGCCCAGGGATGCCACCAAACGCGAGATTGCGACAGCCATCACGCGCGCCGAAGGGCTGCGAGCGAAAGACGTTGCCCGCCTCGGCCGTCAGATGGGTCAGACGATCGGAAGCCTATGGCGCCTCCCCGGCCGCCTGTTGCCCGCTGCTGCGCGGTAACGGCGCGCCAGAAGCTCTATCGTTCGGCGGCATCGGCAAGCGCACTTGCCATGCCGCCCAAAGGCTGCGAATGCCAACAATTACGGCTTCGGCCGCATGTCGATGACGCGCTTGGCCTTTCCGACCGAGCGCTCAATCTCGCCCACTTCCGCCATCCGCACGCCGACGCTTAAGCCCAGATAGGACTTGATCGCACGGCCGAGGTTATGAGCACAGGCGCGCCGCGTCGCCTCGTCGTAGTGGCCGACATCGGGGCGCGGTTCGACGACCACATCAAGTGCGTCAAGGTGCTCGCGGCGAAAAATCTCCAGCACGTAATGCGGCGAGAGATGCGAGTCCTTGAGGATCAGCTCCTCGATCTGACTCGGGAAAACGTTGACGCCGCGGATGATCAGCATGTCATCGGTGCGCCCCGCCACTTTCTCCATCCGCCGCATCGAGCGCGCGGTGCCGGGCAACAGGCGGGTTAAATCGCGCGTCCGGTAGCGGATGACCGGAAACGCCTCCTTGGTCAGCGAGGTCAGGACCAGCTCGCCGGTCTGGCCGTCGGGCAGCGGCTGTCCAGTCGCCGGATCGACGATCTCCGGATAGAAGTGGTCCTCCCAAATATGCAGGCCGTCCTTGGTCTCGATGCATTCGCAACTGACGCCGGGGCCGATGATCTCCGACAGGCCGTAGAGGTCGATCGCATCCATGGCGAAGCGCTGCTCGATCTCCTGGCGCATGGCATTGGTCCATGGCTCGGCCCCGTGCAGCCCAACCTTGAGTGAGCTCGCGCGCGGATCGAGGCCCTGGCGCTCGAACTCATCGCCGATCGCCAGCATGTAGGAGGGCGTCACCATGACCATGTCCGGGCGGAAGTCGCTGATAAGTTGCACTTGGCGGGCCGTCTGGCCGCCGGACATCGGGATCACCGTGCAGCCCAGCCGCTCGGCCCCGTAGTGCGCGCCGAGCCCGCCCGTGAACAGGCCGTAGCCGTAGGCGATGTGGACGATGTCACCCTTGCGACCGCCAGCGGCCCGCATCGAGCGCGCCATGAGGTCGGCCCAGGTGGAGAGATCGCGGGCGGTATAGCCGACCACCGTCGGCCGGCCCGTGGTGCCGCTTGACGCGTGGATGCGCAGGACCTGCTCGCGTGGGACCGCGAACAGGCCGAACGGGTAATTCTGGCGCAAGTCGTCCTTGACTGTAAACGGGAAGCGGGCGAGCTCGCCGAGCTCGGTTACATCGTCCGGATGAATGCCTTCCCGGTCGAACGCATCGCGGTAATGGCGGACGTTGGCGTAGGCGTGTTTGAGCGTCCAGCGCAGGCGTTCGAGCTGCAGGGCGGTAATTTCATCGCGGCTCGCGATCTCGATCGGGTCAAGTTCATGTCTCGCCGCACCCGCACTCCGCATCGGCGTCAACTCCCCTCGTTATTTCTTGGCCGGCTTGTCCGCACGCCCTTGGCACGATTGGAACGCCGCCGCAAGGGCGGATCTGCATCGCGATCAGGAATCAGCCGCCGCATCGGCACCCGGGGAAGCGGGCGGGGGCGGCGCCAGCACCGCCTGAAGTCGGTACGAGCTGCCGCGGAAGAGAGCCACCGTGCGCCCGTCCGTGGTCGCCACCGTCACGTCATAGAGGCCGATCCGTTTCTGCTGCGCGGCCTGGCGCGCGGTTGCGATCAGCTCCTCGCCTTCGCGCGCGGCGGAGAGGAAATGGATGCTGCCGGCGGTCGCGAGCGCGGAGTCGTTCTGCGAATTGCAGGCATAGGCGAAGGCGGAGTCGGCGAGCGAGAAGATGACGCCGCCGTGGCAGACGCCATGCGCATTCAGCATGTCCGCACGCACGGTGAGCGCAAGGCTGACCGCATACGGCGCGACCGTCACCACACGGACGCCGAACCCGCGCCCGACCCGGTCGTAGCGCGCCATCCACGCGATGACGTGTTCGGCGAGAAACTGGCCGGTCTCGGCGTCGTCGGCCACGGGGGCCTTATTCCTTCTATGGGTCTCTCGCGCGAGGAGGCGGCAACGCGCCGGGCAGCGCACGCTCCCTTCTGAGCCGTCATTGCGAGAAGTGCAAGCGACGAAGCCATCCCGAAGCTCGGACCGTCATGAGCGCTGGATTGCTTCGCTCCCGCTCGCAATGACGCCTGCTGAATAGGCGCGCTTCTACCCCTCTCGGCCGGCACGCGGGTGGCTAGTCTGGTGGGCGGCAGTAGAGCGGCTGGTCGATGCGGTCTTTCCCCCGTCTGGTCCCCATAAGGGTGGAGAAAACGCGCGCCTGAGCCTTGCGCGGCATTTCGGCGGCTGATACGATCTACAATAGAAACAATAACATGGCGTGCAGTTGCCGCCCGTTCTTCGCCCCTCCCCTCGCGGGAGGGGGCAGGGGGAGGGCAGTGCCGGCGCAAAGCGCGAACAAGGGCGCGGCGTTTTGGCGCGCTTGGGGGAATATCACCTCGCCAAACCCGTGCTTGCCATCGCGGTGGCCAAGGGTAGGTAGGGAATTGTGTCTGGCGGATGACCAACAACCTCTATTACGGCGACAACCTGCAGATTCTGCGCGAACACATCCGCGACGAGTCGGTTGACCTCATCTACCTCGATCCACCCTTCAACAGCCAGGCGACCTATAACGTCCTTTTCCGCGCGCCCACGGGTGAGCAGTCGCGCGCTCAGATCGAGGCTTTCGAGGATACATGGCACTGGAACGACAGCGCCGAGCGCGCCTTCGACGAGGTCATGCGAAGCGGAAACACCGACGCCGCCGAGATGCTCCGGGCGATGCGATCGTTTCTCAAAGAAAACGATATGATGGCTTATATCGCGATGATGGCCGTCCGCTTGTTGGAGTTACACCGCGTTCTAAAACAGACGGGGAGCCTTTACCTCCACTGTGATCCAACTGCAAGCCATTATTTAAAAATTGTTTTGGATGCTATTTTTGGAAAAGACCGCTTTCTCAACGAAATTGTTTGGCTTCGGACGCATTCGCATAATATAATGCCAAAAAGCTTTTTAAAACAAAATGATTATATTTTGTTTTATAGCAAAACAAGGCAGTTTGTTTTTAATATTGAGTATATATCATATAGTAATGCGCAGCTTTCTAGGTATAAGAAAGATGCGTCTGGTAGGCTTTACAAGGCAGAGAATCTAACGTTTTCCACGCCAAATCCATCTCGTCAGTTCGAGTGGCGCGGAGCTAAGCCGCCTCCTAACCGATCATGGGGGGCCGACCTGCCGACGCTTGAAAAGTGGTATTCTGATGGCCGAATACTTCTTAGGCGGGACGGAACGCCGCGGTTAGACGGCTTAAAGATTTATCTCGACGAGACCAAGGGAAAGCCATGCGGAACTAACTGGACGGATGTACCGAGAATTGGAAATACAAGCGGAGAACGCCTTGGTTACCCTACACAGAAACCTCTCGCCCTCCTTGAACGCCTTATTCACGTATCCAGCAATCCCGGCGACAGTGTGCTTGATCCTTTCTGCGGCTGCGGAACGACCATTCACGCGGCGCAGAAGCTGGGCCGGCAGTGGATCGGAATTGACATCACGCATCTGGCGATCTCGCTGATCGAAAAGCGCCTTAAGGACGCCTTACCGGGTATTGTGTTCGACGTTCACGGGACGCCAAAGGATCTCGACGGCGCGCGGGCGCTTGCCAAGGCGGATAAGTATCAGTTCCAGTGGTGGGCCGTTTCCCTGGTGGACGCGGTCCCCTACGGCGGCAAGAAGAGAGGCGCCGACAGCGGCATTGACGGGCACATTTATTTCAAGCCGGACAACAAGACGACCGAAAAAGCAATCGTTTCGGTGAAGGGCGGGGAGAGCGTGAGCGTCGCCATGGTGCGCGATCTCGCCCACGTGGTTGAGCGGGAACAGGCGAAGGTCGGCGTTTTCATCACGCTTGCCGAGCCGACCGGCCCGATGAAAACCGAAGCCGTTAAGGCCGGCTTCTATGAGCCGCCGCAGCACGCCAAGGTGCCGAAAATCCAGATCTTGACGATCAGGGACCTCTTCGAGGGTCGTAAGCCGCAAATTCCCATGGTTGACCCGACCGCGTTCAAGAAGGCGCAGCGCGAGGACACGCGCAAACGCGATCAAGGGACGCTGCTCTGAAGCTCCCGCTCCCGGCCGCGGCGCCCGCCGCGCGGCCTGTCAAGATCCCGCGCGTCGTCCTGCGCCGGGCGCCTTAGCCTGTGGCGCGCGCCGCGAAAAACCGCTAGGACTGGACGAACGGTGGCAATCTCGAGAATACCAGCGACGATGGACGGCGATAAGATGATCCTGGCGGTGCCGAAGGGGCGCATTCTTGCCGAGGTGATGCCGCTCATCCGCGCCGCCGGCATCGTGCCGGAGCCGGCCTTCGACGACGAAGCGAGCCGACAGCTGCGCTTTACCACCAACCACCCCGATCTCGATCTCATCCGCGTGCGCAGCTTCGATGTCGTCACCTTCGTCGCCTTCGGCGCGGCAGCGATGGGGATTGCCGGCAACGACGTGCTGATGGAATTCGATACCCGCGAGATCTATGCGCCGCTCGATCTTGGGCTGGGCCGCTGCCGGATGGCGGTGGCAGAAGCCGAAGAGCTGGCGACCGACGACGATCCGCGCGCCTGGAGCCACATCCGCATCGCGACCAAGTATCCGAACGTAACCCAGCGCCATTTCGCCAGCCGCGGCGTGCAGGCGGAGTGCGTGCGCTTGAACGGCGCGATCGAACTGGCGCCGAAGCTGGGGCTTTGCCAGCGTATCGTCGATCTTGTTTCCTCCGGCGCCACGCTGAAAGCAAACGGCCTCGTCGAGGTCGAGACGATTGCCGAAATCACGTCCCGGCTGGCGGTCAACCGCACCGCCTGGAAGACACGACCACGCGCGATCGGCCGCTGGATCGAACGCTTGCGGGCGAGCCTCGATGCCGCGGCCGCTTGACATCAATGATCCCGGCTTCGAGGCCGACTTCGCCCTGGTCCTGCGGGCGAAGCGCGAAGCCGCGGCCGATGTCGACGAGGCCGTGGCGGCGATCATTGCCGATGTCGAGACCCGCGGCGATCGCGCCGTCATCGACTGGACCGCGCGTTTCGACCATCAGCATTTGAGCGTCGCCGACATGCGCATCGCGCCTGCGGAGATCGCCTGCGCGCGCGGCCTGTGCCCGCCGGACGCGCTGGCGGCGCTTGAGCTTGCCGCCCGGCGCATCAGCGACTTCCACCAGCGCCAGCGGCCCGCCGACCTCAGCTATGCCGACGAGCACGGCGTGACGCTGGGTTACCGCTGGACCGCGCTGGCAGCGGTCGGCCTCTATGTGCCGGGAGGAAGCGCCGCCTATCCTTCAACCGTGCTGATGAACGCCTTGCCGGCCAAGGTCGCCGGCGTGCCGCGCATCGTCATGGTGGTGCCGACGCCGGAAGGCCGTGCCAATCCGCTGGTGCTGGCGGCGGCCGAACTCGCCGGCGTCTCGGAGGTCTATCGCATCGGCGGCGCGCAGGCGATTGCGGCGCTTGCCTGCGGCACCGAGACGATCGCGCCGGTGGACAAGATCGTCGGCCCCGGCAATGCCTATGTCGCCGCCGCCAAGCGGCGCGTGTTCGGCCGCGTCGGCATCGACATGATCGCCGGCCCTTCGGAGGTGTTGATCGTCGCCGATCGCACGAACGATCCTGACTGGATCGCGATCGACCTCCTTGCCCAAGCCGAGCACGATGAAGCGGCGCAGTCGATCCTGATCACCGACGACCGCTCGTTTGCCGATGCGGTCGCGGAGAAGGTCACCCAGCACCTGGTGACGCTGCCGCGGCGTGACATCGCACGCCTGAGCTGGGAGCGGCAGGGCTGCATCATCGTCGTCGAGACACTCGATCAGGCGGTGCCGCTGATCGATCGTCTGGCGCCGGAGCATCTGCAGCTCGCGATTGGGGATGCCGCCGCGTTTGCCGCCCGCGTCCGCAATGCCGGCGCCATTTTCCTCGGACCCCTGACGCCGGAGGCGCTGGGCGATTATGTCGCCGGGCCGAACCACGTCCTGCCGACCAGCCGCAGCGCGCGGTTCTCCTCCGGCCTCGGCGTCCTCGACTTTCTTAAGCGCACGACGGTGATTGGTTGCGGCGCTGCAGGGTTGAGCGCGCTGGGGCCTGCCGCGATCGCGCTCGCCGAAGCCGAAGGGCTTGATGCGCACGCCCGCTCGGTCGCCATTCGCCTCAATCGTCCGCGACGCTGAAGGCTTGGGCCGTGGCGGCGCCGCAGATCGCCCCCTGCCCGCGTATCGCCAGCATCGTCCTGGAAGAAGCGCGGCGCATCCGCCTGAGCCCGCAGATCGAGCACGAGCGCCGCTCGGCCCTCTATGACCTCCTGGAGAACAACTACTTTCGCCTGACCAACGGCGTGCCCGGCCCCTATGCCGTTCACCTCGGCATCGACGGCAGCAAGCTCCTGTTCCGCGTCAACGCGGACAGCGGGACCGCGTGCGGTCGCTTCACCCTGCCGCTGATCGAGCTCAAGCGCCTGATCAAGGACTACTTCCTCCTCTGCGAGAGCTACTTCAGCGCTATTCGGCTGATGACGCCGAGTCGCATCGAGGCCATCGACATGGGCCGGCGCGGCCTGCACAACGAGGGCGCGGAACTCTTGCGCGAGCGTTTAAGCCGGCATGTCGAAATGGACACCGATACCGCGCGCCGCCTGTTTACCCTTGTCTGCGTCCTGCACATCCGAGCCTGAGCGCCCCTTGCTCCTTCGCCCGTCCGCCGTTCTGTTCGCCTGCACCCAGAACGCCATCCGCTCGCCGATGGCGGAGGGCATCCTGAAGCACTTGGCCGGCCGCAGGATTTTTGTCGATTCCGCCGGCGTGCGCACGGGAGAGGCCGATCCGTTTGCGGTCCAGGTGATGGACGAGATCGGCATCGACATCTCCCGCCACCGGCCGAAATCGTTCGATGACTTGGAAGACGAGTCGTTCGATCTGGTGGTCTCGCTGTCGCCTGAAGCGCAGCATCGCGCTGTCGAGCTGACCCGCGCCATGGCGTGCGAGGTGATCTTTTGGAACACGCTCGATCCCTCGATCATCGAGGGCAACCGGGAGACACGCCTGGAAACCTACCGCGACGTCCGCGATCAACTATTCGCCCGCATCCGCGCCCAGTTCGGCCCGGCCATGATGGCGGGGTTGTGAGGCGCTACAGCCCGAAGCCCGGACCGAGTGAGAGCGAAATCCGGGCTGCGCTTGCGGCAGCCAATCGGCTCCCGTGCGTTTACCTTTATCGTCGGCAAGGGGCTTCCGGACACGCGCACACCGGCGGCTTACAGGCCGAGGTACGCTTCGCGCACCCGGTCGTCAGACTTCAGGGCCGCGGCCTCGCCTTCGAGGATGACGCGGCCGGCCTCCAGCACGTAGGCGCGCTCAGCGACCGAGAGCGCGCGGAAGGCATTCTGCTCGACGACGAAGACGGTGGTACCGGCGGCAGCCAGGCGCACGATCGTTTCGAACACCTCATCGACCAGGATCGGCGACAGGCCCATGCTCGGCTCGTCCAGCAGCAGAAGGCGCGGCATTGCCATCAGTGCACGCGCAATCGCCAGCATCTGCTGCTGGCCGCCCGAGAGCAGGCCGGCGGCGGCCCGGCGGCGCTGTTCGAGCGCCGGAAACATCGCGTACGCCCGCTCCAATCCCTCTGCCCGCTCGCGCCGGGTGCGCGTGTAGCCGCCAAGCAGGAGGTTGTCCTCGACGCTGAGCGGCGCCAGCACCTGCCGGCCTTCCGGCACCTGGATCAGGCCCAGGCGCACCCGCGCGGCCGCGGCCAGGGCAGTGATGTCCTGCCCCGCCAACCGCACGGTCCCCGCGGCTGCCGGCAGAAGGCCCGACAGCACGCGCAACAGCGTCGTCTTGCCGGCGCCGTTGCCGCCGATCAGTGTCACCAGACCGCCGCCGGCGATCGTCAGGCTGACGCCCGAAAGCGCCCGGATCGGCCCGTAGCGGGCGTCCAGACCCATGACTTCGAGCAACGGCTCAGCGATGGCGGCCTCCCTCGCCGAGGTAGGCGGCGACGACATCCTCGTTGTGGCGGATCTCCCAGCCGGTCCCTTCCGCGAGCTTGCGGCCGTGATCGAGCACCAGGATGTGGTTGGACACTGACCAGACGAGCCGCATGTCGTGCTCGACCAGCACGACGGTGATGCCTTGGGCGGCGATCTGCTGGATGAGGAAGTCGAGCTCGGCCGTTTCCTTCGGATTGAGACCGGCCGCCGGTTCGTCCAGGAGCAGCATCTTCGGCTGCACGGCAAGCGCGCGCGCGAGTTCGAGGCGCTTCAAGGCGCCGTAGGGCATCGCGTCGGCAGCCGCGTCAACGAATGCGTCGAGGCCCACGAACTGCATCAGCGCCACCGCCCGCTGCCGATGCTCGCGGTCGCGGCGAACCACCGACGGCAAGCGCAACAGCGACGGCAGGAAGCGGCCGTCGCAGGCGAGGTGATAGCCGACCATGACGTTGTCGAGCGCCGACAGGTTGAGAAAGATCTGCAGGTTTTGAAACGTGCGCGACAGGCCGTGGCGGGCGCGGCGGTGCGGCGGCAGCTCCGTGATGTCGGCGTCGCCGAACCAGATCGTGCCGCCGGTGGGCCGGTAGAGGCCACTGATGAGGTTGAACAGCGTCGTCTTGCCGGCACCGTTGGGACCGATGATGGAGTGGATGGTGCCGGGGCTGATGGCGAAGCTCAAATCCTCGATCGCGCTCGCCGGCCCGAACGACTTCGATAGATGTTCGACCCGCAACAGCGTCACGCGCGCCCGCTCCGCATCCGGTTGCGGATCAGCCCGGCGAGGGTAGGCACGAGGCCCTTGCGCAGGAAGATCATCGTGCCCATCAGGATGGCGCCGAACACGAGCATCCTGGAGTCCTGAAAGGCGGTCAGCGCTTGGGGGAGGATGGTGAGCACCGCGGCACCGACCACGGCGCCGAACGTCGAGGCCATGCCGCCCAGCACCACCATGGTGACGAGTTCGATCGAGCGGGCGAAACTGGCCTCCGCCGGCGTGATAAAGCCGGCATAGTGCGCAAACAGGCTGCCCGCGAGGCTCGCCAGCACGGCGGAAACGACGAACACCAGCACCTTGTAGCGGATGACGTCGACGCCCGCGAGCGCGGCAGCGTTCTCCGAGCCATGCACCGCCTGCAGCGCCCGGCCGACCGGCGAGTCGATCAGGTTCAAGGTCAGCCATACGCTCACCAGCAGAACGAAGCCAACGAGCGCATACCAGGCATGTTCGCCCGCGACCGTGTAGCCGAGCGCATGCAAGGACGGCACCGGCATGCCGTCCGGTCCGCCGGTAAGGCCCGCCTCCTGGTTCAGCACGATCGAGATGATGATGCCGAGGCCGAGCGTGCCCATGGCGAGGTAGTGGCCCTTGAGCTTGAGGATCGGCTGCGCGATGACGAACGACACCACGCCGACACCGATGGCACCGGCGGCGAGCGCTGCCAGCGGCGGCCAGCCGTGATCGCCGGTAAGCACCGCGGACACGTACGCGCCGAGCGCAAAGAATCCGGCATGACCGAGGCTGATCTGGCCGGCGTAGCCGATGAGCAGGTTGAGGCCGACGCAGACGGTGGCATTGATGCCGACCAGAATGGCGACGTCATAATAAAATGCGTTCGGCAGCACGAGCGGCAGGCCGGCCACCACCCCCGCCAGCGCCAGGAGTCCGCCGGTTCGCGGCTGCCACAACGACGCCATCAAACGCGCTCGGCCGACCGCCCGCCGAACAGGCCGCCCGGCAGCATGACCAACACCACCAGGATGATGACGAAGGCGACCGCATCCTTGTACGCAGACGACAGGTAGCCGGCGGTCATCGCCTCTGAGACGCCGACGAGGAGACCGCCCGCGATCGCCCCCATCGGCTTGCCAAGCCCGCCCAGGATCGCGGCACAGAAGCCTTTGAGGCCCAGCATGACGCCGACGGTCGAGTAGGTGAGCGAAAGCGGCGCGATCAGCACGCCGGCGATGCCGCCCAGGAGTGCCGCCAGCGCAAAGCTGAGGCTCAAGACGCGGCGGGTGTTGATGCCCATCAACTGCGCCATGACCGGATTGCATGCGGTCGCGAGCATCGCCTTGCCCATCATGGTGGCATTGAAGAAGCGGCCGAGCGCGAGAATGATCACCACCGTCACGCCCAGCACCCACAGGCTTTGCGGCAGCAGCGCCGCGCCGCCGATGACGATCGGCTCGTTGCCGCTGAAGGCCGGCATGCTGCGGAAATCGCGCCCGCCCAACAACTCGGCGGCGCCGCGCAGGAAAATCGAGGCGCCGATGGTGATGATGATCAGCGTCACGATCGAGGCGTTGCGCGCCGGCTCGATTGCGAACTTCTCGAGCGCGACACCGACGACGACAGTGAGCGCCACACCGAGGCCGAGCGCAAGGGCAAACGGTGCGCCGGCATCGATGAGCGCGACCGCCGCCATGCCGGCGATCATCACGAACTCCCCTTGCGCGAAATTGATCACCTGGCTGGCGTTGTAGATGATCGAGAAGCCGAGGCCGACCAGTGCGTAGCACGCACCTTGGGTGATGCCAGAGAACAGGAACTGCAGGAAATCGGCCGCCATGTCATCGGCTCCTGCGGCAACCAGCGACGGCCGCGCGCGGAGAGTTTAGTCGAGCAGGTGCCACGACCCGTTTTTCACCTCCACCATGACGAACGACGCCGTATCGAGGCCCAGGTGATCGGCGGCCGACATCGTAAAGATGCCGTCGGCGCCGATGAAGCGGCTGGTCTTCTCGATCTCGTCGCGCACCTTCGCCTTGTCGGTGCCACCGGCCCGCTGGATCGCCTCGAGAACGATGAACAAGCCGTCGTAGGCATGGCCGCCAAAGGTCGAGATCGGCTCCTTGTAGCGCGCCGCGTAGGCGTCCCGATAAGCGGCCGCGACGGCCTTCTGCGGGTGATCGGCCGGCAGTTGATCGACCACGAGCAGGGCCGCCGCCGGCAGCCGCACGCCTTCGGCCGCCCCATCGGCGCCTTGGATGAAGCTCATCGAGGCGGAGCCGTGCGTCTGGTAGTGCGGCACGCCGAGGCCGATCTGGCGAACGTTCTTCGCAACGATGCTGGTCGGCGCACCGAAGCCGCAATAGAGGAATGCCTGCACGCCGGGAGCACCCTTAATCCGGGTCAGCTGCGGTGTCATGTCGGTATCGCCGGCGCCGTGCGTCTCGTCGGCGACAATCACCAGTCCCATCGCCGGTGCCAGCGCCATCGCGTTGGTGCGGCAGGACTTATCGAAGCCGCCCGGTCCGGAAAGTATGCCGATTTTCGACAACCCGCGCGCCTTCATGTCGGTGAACAGCTTGTCGATCGCGAGCCGGTCGGTGTGCGGGGTCTTGAAAACCCATTTCTTGACCGGCTCGACGATCTCCGCCGCACCCGCAAGCGAAATGAAGGGCACGGCCGCGGCATCCACCGCGCGGATGACCGCCATCGTTTCGCCGGTCGAGGTGCCGCCGATGATCGCGTCGACCTTGTCCTGCTCGATCAGCCGCTTGACGAAGGTGAGCGCTTCCTTCGCTTCCGACCCGGTATCGTAGATGATGAGCTCGACCGCGCGGCCGAGGATGCCGCCTTCGGCGTTGACCTTCTCCACGTACATCTCGAGCGTCTTCTTTTCGGGATCACCGAGGAATGCCCCCTTGCCGGTCACGGCGAGGAACGCGCCCAGTCGGATCGGCTCGGCCGCCCAAGCGGTGAAGGCGCTCGCAACCAGGGAAAGGATTGTGACGGCGGCGATCAGCCACCGAAAAGAAAGGTGGGCGTGCATCGGACATCCTCCCCCATCGGGCGTTTTTTTCTAAAGGCTAGGGTTTTAGCGTCCGCCGCGGCGCTTGGCCACAACAATGGCGCGCTCGACCGGCCGGCCCTTGATGGCGCCCTCGCGACAGCGCATTTTTGCATGGCAAAACGGTTTTGGAGTGATTAGGAAAGAAATTGCAGAGATGCGAAGCCGGAGCCACGAGCGAAAAAGCGGCTTCACCCGCACCGGCACGCTGGGATCGGAAAAACACCTTGGATCACATTCTCGAAACGCGTGCGACTGCGTGCAGCCCGGTCGTTGAGGCGGGCAGTGCATCGGCCGCTCAGCGCGCGAGTCGCCCGCTCACCGGCAACGAAGCGATCGCTCGCGGCGCCTGGGAGGCCGGCATCCGCGTTGCCGCCGCTTACCCGGGAACGCCCTCGACCGAGATCATGGAGAGCCTCGCCGATTACCCGGCAGAGGATCTGCATGCCCAATGGTCGACCAACGAAAAGGTTGCGCTCGACGTTGCCATCGGCGCCTCGTTCGCGGGCGTGCGCGCGCTTGCCGCGATGAAGCATGTCGGCCTCAATGTCGCCGCCGATGCGCTGATGTCGCTCACCTACATCGGCGTCAACGGCGGCCTCGTCATCGTCGTCTGCGACGATCCCGGCATCCACAGTTCGCAGAACGAGCAGGACACGCGGCTGTTCTGCCGCCTTGCCATGGTGCCGTGCCTGGAGCCTGCGGATGCACAAGAAGCGCTCGTGATGACGCGCGAAGCGTTCGACTTGAGCGAGCGCTTCGACACGCCGGTCATCATCCGTTCCACCACAAGGCTCTCGCACACGCGCAGCCAGGTGATGCTGGGCGAACGCACGGCCCCGCCGAGCGGGCATTTCCGTGAGGACCCGAGGAAGAACGTGATGGTGCCGGCGAACGCGCGCAATCGGCACCCGAAGTTGATTGAGCGGGAGGCCGCCTTGCGCGCCTATTTCGCCACCAGCGAACATGTCCGCTGGGAAGCGGGCGCGCGCGACGTCGGCATCATTACCGCGGGCACGCCGTATGCTTATGTCAAGGAGATCCTGCCCGGCGCGAGCATTCTCAAGCTGCCGGTCTCCTACCCGCTGCCGCTCGATCTCATCGGCCGCTTCTGTGAGAGCGTTGCGCGCGTGCTGGTGGTCGAGGAGCTCGAGCCGGCTATGGAGACCGAGATCCGCGCCGCCGGCATCAAGGTCGAAGGCAAGGCCTTCTTTCCGCGCGTGGGCGAACTGGCGCCGGAGGTCGTGCGCGCCGGGCTGGAAAGCGCCGGCATCCTCGAGCCGCAGCCGAAGGTCGAGCCGTGGCCGCTGACGCCGCCGGCACGGCCGCCGGTGCTGTGCTCGGGCTGCCCGCACACGATGAGCTACATGGCCTTGCGCGCGCTCGATGCGCGGGTCGCCGGCGATATCGGCTGCTATACGCTGGCGGCGCTCGAACCCTTGCGCTCGATCGACACCTGCGTTTCGATGGGCTCCAGCATCGCGAATGCCGTCGGCATCGCCAAGGCCGGCACGGAAGAGAAGCCGATTATCGCCACCATCGGCGACTCGACCTTCCTGCACGCCGGCATCCCGCCGCTGATCGACGCGGTTTACAACGACGCCAACATCACGGTGATCATCCTCGACAACCACATCACGGCGATGACCGGCGGCCAGGACCATCCGGGCACCGGCCGCACACTGCGCGGCACCGAAACGGCGCGCATCGACTTCGAGCAGATGGTGCGCGCCTGCGGCGTCAAATGGGTGCGCAAGGTCGATTCCTATAACGTCGCCGAGATGTACCAGGCCTGCCGCGAGGCGGCTGCGTTCAAGGGCGTCGCGGTTGTCATCTCCGATCGGCCGTGTGTTCTCGATCCGGTCAAGATCAAGGGGCCGCCGCTGGAAGTACAGGCGGAGAACTGCATCGCTTGTCAGTCGTGCATGAACCTCGGCTGCCCGGCGCTTGGCTGGAGCGATGAAATGTACGACGGCCACCACAAGGTGCGCATCAACGACGCGCTCTGCATCGGCTGCACGCTGTGCGCCCAGATCTGCCCCTCGGACTGCATTCATCCGAGCGTCCAGTGAACGCGCTCGACAAAGACTCAGCCGCCGCGCGCAGCGATCGCGAAGCCGCCCGGCCGACGAACGTGCTGATCGTCGGCGTCGGCGGCCAGGGCGTGCTCATGGTCTCGAAGGTCTTGGCTGCGCTGTGCCAAAGCGAGGGCTTCGAGGTCAAGCAGAGCGAAGTGCACGGCATGGCCAAGCGCGGCGGCAGCGTGTTCAGCCACGTCCGCTACGGCGAACGTGTGTGGTCACCGACGATCCCGCGCGGCGAGGCCGATGTCGTCGTTGCGCTCGAATGGGCGGAGGGCGTGCGCTGGCTCGATCATTTGACGCGCGAAGGCGGCACCTTCATCGCCGACACGCAGCGCATCGTGCCGCCGATCTCCTTCCGCAACCGGACCCGCAATGCCCCTTCTGCGTATGCGCCGGAGACGCCGGCCCAAGTGGTTGCGATGGTCGGCAACGGCTTTGCGCTTGATGCGACGAGCATGGCTACCGGCCTGGGCGACCGCCGCGTCGCCAACACCGTTCTTCTGGGCGCTCTGTCGACCGTGCTTTCCTTCGCTGCGGAGCATTGGCTTGCGGTGATCGAGCAGTTCGTGCCGCCGAAGACGAGAGACCTCAACCGGCGCGCCTTCCTCGCTGGGCGCGACTGGGCAGTAAGCGCCGAACGCGAGGCGACGCCAGCTTCGCCACAGCCGATCCCGCAGCGGGTCACACCCGCGCTGGCCGACGCCGGGCCCGCCCACTGGCTTACGATCAACGAAGCGTGGTGCAAGGGCTGCGACATCTGCGTCAAGATGTGCCCAGAGCGCTGCCTGACCCTGAACGCGCGGATGGTTGCCGAGCTGGCGCGGCCGGATGCGTGCACGGCCTGCCGCTTGTGCGAGTGGCTGTGCCCCGACTACGCGATCCGGATCGAGAGCGCGCCGACCGTGGAAGGGGCCTCTTAAGCCGATGGGCGAGGGCCGGCGGATCAACCTCCAGGGCAACCACGCGTGCGCGCTGGGCGCGATCGCTGCCGGCTGCCGTTTCTACGCCGGCTATCCGATCACGCCGTCTTCGGATATCGCCGAGCGGATGGCGCTCGAGCTGCCGAAGGTTGGCGGCGTGTTCATCCAGATGGAGGACGAGATCGCTTCGATGGGGGCGATCATCGGCGCCTCGATGGGCGGCGCCAAGACGATGACGGCGACCAGCGGCCCCGGCTTCTCTTTGAAACAGGAAAACCTCGGCTATGCCTGCATGGTCGAGGTGCCGTGCGTGATTGTCAACGTCATGCGCGGCGGCCCCTCGACCGGCATGCCGACCCGGCCGGCCCAGGGCGACATCATGCAGGCGCGCTGGGGCACGCACGGCGACCATCCGATCGTCGTCCTGGCGCCGTCCTCGGTCGGCGAGGCGTTCTCCGAAACGATCCGCGCCTTTAACATTGCCGAGACGCTGCGCACCCCGGTCGTGTTGTTGTACGACGAGGCGGTCGGGCACCTGGTGGAAACCGTACAGGTTCCCGATCCTGGCAGCGTTGTCCGCGCCGAGCGCAAGTGGGCGACCGGGCCGCGCGAGGCGTTCCAGCCTTACGCCGCGACCGACGACGACATCCCCGTAATGGCGCGGCCCGGCGACGGCTATCGCTGCCACGCGACCGGCCTCACCCATAGCGAGCGCGGCCTGCCGACGCAGAACCCGCCGGAGGTCGAGCGGGGGATGCAGCGGCTCCTGGGCAAGCTTGAGCGGCACCGCGATGCGATCGACCGCTTCGAGACCTTCGCCGCCGAGGATGCCGAAATCCTGGTGGTCGCGATCGGCATCACCGCCCGCGCCGCCAGGCGAGCGGTTGCAGAAGCCCGCCTTAAGGGTATCGCCGTCGGGCTGTTCCGCCCGGTCACGCTGTGGCCATTCCCAGAGCAGCCTTTCCGCGCGCAGGCGGAGCGGGCCAAGGCCATCTTGGTGCCGGAAATGAACGCGGGCCAGCTCAGTCTCGAAATCGAGCGCCTGAGCGGCCGACCGGCCAGGGTCGCGCGCATCAACCGCTTGAGCGGCGAGCCGATCGCGCCCGCCGAGATCCTTGCCACCATCGAGGAGCTGGCCCGCCATGGCCGCTGAGACCATCGACGATTTCGACATCCGCGACTATCTGCGGACGGAGCTCCTGCCGCATTTCATGTGCCCCGGGTGCGGCCACGGGATCGCGCTCCGGGCGCTGTTGTGGGCGGTTCACGAGCAGGGGATCGCGAAGGACCGGCTCGCAATCGTCTCCGGCATCGGCTGTTCGGGCCGGGTCGGCGGCTATATCGACGCCAATACGTTTCACGTTACGCATGGCCGGCCGCTGACTTTTGCGACCGGCCTGGCGCTGGCGCGGCCTGACCTCGAAGTCGTCGTCATTACCGGCGACGGCGACTGCCTCGCGATCGGCGGCAATCACCTGATCCACGCCTGTCGGCGTAACCTGCACATGACGTGCCTGATGCTGAATAACGAGATCTACGGCATGACCGGCGGCCAGGTGTCGCCGACGACGTCGGAGGCTCGGTTGACCACGACGACGCCTTACGGCAACGCCGAGCCGACCTTCGATGCCTGCGGGCTGGCGGCGGCAGCCGGCGCCGGCCTGGTCGGGCGCGGCATGACATTGCAGACGGTGGCGCTCAAGAACCTGATCAGCGAGGCGCTTGCCTATCGCGGCTTCTCCTTCGTCGAGATCCTGTCCGACTGCACGGAGATCTTCGGCCGCAAGAACGATCTCGGCTCCTCGCCGGAAATGATCCTGCGCCAGAAGGGCAGCATGCGGCCGGATTTCTACGCCAACACCGTCGACCACCCCTTCCAGCCCAACAGCCTTGCGACCGGCATTCTCGCCCGAAACGAGCGGCCCGAGTACGGTGACACGTACCGCAGCGAAGTGCTGGCGCCACACGGGCACGGCGCAGCTGTGGCCGGTGTCAGCGCGCCAGTGGAGTGAACGGGCAGTGATGAACCGCCCAGTCGAGCTGCGCTTGAGCGGATCCGGCGGCCAGGGGCTGCAGTTTTCGGCCCGAGTGCTCGCCGAAGCGCTGTTGCACGAGGGCCGCACGGTGGCGCAGTCGCAGAGCTACGAGCCGACCTCGCGCGGCGGCGTCAGCCGCTCGGATCTGGTCGTGAGCGACGGCGGCATCGATTATCCGCTTGTCACGCGGCTCGATTACCTCGTGATCCTGGACGAGGTCGCAGCCCAGTTCCCGCCGGCGCTGTTGAAGCCGACGGCGACGATCCTCGTCGATGAGAGCCGCCTGCAAACGAGTGTTGCGGGTCCGTGGACGATCCGGCGCTCGCGCTTCTGCGAAATCGCGCGTTCACTCGGCAACGAGCGAGCCGGCAACATCGTTGCGCTCGGAGCGCTAACGGCGCTGGCGTCGTTGTGTTCTTATGCGTCGATGACAGCGGCGCTGACGGCGGAGACGCCGCCGAAGTTCCTCGCCCTCAACCGCGAAGCGCTTGATGCCGGCTGGCGTCTGGTCCAACCGACGCTTGCGGCCGAAGCAGCGAACGCCGGACGTTGAAGGACGCGGGGCTGAAGGACGCGGGGCTGAAGGACGCGGCGGTGCCGTGCTGACCCGCCGTTGTGCCTCTGTGCGATGCGGCGTTAGCCGAGGCGGCCGGCGGCCTGCCCCGGCCGCCGGCGACGTGCGCCCCTGCTCCCCACGTCCTTAGTTGAGCCCTTTCGCGTCCCTGCGGAACAGCTCATCCAACTTGAAATTGGCGGTGATGAAAGACCGCAAAGCCTCCATGCCGTCGCCGAACTCCTCGTCGACCAGAAGCGGGATGACTGCCGCCTCGAGGGGAAGATTGTACTTCCGCGACAGCTCGGTAATGCTTTCCAGCGTGTGCGCGCTGGCAAGCTGGAAAGCCAAGGCAAGGAAGGTCTGCCATGACCGGCGCATGGCCACCTCACCGTTGATCGGGATCTCCTGCACGGCATCGCGACTGCGGTCGCTCACCAGCCGCACCGTCTCATCAAGCTCACCGATCGAGCCGACCAGGGCCTGCAACGAGCGGGAGAAGCTGAGATAATTGACGTTACTCGGCGAGGCCTTGAGCGCCTTATAGCGGCCGGTACAGGCATCCATGTCGAGAAAAAGCCGGGCGATCAACTTGCTCAAGACCGGCTTGTTCTCAGCTTCAGCTTTCCACTTTCCTTCCAGATCAGAGACAACATCCTGCCACATTGTTCATCATCCCTCGGCACACCGGTGGCCCGTCGACGATTCGGCTCGCTCCTGGTACGCACCGATCCGCGCTTACAGCGCGCTGCTTTTGTTTGGTCGCGCAACCATTGCAGCCCCTCGTCGGAAAGGGCCAAAACAAAACAACCCAACGCTGCAACGCGGATTCATTTTTCTGCCGCGCGATTCGTGTCTTTGATACCAAAGGTGATGATAAAGATCGCCACCCAATCGGGGTCTGGCGAAGAATTTTTTGCCAACAACTGAGTTTTTTCTTCACTACAATTGGTAGAGTGCCCTTCACGTGAGTTGTTATTGCGGGCAAGACTTAGCTTTCTCGCAACCGGGATGAAACGAGTGCTTTCATTATGCCCGGATGCGCCCCCCGGACGGAGCTGCCGGCACGCGCCCTTCACGTGGGAGCTCCGGCAGGGACTGCCGGGCGCGGGCAGGGCAGGGCAGGGCAGGGCGGGGCAAGGCAGGGCACGAGGAGCGGCGGACGCGGAGCGGTCGTGGCCGCCCGTCGACGGCCTTGTTTTCACAGGTTGGCGGTAACCGGCACCAGCAGAACGGGGCAGGGCGCATGGCGGAGGACGTCATGGGCGACGCTGCCGACCAGGAACTCGTACGTCGGGCCGTGACCGCGCGAGCCAAGGACGATGATGTCGGCGCCAAGCTTCTCACCCTCGGCGACGATCCGCTCAGCGGGATCGCCCTGGACGAGAAGCGCCGTTGCGTCCTGTCCGCGCCGGCGCAGCGCGTCCGCGTGGCTTTGCAGCAACTGGTGCTCCGCATGGAAGCGCTCGCTGACGTGCTCGCGGACGCTGTCGGGTCCCGCCTGCCAGCCGACGAAGGCGGGATCCGGCTCGGCAACGTGGATGAGCCACAGCCGGGCACCGCTGGCGCCCGCGATCCACGCCGCGGCCTCTATGACCGCACCGGCCGCCTGCGACAGATCAATGGCGACAACGATCGTTCTCGCCGGCTCCTGCATTTGCGCACCCATCCGCGCACCCGATTTTAAGTTGGCTCTGAGCACGCGTCAGGGTGCCGCAGTGGCCGCGTTGACGCAAGCGACTTCGCCGATGATCCGCATGGCAAGACCCAAAGGGGCCAAATCTGGCTGAATTCAGATGAAATTTGCATTTCATCAATACGTAAAAAACGTTGCAGGAACCCATTTGCGTGTTTTCACATCAAAATGTTGATGCCACCATCGCGGCGTCGGTGAGCGAAAAAGCAGTCTTTAGAAAGCTGCCGGCGGGAGAAGGAAAGTCTCCTGAGTCCTTTATGACTACTTTTCTGAATGTCTCACATGAGGAGGAACGACGATGCGTGACCTGAAGATTGACGAGCTCGAGCACGTCTATGGCGGCGGCGGCAGCGGAGGCGGTTGCTACGGCGGCGGCGGCAAAGGCAGCGGCAGCAAAAAGAGCAAGAAGAGCAAGAAGAGCAAGAAGAGCAAGAAGAGCGGCAGCCGGGGCAGCTCCTGCTCCTGAAGAAAACCCGAGGACTCTGATTGTTGGTTGTGAAGAGCGGCGCGCTCGTGATGCTGAACGCGTGTTTTCGCGGTTTTTCGTCAAGCACACCCGTGCGCGTCCGCGATTAAACATGAACTCCGCGGCCCCGGCGGCACTCGCCGGGGCGCCTTTGTTTGAGCCGGCTTTACGCCGGCGGAAGCAGGCTATGGGCGCGGCCGGCAGCACTATCGGGTGCGGTGGGCGTGAGGCCTCATTCAACGTTCCTGCGGCCGGTCACTTTAACGCGAGCAAACGCACGTGAACGAGTCTTCCAGAATCCGTCGCCGCCGCAGCGCCGCAGCGCTTGGCTCTGAAGCGGCCTCCCAACGGGCCGCCGCACTGCCCGCCACCGAGGCGTGCCGGGTGCAAGCCGAGGCCAGTCGCCGCACCGACCGCCAAGTGCGTCTGCTGGGTCAGCCGCAGTTGCAGAGCCACCTCGAATTCGTCGCGAAGAAGGTCGTCGGCGGCGCCGATCTCGACCGATCCGCGGTTGCCGATGCTTGGCGCGCAGCTAACGATTATTACTATAAGCTGGAGCAGACGGAGGCGGGCCTCGCCGATGGCATGGTCATCGGCCCGCTGGATCCGGAACTGGCGCCGCTGGTTGCGGAGGTTGAGCGCGACCCCAGGTTCCGCAACACCTTTGACACTTTGCCGGTGAGCTTCGGCATGGTCGAGCTCGATCGCCTCGTCCTCTATCAGAAACACGTCAATTTGCCGTTTGCCGAACGTCTGCGGCACCGCATCGGCGCCAGTCCCGAGCCGGAAACCCTGTTTCGCTTCTGTCATCCGCTCGGCGTGCCGGACGTGCCGGTCCGCGTCCAGCGCCACGGCAGCCGACGCTACGTTTTCATCTCCGAATCAAGCGATTTTCGCTTCCACGAATCGGTACTCCTGCAGCCCGGCCAAATCGACGGCTACGCATCGTTCGGCCCGATCGGCGGCATCGTCGGCCTTGTTGCCGGCTTCGGCTCCAACTTCCTTAACGTGATCAGCGACGGCAACCGGCTCCTGCTCAGCAACGGCTACCACCGCGCCTACGCCTTGCGTTCGAACGGCATCACGCACGCGCCCTGCGTCATCGAGCACGTGACCCGCAAGGATGAACTGGCGCTGGTCGCCCACGAGGACGTCATCGAGGATCCCGCGTTCTTTTTCCGCGCCGCCCGGCCGCCGTTGCTGAAGGACTTTTTCGACCCCCAGATCGCCACCGTGTTCGAGACCTACAAGATCGTGCGGATCGTGGATTTCAGCTTCGAGGTCCGCGACTACGAAGTGGTCGAATAACGCCGCGCGCGTGCGGAACGGTGTTGGCATGCCGGACGGACAGAGCGAGGCGCATGCAGTCGAGACCACCGGGTCAGCAGGGCCGCCGGCGCATGCGCCGCTGTTCCGGCCGCAGGCGCTGGCCGAACGGCGCTCGCGCTGGCTCGGCACGGTGCTTCTGGCGCCGCAGATCTCGCACACGCTGTTTGCCGTGTTCGCCGCTCTTGCCGCGAGCGCCGTGCTGGCCTTGCTGTTCTTCGCCGAGTTCACCCGCACCGCACGGATCAGCGGCTGGCTGATGCCGGATCAAGGCCTGTTGCGGATCGTAGCACCCCTGCAGGGCGTGATCAGTCAGTTGCATGTCAAGGAAGGAGCGCAGGTCCGCAAGGGCCAGTCGCTGCTGGTCTTCTCGGCCGAACTGCAAAGCGAGGCCGTCGGCGCGACGCGGGAGGAGATCGTCCGCCACCTGATTCGCCGCCGCGACAGTGTGATCGCCGAGCGCGCCCTGCAGCACCGTCTGCACCTGCAAGAGATCGCTGACCTTAAGACCCGGATCGAAACGCTGACGGAGGAGCAGCACTCGCTTGAACGCGAACGCGATCTGCAGCGCGACCGCGTCGCCTTGGCGGAAGAGACGGAACGCCGGCAAAGACGGCTGCGCGCCGAAGGCGTCGTGCCAGTGCAACGCCTCGAGCAAGCCCAGAAGGAGCGCATCGACGAGTCGGTGAACCTGCGCGGCATCGAACGCACCTGGGTGTCCCTGCAGGGCAGCCGCCTGACGCTGGAGGGGGAACTGCGGAACCTGCCGCTGAAGTATGAGGCAATGGTCGCCGATATGGAGCGCAGCATCGCTACCCTCGAGCAGCAACTGGCGGAGACCGAGGCGCAGCGTCAGCTCGTGATCCTCGCCCCGCAGGACGGCACCGTCACCGCGCTGCAGGCGGAAACCGGCAGCAGCGTTAACACCTCGGTGCCGCTGTTGGCGATCGTACCGGCAGGCTCGAAACTGGAGGCGCAGCTGTTCAGCCCCAGCCGGGCAATCGGTTTCGTCCAGCCGGGCCAACGTGTCCTGCTGCGCTACCAGTCGTTCCCGTACCAGAAGTTTGGGCATTACGAGGGCGTGGTTGCGAGCGTGTCCCGCTCGGCGATCAGTCCCGCCGAACTGACGCAACAACTCGCCGGCCTGACCAGCCTGGTTGGCACCAGCGAGCCCGTCTATCGGATCTCCGTCGCGCTCGCGAGCCAGACAGTCACCGCTTACGGCAAGCCGGTACCGCTCCACCCCGGCATGCAGTTAGAGGCGGACATCCTTATTGAGCGCCGCCGGCTGATCGAGTGGGTCCTTGATCCGCTGTTCAGCCTCACGGGCAGGTTGTAGGGATGACGATCCTCGAACGGCTCAACCTTGGCTTCGGCCGCCGGCTGCCGATGATCCTGCAGACCGAAGCGGCCGAATGCGGCCTTGCCTGCCTGGCGATGCTCGCCGGCTACTACGGTCATCACGCCGACCTGGCCGACCTGCGCCGCCGCTTTGGCGTGTCCTTGCGCGGCGCAACACTGAAGGATCTGATGCGCATCGCCGACGGCCTTGGCCTTGCCGCACGACCGCTCAGGATCGAGATCGACGAGTTGAAGCTCTTAAGGACGCCGTGCATCCTGCATTGGGATCTCAACCACTTCGTCGTGCTGGACAGCGTCACCAGCAACGGCATCGTCATTCACGACCCGGGCTTCGGCATCCGCAGCCTGCCCGCGGCCAAGGTGTCCGGTTCGCTCACCGGTGTCGCGCTCGAACTGACACCGGCGGCGGGCTTCGAGCCGGCGAAGGCGCCGCCCAGGGTCAGTCTGACGGCGCTGTTCGGCCACTTGGCCGGTCTCAAGCGCGCGTTCTTGCAGCTGCTGGTATTGGCGCTGGCGATCGAGGTCTTTGCCATCATCAGCCCGCTGTTCCTGCAGTTGGTGGTTGACCATGCACTGATCACGGCCGACACCCACCTCCTCTTGACGCTCGTCATCGGCTTCACGCTGCTGCTGCTTATCCGCGTCTCGGTGACGGCGATGCGCGGCTGGATGCTGATGGTGCTGAACGCATCGCTGAAGGTGCAGTCACGCGGCAACCTGTTCGGGCACCTGACGAATCTGCCGGCTGCCTACTACGAGGCGCGCCACCTGGGCGACGTCATGTCGCGGTTTAAGTCGCAGCAGACGATACTCACCGCGCTCACCAGCGATCTCTTGGAAGCGATCCTCGACGGGTTGATGGCGGTCATCACGCTCGGCGTCATGGTTGTCTTTTCACCGCTCCTGACGCTCCTGGTCGTCGGAGGCGCGATCGTCTACGGTGGCCTGCGCTGGGTGCTCTATCTGCCGCTCAGGCATGCGTCAATGGAAGCGATCGTCTGGGGTGCGCGCCAGGAGAGCCATTTCCTGGAGACCCTGCGCGGCATCAAGACGATCAAGCTTTTCAATGGCCAGGAGGACCGCCGATCGCACTGGCTGAACCTCCTGGTCGAGACAACGAACCGCGAGCTCACCGCGCAGAAGCTGCGCCTCGTGTTCCGAATCGCGAACTCCTTGCTCCTGGGCGGGCTGATGATCCTCATCATCTGGCTGGGCGCGCTGCGCGTGCTCGACAATACGTTCTCCGTCGGCATGCTGCTTGCCTTTATCGCGTACAAGTCGCAGTTTCTCGATCGTGTCAGCGCGCTGATCGACAAGGCGGTCGAGCTGCGCATGCTGCGCCTCCACGCCGAACGACTGGCCGACATTGCGCTAACGGCGCCGGAGCCACGCGATTACGCGCCGCCGCCGGCGACGGCGCGGCAGCCGGCCGGCATCGAGGTCAGGGACCTGCGTTTCCGTTACAGCGACAACGATCCCTGGGTGCTGGACGGCGTCAGCTTTCGCATCGAGGCGGGCGAGTCGGTGGCCATTGTCGGCAGCTCCGGCTGCGGCAAGACGACGCTGCTGAAGCTGCTGGCGAGCCTGCTCCAGCCGACGGCGGGCGAGATCCTGGTCGACGGCGAGCCGCTGCCGCGCCTCGGCATCGAGCGGTACCGCGCCATGATTGGCGTCGTCATGCAGGACGACCAGCTGTTCGCCGGCTCGATCGCCGACAACATCAGTTTTTTCGCCGAAGCGCCGGATCCCGCCCGCATCGAGGCCTGCGCGCGGATGGCGGCGCTGCATAACGACATCGCCGCCATGCCGATGGGTTATGCGACCCTTGTGGGCGACATGGGCACGGTGCTCTCGGGCGGCCAGAAGCAGCGCGTGCTGATCAGCCGGGCGTTGTATCGCGAGCCCAGCATCCTGCTGCTCGACGAAGCGACCAGCCACCTCGACGTCAGCCGCGAGGAGGCGGTCAACGCCGCGATCCGCGCCCGGCGGGTGACGCGGATCATCGTTGCCCATCGGCCGGAGACGATCCGCTCCAGCGACCGCGTGATCGTGCTGACCCAGGGCCGGGTGGTCAAGGACCTGCGCGTGCTCGAACTGGCGAATCGATAGGGCACGAGGGGCGGGCGCGGCGCCGATCGCCGCTGAGGAGTGAACCGCACCCGGCTTGGATCCTTTCCCGCACGCGGGAAAGTGACGGGCTCGCGTCAGCTTTCGTGCGCGCTCGCCGGCTCAAACGTCGCCGCGGCCAGGCGCGATGCGGCGGCGCCAATGCGCGCAGCCAGTTCGGTCATGAACGCGTCGCGGTCAAGGCCGGCCGGCAGCGGCGCCAGGAACTCAAGCGTAATCAATCCTCGCTGCTTGGTGAAGCTGCGGCGCCGCCAGAAATAGCCGGAGTTGAGTGCCGCCGGCACCAGCGGTACCACGGCCGCGCGGTAGAGGGCGGCGATCCCCGGCTGGAAGGGGTGCAGTTCACCGGGCGCAGCGCGGACCCCTTCCGGAAAGACGATGATCTGCGCCCCTTCGTCGAGCCGCCGCCGCGCCTGTGGCAGCATGACCTTGAGCGCGCGGAAGCCCGCATGGCGGTCAATGGCGATGTTGCCGGCGCGGGACAAATACCAGCCCAGGAACGGCACCCGCAGCAGCTCCCGCTTGAGCACGAACACCGGATCGGGGAGGATGGCGTGAAACACCAACGTGTCCCATGCCGACTGATGGTTGGCGGCAATGATCACCGGCCCCGCCGGCAAATGCTCCCGGCCCACGATCTGGTACTTCAGCCCGCAGATGCAGTCGAGCAGTGTCAGCAGGCCGCGGGTCCAAAGCCGCGCCAACCCCTGCACGAACCGCCGCGGCAACACCAGGATTGGCAGCCCGGCCACGAACAGGAATCCCGTCCATAGGCATGCCACACCGGCGAAGATGAGCGAGCGGACGCTTGTCATGCGCCGCCGCCCTTGGCAACTGCAAGCGCAGGAACTTCAGAGCGGACGGAAAGGCACGACAAGAGGTACTTGTTGTACTCGCTGATCACGAGCGCGAGCGTCGCCGGCCGCTGCCACCAGGACGTCTTGGCCACGCCCGCCGAGAAGACCGGATGCGGGATCACCCTCACCTCCGGCAAGGCACGGCGGAACTCGGCCAGGCTGCGTGGCATATGATAGTGGGAGGTGACAAGGCGGAGCGAATGGTAGCCCCGGCGCTGCATCCAGCCGGCGGTTTCGGCGGCATTGCCGGCGGTGTCAAGGGCGGCGTGGCCGGTTTCGATCCGCTCTGCCAGCGCCGGCGACGGCTGCCCGGCGACCACCAGCAGGCGCCCGACGTCGACGCCGGGATGCACGCCGGAGACGAACATCCGCTCTGCCTTATCCTGCGCCAACAGCTGCAAGCCGGTGGCAAACCGCTCGCTCCCGCCGGTGAGCACGACGATCGCGTCGGTCGGTGTCTCGGCATCCTCGACCGCGCCGGGAATGGTTGCGGCAAAGCGAACAAGACCGATAGTCCAGGCGGCCAGCACGGCAGCCAGAACGAAGAGCGAAGCGCGACGGCCGGTTCGGCGGGCAACGGGCATGCCGATCCTCGCGCTTACGTCGCTGCGGCGGTCGGGCCGGCGGCGGATAGCTGATCACATGCGATCGTGCCCGAATGACCACGGCCGCACGGACATACCCGGGGATGCGACGCGCAGATGACGGGCGTCTGAACGACCGTTCGGCTCACTCGGCACCATCCCTTCCGCGGCGGCGGTCGCGCCATACCGCGCACATCAGCCTCAAGCGGACGCGCCGTTCCACAGCATACCGCGGCCACGGGCGATGTCCAAACGTGTCCATGTGCGCGAGAACCGTCTTCTGAGTCGTCGGCAGCAACCGGCGCGGGCGCCGAGCCAACGGGACGGCACGATCGGCACGACACTATGGTTGTGGACGATCTACACGGAAACTTCATTCTATTGCGCGATCGTACAGCGTTTAGGCGTGGTCACCTTCCGCCCGACCGGTGGTTGCTTGCGTCGCGGTTGAGCCGCGCCTATAAAAGGTTGTGGATTTTTCAGGGGCCTGCAAACCGCGATGATCATAGCCTGCCCGAACTGCGCAACCTCGTACACGGTTGACAGCACCGCATTCGGCCACCAATCGCGAACGGTTCGCTGCTCCACGTGCGGGCATGCTTGGCGTCAGAGCGGTGAGGCGGCGGACACGCTGCGTGAACACGTTGAAGCGCCGCGTACACCGCGCAAGAAGGCGCCACAGTTGCAGCACCAACCGGCGCCGGCACCGGGATCAACGCCAACGGCGGCCCGCGCCAAGGCGGCGCGCCGTCCGAAGGCCAAGCCCGGCGCGGCGGCGCCGATCGTCGCGCCTCAAG
>JBATPX010000173.1:0-45121 GCA_049291695.1 Defluviicoccus sp.
TCGGCAAGGTCGTCCGCCACGCCCGAACCATCCTGCTCCGCCTCACCTCCGAAGCCGCCAGGACCCTCGCCGATCCCCCGAGAACCACCTTCGCCCTCAGCCGCCCAGCCTTAGTCGGGGTTTGAGGTGGCATCGTCCTGAGTGAGAAGCGCACCTAGTGTATGCTAAATTGGTGAGTTATGCATTTTTTTCGGGCGCACCATCACAGTCGCGGCTCTCGCAGGAGCTTGATTTTCGAAGTCACGGTTCGACGCCAGATTCCGTCGCCCATCCGAGCGGAGTTCCAAAAGTACGGATTTCCCGCGTAGAATAAGCGCGTTAAATCAACGCGTTAAAAATCCGTACTGTTTGGGCGAAGTCAGGAGCTTTGGAGAGAAGGGCCGCAGAGACAGCGATTTCGGCCCTTCCGGGCGCCTGCGAGGTCAACAGCTTTTCGCCCAAAGCGCGCGTTTCCTGGCGTTTTTCGGTGCTGCGGGCGGCGACGGAGACCTTATGGCGCAAGCGACTTGGCGGATGGGGAGTCCGCCTAACCCCCGTCCTTCGCTTTTCGTTCGCGTCCGCCAGCGTCCTTCCCGCTCGTGACATTTCAACGCCTTCCGTGCGGATGCGTCTTGCAGCGTCCGCCGCCGTGCGCGTACAATCGCATTTCATAGGTGGGTAGGTAGGAGGGTAAGGCGATGCCGAGACAGGCGAAGGCGATCAAAAACGACGTGGCGTTGCGGGCGCTGACACGGCCCGGATATCACGCCATCGGCGACGGCCTCTATCTGCAGGTGACCGCGACGGGGGCACGCTCTTGGATCTGCCGCTTCACCTTTGCCGGCAAGCGTCATGAGATGGGTCTAGGCGCCTATCCTATCGTCTCGCTCAAGGACGCACGCGCCAAGGCCATGGACTGCCGACGCGCTATCGCCGCCGGTCGGAACCCGCTGCAGGAGCGCCGCGCTGCCGCTCAGGCAACCGGCATCACGTTTGAGGAAGCCGCTGAAAGATACCTCGCCGCGCATGAGGCAGCATGGCGCAACCCGAAGCACCGGCAGCAATGGCGTAGCACGCTCAGCACGTACGCTTACCCTGCCATCGGCGCCTTGCCCGTGGCGACGATCGACGTTGGCGCCGTCATCGGTATCCTTGAGCCGCTCTGGAAGGACAAGACCGAGACGGCTTCCAGGTTGCGCGGCAGGATTGAAAGCGTCCTCGACTGGTGTACCGCACGCGGATACAGGCATGGCGACAACCCGGCCCGATGGCGTGGCCATCTCGACAAGCTCCTGCCGAAGCGATCCAAGGTGCAGCGCGTGCAGCATCATGCGGCGATGGCCTACAGCGACCTGCCCGCGTTCTACGCCAGTCTGCAGGCTCAGGAAGGCCTAGGCGCGCTGGCGTTGCGCTTCACGATCCTCACGGCCGCACGCACAGGTGAAGTTATCGGCGCTCGCTGGCAGGAGATTGACGGCGCAACATGGAGCGTGCCTGCCGAGCGGATGAAAGGCAACCGGCCGCATAGGGTGCCCCTGTCCGATGAAGCGCTGGCCATCCTCGATGTTGTCCGGCCGCTGGCCAGTGGTCCCGATAACTTCATCTTCTCCGGCATGAGGAAGGGAACCGCTCTCAGCAACATGAGCCTGTCCGCGGTGCTGCGGCGCATGGATCGTGGCGCCGTCACGGTGCACGGCTTCCGATCCTGTTTCCGCGATTGGTGCAGCGAGCAAACAGCATATCCGCGTGAGGTCTGCGAGTCGGCACTTGCGCACGTCAACGCCGATCGTGTTGAAGCCGCCTATCTCCGCTCCGACCTGTTCGAGCGCCGCAGCCGGCTCATGCGCGATTGGGGGTCATACATCACGACGCCACGACATGCCGCCGTTGTTGTCGGCATCGGCGATAGTCGCGTAGCAGGGTGAAGAGTTGAGGGGCGGCAGACCAGCCTGCCGCCCCCTGCCGTGCCGTTCAGTTGGGCGCTGGAGCATGGCACGGCATGTCTCAAATCCCAGTGTATTTCCTCGCAATCGGTTGCCGCACGTGCTCCCGCTGGCGCTGCCGCTGCACCGCGCGCGGATCGGGAGCGGGTGCCGGCCGCGGGAAAATTGCCGTCGTGAGCGAAAGCGCCTCGCCCGCATCGACGCCAGCCGCACGCAGCGCCGCGTAAAGCTGCGGCTCGTGCTCCGGCAACGCGACCGGATCAGGCTGCATCGTCGTCATCCTCTCGCCGCTGGCCGCCAAATTTGCCGGTTGCCTGCAACGCGGTGCCCGGATCGATCGTGAACCCGCGCCGCACCCGCGCGAGCGGCAGATCGAACGAGCGCGGCAGCGGCTTGGCGAGCGTCACGGCGTTGCGGGTGACGCCAATGTGCGGCGCCGCGCCCGGAAACGCCGTCGCCAAGTCGAGAACGTTGACCGCGACCGTCTTTTCAAGCAACGCCATGAGCCCGAAGCTCGGCAGCGAGCGGCCTTGCTCGAACGCCGCAAGCTCGCCGTTGTTGCACCGCAGCCGTACTGAGCGACGCTGCAACCGCACCCTGTCCGCGAGCGCGGCAGCGTCACGCAGCGCGCCTTGTGCCGTCTCAACACTCTCGACAAACACTCGGCAGCGCTCGGCAAGCTCTGCAATCGTGTCGTCAACTTCGGCCGCAACTTCCTCGATCCACTTGCGCCGCGCGGCTTCGCGCTTGGCGTCGGCCGTCGCCAGCGCTTCAAGGCGCCGCAGCTCAAGCGAGCGGATCTTGCGCCGCGCGATCGCAACGCCGGCTTCAGCCTTCTCGATCGTCCGGCCCATGCCGTTCCAGACGGTGACAAGCAGCACCCGATCAAGCTCGGCCTCGGCATCCGCAAGCCGCTCGCGCTCTCGCTCAATGAGCGCATCGAAGTCGGGCTCGACCGGCTCGACCTGGACCGGCTCGGGCTCGACCACCTCGACCACCTCGACCGGCAGCGGCACAACGCCGACCGGATCGTGATCAAGCACGCTGTCCGTCATCACAACCCCCGCGTCTTGCGCCAAGCTGCCGCGCTTTTGGGATACGCACGCTCGAAGGCCGCTAGCGCCGCTTGCTTGCTGCGGTGCTCAGCCGCGTGCCGCTCAGCCACGACGTGAAACAATGCTTCCGCGCTTCGCCTGCCGACTGGCACGCCATCGGCGAGCGCCTGAGCCGCCTTCGTTCCTGCCCGCGCGCCCGGCTCGGCAGCGTCATAGGCACGCGCGCTGGCGGTAAAGTCGGACGCTTTTGCAGCTTTTGTGAAACTATCGTCGATCATCGGAATAACCCTTCGTGCTGTGTGGTAATTGTCCGCATTGGTTAGCTATCCTCACCATCTCGCCGTGTGGCATCGGTACATTAGCAAAGCCTCATATACGCCAACATTTCACACTTCACTCAGTGTACTTCTCGCCCCGCTGCCGACTGGCCCGCGAGCGCCGTGTTCCCGTGCGTGCGCTTGGCGTCGCCTTGGCGCGGATCACGACGGCGTTTTGCACGCGCTTAACATAAGTCGCCGCGCGGAGCGCCTTCATGCAGTCGCGCTCGTTGAAGGGGCGTTTCGCGACCATCAGAAGCCACACGCTCTTCAGTATGGTGCTCGCATTTTCAAGGTCGCGGACAAGCCCGGCGTATTGCTCATCGCTGATCGCAGGCCTTCTCGGGCGCCCTACCATCAGCTACCCCCGCCGCCAGAAGCCCGTTGGTGCGCGTTGTCCCGCCGGCTGGTGTGATCCATCGTCCGTGGCCTCGGACTGCAGCCGCTGCCCACGTGGCGCGCTCGCATCACAGCATCCCGCCACGGCGCGGCCTCCTGGTGCGGATCACGCGCTTGTCGGCCCGCATCATCGCCGCTCGCCCTCGCTGGTGCCGGCCGGCTTGGCTGGCCTTTCCGCGATCATGAGCGCCCACCCCGGTTGCCCTTCGCCCGCGCGGCTGTCCTTGAGGAGGAGGATTTTCGCGCCACCCAACACGCCGCTGAAGTACACCTCGCCCGTCTTCTGCGAGCGGTTCTCGTAGAGACCCGTGAGCCGGATCAGATTGCTGTTGCTGCCGGCCATCGCCGCATCGCTCCATCATCCGGCCGCGCCAGCCGCAGCCATGCTTGCCAACATCGCGCCGGCTTACGTATAGACGGCGTGGCCACCTCAAGTGGCCAGCGCCTATACGAAGTATAGGAGGACAGGTACACACCCCCCGACATGAGCAAAATCAACGCCTTATGGAACACCGGTACAGGTGCGGAAAAAGACCCGCACACACAGGCTAAAAGTGATGAAATACGCGTCATGTCACTCAACCCCCGCGCTACGCACGAGCTTAGATTTGGCCCGGCTCGGAGACCCGTATGGAGCGTTAACGATAGCGCCGCTGGCGAGTAGCCGGCTCATTGCCGCCGTGAGATCGCCGATGCGGTACCCCTTGGCGCTGGGGAACGACTTCAGCGTTTTGGGTGCATAGGCCGCCGTCATTTTGGACACTGACAGCGCCAGCCCGGCCGCGGCCGCCTCGTCCATCGCCGTCAAGAAAGCCTCGTCAGCCTCCCGCTCTCTGGCCCCCTTGCCGATCGCCTCGACAAAGCCGCCGCTGCCGCCCACGGGTGCCAGCACGCCGGCTTGCCAGCGCAGGTGCACGTCATCCGACTGCGCGCTGTAGTTCGACTTACGGTGTGACAGCACGCGCGCCAGCTTGTCCGGCTCGGCTCCGTCCTCTGCCGGCTCTTTGTCGAGGTAGATTCGCGACCGAAACGCGTTCGTCCATGCGACCGAGCCCGCATCGCCTTCGCCGCTGGTAATGCCGGCCCGGCTCGGATGCCGGAGCAACAACACCGTGGCGTCAAGCTCGCGTGCCAGCCGGCCGCACACGGTGTTGACGGCAAGACGCGCGTGCCCGTCATCATTCTGGTTCAGCGTGAATAGGTCGCCGGCATTGTCGAGAATGATCAGCCGGGCACCGTGCTCGCGTGCCGCGTTCTCAAGCTCGGAGAAGAACGGCGTTAGCATCAGGTCGCCGCTCGGGGAGATGATGGCCAGCCGGTTATCAAAGCCGACGCCTGAAACCATGGCCATGTCGTCCAGGTCGGCAAGATCGGCCCGGTAGGCGTTCGCAATGTCAATCTGCCGCCGGTGCAGTTCGTCGTCCTCGTCCTCGGCATAGACGCCCATCGATCGGCATTGCGTCGTCTGTAGCCCCAACCACGGCTGCCCCAGCGCGCACGCGGCTTGTAGCTGTTGGGCGATAAGTGACTTGCCGACGCCGCCCTGCCCCATGAGACCGGACACGCGGCCGGCCGGAATCCAGTCCTGCACCAGCCATTGACGTGCAGGAACCGGAACACCCGCCCATGCGCTCGGCAACCGGATGCGCGCGCTTAGCGGCACCCTTCCCGCGCCGTCATCCTCGACACCGCCGGCCCGGTCGCGCATCTCATCTTCAGCTTTCCGGCCCCATACCTTGACGTCAAAGGCCTCTCCATCAGCCACGGTGCACCCCCCGCGCCTTGGCCGCGCTTGTGATCGTGGCCAGGGCTTCACGTCGGGCCAGGCCAGCGTGTACGGCCGCCGCTAGCAGCGCATCGGTCGCGGTCGCTGCAGATAACTTGCCCTCGGCGACGAAGCGAAAGACCGCATGCGCACTGGCGTTCAACTGGACATTACGGCGCCCGGCTGGTGCGCACGCCAGCAGCGCAAGCTCGGCTTCGAAGGCATGGGCAACATACCTGCCGCCGTCCGTGGTCCGCGTCTGCGGCGACCATGCCGGCCGCGGTGCCGGCGCTGGTACAGGAGGGTCTAGCAGGTCCAGCCACACCGCCGGCAGCTCAGGCGGCGGCAGGTCCCAAGGCGCTACCTGCCAGCAGTACGGCGCGCGGGTGATCGAAGGTGGAATGACGCAGTAGCCGCCGCTGCCTCTGACATCGACCTTCGGCCCGAGCACGCCGGCCGAGTTGCGGATCGTGCGCCCGACCGGGTAGGCGAAAAACATCTGCCGACCGCCGCGACCGCCGCCGGTCGTCTGCCACGGTGCAGGAGGCAACGCGCCATGCCGGCGCTCAAGATCCGCAAGCGCCTGGTCACCGGCTGGCCCGTCAACATCGACCACCAGCAAGCCCGTTGCTGCCCCCGTGGCGACCGCCCAATTAAGATCGGGGATAGCCGCCTTCCACCGCTTAAGGGTGCGGGGATCGCCGCTCGCGTCCTCGACACCATGCGGCGCCAGCCTGCCTATGGGATGCTTTCCAGGCGAGCGACAATCGGCATTGCCGCACCCGCACCGCCCCGCGCGCATCGGCCAGACAGGCACCATGCGCCATCCGAGCGCCACATAACGCGCTATCGGCCTCGCCTCGGTCGCTGGTGCTGGTGGCGGTGCAGGAGGCTCTACCGCGCCCGCCGGCCGCTCGGTGCACAGCGTCAGCGCGCAATGCTCGTGGGCCGGCAGCGCATCGCCATAGAGCGATGGCCAGACGTCTAGGACCATCTCGCCGCACACGCGGCACAGCGGCCCTATCGACGGCGAGTAGCCCGCGACACCCTGCATGCGCAGGGCTTCGGCGAGCATGCCGTCAAACATCGCACGCGCTCCCGCCGGCGTTTATGCGGCCTGCAGAGACTTGAGCCAGCGCTGCACTTCATCGGCGGTAATAAGCGTGCGCCTGCCAACTTTAATCTTCTTGAGCTTACCCTGCTTGATATGGTCGTAGACCAACGTGCGGCCGATACCGCAGACGATGGCGACTTCCTCAGGGGAATAAGCAACGCGTTCGGTCATGTTAGAATACCACGTTATAGGTTGTACCGCGAAAACACTCACAACATAAGCGGCGGACTGAGCCGTACGCAATCCCCGTGTGCTTGCCGTCGGCAAGTAACTGCAACAAGTAATGCAGCCTATTCCTGTCACGTTCCGCTGATCTTGCCGCGCGACATTGCCCGCGATCGCAATCGGCCTCGCCGTGACGCGCCAAAACACCGCGTCGGCGAGGGGGCAAGGGGCCGATTGCGGGCGAATGTGAACTTTTTGTGACAACGCAGCACCGCGCGCTGCCGCTTGACCTTCCGGGCGCGAGCGCCGCAATCTCCGTTAAGGGATCGTCACTCCGTAGCGGGGGCTGGCCCGACTCTCGAACACGTTTTTGCGGAAGCACGGAAGGCTGGGTTCATGGGCTTATGCAGACTGCATAAACACTGTTAGGGCAAGAAGAGGAGAATAACCATGGCTGAAAACGTTGAGCAGTTGGAATCGAACGTAGAGACTGCAGATCAAAAACTCGTTGGTATAGGCGGCTGGCTGATTCTGCCAGCCATTGGATTTGTTTTAGGTCTGCTTATCGGAGTCGTCGGGTTGATAGATGCCTTAGGAATGTACTCAGATGTCGCAAGGGCAGGATACGGCGGTATATACAAGCTCGAACTTCTAATGTTTCTTGGTATGCTTGGCTTTACGGTTTATGCTGCGACGTTATTTTTTTTAGAGAAAAGCAACGCGCCTCGCACCATTATCACATTGCTTATTGTAAGCCTTGTTGCCTCGGGCGTTCTTCTCGTGATCGAGTTGGGTGCCGGAGCAAAAGCATCTGCCTTAGAGACCGGGAAACAGTTAGTCCGGGACATTATTAACGCCGCTATTTGGATACCCTACTTCCGTGTGTCCAAAAGAGTAAAAGCCACATTTGTGCATTGATCCATGATGCCCTAACAAACGCATGCACTCGGACCACAAAAAGCGCCAAATTTGGAGGGGGGGGCGCAGGGTCCCGCGCGCCGGCCGCGAGACGCCGGGGGTGGGGGTTGCCTCGCCGCGATCGGCCGGGCGGGCGCGTGAAAATCCCAATCGGCCGCAACCCGGCCGCGCGGCAGCGCCGTCAACGCGCTCGCATAGGGGGGTTTTATGGTGGGTAGCCTTGGCCAGGCGCTCGCTATGTGCCTGTCAACGCTGGCCTTCTCATGATGGCTTGGCGGATGGGGAGGGATTCGAACCCTCGATGGACCTTTAGGGCCCATACTCGCTTAGCAGGCGAGTGCCTTCAGCCACTCGGCCACCCATCCGTCGTTGCCGCCGCGCCACCCGCGCAAGGGGGGCCTGACCGCACGGCGATCACATCCCCATTTGAACGCGAATGCGGTGCGTAAATCAAGGATCCCGCGATGGATCCGGCCGCGCGAGGCGTATTTCCTTGTCCTACTCGCAATCGCTGGACACACCGGAGTGCAGGCTCTGGCGTAAAGCGGCGTTATGGTTGTAATATCCGCTGCACCGGGGGGCCGGGCCTCAGGAAACCGCTGTGCTCGTTGCCTACGCCGACGCGGCATCCGTTCAGGAACAACTGAAGGAAATCCATCTGACCCTCAGGGGCGAACTGCCAGGGGTCACCCGGGTCGCCGTTGCCCTCTACGATCGCCGCACCGATGTCATCAAGACCTTCGTTCACAGCACCGAAGGGGCGGCGCAACCGTTCCTGCACTATGAGGCCCTCCTGCGCGATGTGCCGTCGCTCGCTGATCTGGCGGCGCACGGCCAACCGCGCGTTCTCGACGACTTCGCCGCCCATGGGGCGTTATGCGGCCGCCACACCGAGGTCCTGCTCGAGAGCGGCTACCGCTCCAGCCTCACTCTGCCGATCATCGATCAGGGGACGCTGTTCGGCTTTCTGTTCTTCGATGCTTCGGCGGCGAACTTCTTCACCAGCGCGACCGTTCAGCATCTGGCCATCTACGGGCGGCTGATCTCGCTTCTCATCATCAACGCGCTGACGCCGGCGAACACTGTGCGCTCACTGGTTGAGCTCACCAAGGCGTTGAGCCACCTCCGCAATGGCGAGACCGGTCTGCACCTGGAGCGGATGGCGCGCTATGCCCGGCTGATCGCCCGCACGCTGGCCGATCGGAGCAGCGATGATGCCATCGACGACGAGTTCGTCGAGTTCGTCTTCCGCTTCGCGCCGTTGCATGACGTCGGCAAGATCGGCATCCCCGATTCCATTTTGCTGAAGCCGGGCCGGCTCAACGAGGCCGAGTTCGCGGTGATGAAAACGCACGTCACCAAGGGCGTCGCGCTGATCGACAAGATCGCGCAGTCGTTCGGCGTCGGCCGGCCGCAGCACATCGATGTTCTGCGCAACATCGTCCATTTCCATCACGAAGCCTACGACGGCAGCGGCTATGCCGAAGGCCTGAAGGGCGGCGCCATCCCGCTCGAAGCGCGCGTGGTCGCGGTTGCCGATGTCTTCGACGCACTGACCTCGAAGCGGTCCTACAAACCGGCTTGCTCGAATGCCGCGGCCTTTGCGTACCTCACGCGGCACGTCGGTATCATCTTCGACCCGCTGTGCGTGGCGGCATTGGCCGAGAACAAAGCAGCCGTAGCAGCACTGCAACGCCAGTTCCGCACCGAGGACGATGCACCGGAAGGCTTCCACGAAGCGTACACCGCTGATATTTAAGCAACACTTCGGGTCGAACAAAGTCACGCTCGCTTCTCGGTTGTTGACGACCCAAGCTGTGGAGACCAAGGTCCTATTGCCCCGCCGGGCCGAGGAACGGATAGTCGGAGTGTGATGGTGCGACGCTTTGGTGCCGGTGTGGCTTTTCATAACGTGCGCTGTCCTCCGAGCCGGTGGGCGTCGATCGGCCGCGCGGCTGTGATGAGCGCGCTGGTGGCCGGCTGCACCGCGGTCGGACCCGATTATCAGCCACCGCAGACAGCCATGCCCGACCAGTGGCAGCAGGACTTGGCGCGCGGCCTGCCGCCCGGCCAGGTCGATCTGCGCACCTGGTGGACCAGCTTCAACGATCCGCTGCTGACGGAACTGATCGGCACCGCCAACAGCGACAATCTCGGCGTCAAGGAAGCCGTTGCGCGGATTCTGGAGGCGCGGGCGCGGGTCGGCATCGCTTCGGGCGAACAGCTGCCGGGGGTGGATGCCGGCGGCGAAATCACGCGCGAACGCTTGAGCAAGGGCGTCGCCGAGAGCTTCGACACTTCCCGCAGGCGCACCAGCACGCTCTACAACGCCGGCCTCGATGCCTCGTGGGAGCTTGACCTCTGGGGCCGGATCAGCCGCTCGGTTGAATCGGCCGACGCCAGTTACCAGGCGGTGCTGGAAGACTATCGTGATGTCGTCATCTCGCTCTCCGCGCAAGTCGCGCGCGCTTATGTCGAGGTCCGCACCCTGCAAGCGCGCATTACCGCCGCGCAAGGAAATGCCGAAACGCAGCGCAAGACCTTGAGGCTGGTGCGCGATCGCATGCAGTCCGGTCTCGCGTCCGACCTCGAGGTCGCCCAGGCCGAGCTCAACCTCGCAACAACCGAGTCGCTGGTGCCGACCTTGCAGGCCGCCCTGCAACGCAGCATCCACGGCTTGGGTGTCTTGACCGGGCGCAGGCCGCAGGCGCTCTACCCGCGCTTTGCAACCAGCGCCCCCATCCCGCAGCCGGCCGCCGCCATCACCGCGGGCGCTCCTGCCGACCTGTTGCGCCGTCGGCCCGACATCCGCGGTGCCGAGCGCCAGCTCGCGGCCCAGACGGCGCAGATCGGCATCGCGACCGCCGATCTCTATCCGCGCTTCACGCTCAGCGGCTTCTTTGCATTACAAAAGTTCGGTGCCCGCAGTTTCTTCGAGAGCGGCAACATCGCCTATCAATTCGGCCCGTCGATGGTCTGGAACGTGTTCGACGGCGGCCGCATCCGCAGCAACATCAAGGCCCAGGATGCGCTGACCGAGCAAGCGATGCTGCGCTACGAGCAGAGCGTACTGAATGCGCTGCAGGAGGTTGAAGATGCGCTGGTCGATTACAGCCGCGAGATCGAGCGCCGCGAGCTTCTGGCGCGCTCGGTGACGGCGGCACGGCGGTCGGTGCATCTGGCACAGACCCTGTACGTCACTGGCCTGACCGACTTCCAGAACGTGCAGGACCAGGAGCGCTCTCTGTTCCAGCAGGAGGACGCGCTGGCACAGAGCACCGGCCTCGTTACCCAGAATCTGATCCGGATCTACCGCGCGCTGGGCGGCGGCTGGTCGCCTGAGCCCGGCAAGAAGCGCGAGCCGAGCAAGCGGCCCGCGCCGCAGACCGTGGCCGCGCGCACACCGGTTTCCGCTGCGGTAGTGCCGCCGGCCCCTCATTCAATCGTGCCGCTGCCGGTACCGGCGCCCAGGAGCAAGCCATAGCGGCGAACGCGCGCGGCTTCTCCCCCCCGGAACCCCGGTAACCGAGCTACAGCAGCAGCCAGGTAGCGAGGCCGAGGAAGGCGAAGAAGCCGATCACGTCGGTGAGCGTCGTCAGGAAGACACTGGACGCCACGGCCGGGTCGATCCCGCGCCAGTCGAGAACGAGCGGGATGACGACGCCGCTCAAGCCAGCGACCAGCAGGTTGACCACCATCGCCAGGCCGATCACGACGCCAAGGCCGATGTTGCCAAACCAAAGCCAAGCCAGAGCGCCGGTAATAACGGCGAAGATGATGCCGTTGACGAAGCCGACCATTGTTTCCTTGCTGATGACGCGCATCGCATTCGTCGGCGTCAATTGCTTGGTGGCAAGAGCACGCACGGCAACCGTCAGCGTCTGCGTGCCGGCATTGCCGCCCATGGAGGCGACGATCGGCATCAGCACGGCGAGCGCCACCATCTCCTCGATCGTGGCGTCGAACAGGCCGATCACGGCTGAAGCCAACACGGCGGTTCCCAGGTTGACGAGCAGCCAGGTGAACCGCGCCTGCGCGGTCGCGAACGAGGCGCGGTAGAAGTCATCCTCGCTGACCCCGCCCAAGTGCATGATGTCGTCCTCATGCTCCTCGTCGATGACGTCGACGACGTCATCGATGGTGACGACGCCAACCAGCCGGCCGCCCTCGTCCACCACCGGCGCCGACGTTAGGTCCCGCTGGCGGAACACGAAGGCGACGTCCTCCTGATCGGTCGTCGTCCGCAAGACCTTGAGATCGGTCTGCATCAGTTCGCTGAGCGGCACCTGGCGGCGGGCGCGGATCAGCCGGCTGAGCGAGAGCGAACCGACCGGGCGATGCTTCGGGTCGACAACAAAGACGTCATAGAAAGCGGTCGGCAGCAGGTCGGCATCGTGTTCAGCGGTCTGACGCAGGTGATCGATCGTTTCCCCGACGGTCCAGAACAGCGGCAAGGCGACCAGCTCGCGCTGCATCAGCCGGCCGGCACTGTACTCGGGGTAGGCGAGCGCCTGAGCAATCAGAGCTCGGTCAGGCGGCGGCATGGCCGCGAGGACGAGCTTTTGATCCTCCGCGTCGAGATCGGAGATGACGAGAAGCGCGTCGTCTGTTTCAAGGTCGGCGACCGCGGCCGCCGTTTCTGCCAGCCCCAGCTCAGCGATGATCTCGTCGCGAACGGTATCGTCGAGCTCGGCCAGGACCGCCGGCAGCAAGTCCTTGCTGATGACGCCGACGAGAAGTTGGCGCTGCTCGGTATTGAGGCTCTCGACGAGATCGGCGGTATCGGCTGCGTATAGAGGCTCAATCAGCCGGCCGGCAGCCTCGGCGTCGCCAGCGGCCAAGGCGGCGACCACCGCCTCGACCAAGGTGGTGGCGAGGCCGACGGGAAAGTCCGGCGAGGCCGCCGGCTTGCTCTCGGGCGCGAGATCGGACACCGGGGCCAGCCTCCCGTCTGCGGCCGGACAGCGGGGCCGCGCTTGCGCCGGGGAGCCTCGCCGCGGCAAACGGCCGCGGCCGGCCCTGCCGGCACCTGAAAAGGAAAAGAGATCCGTCGGCGCAACCGGTGGACCTCAAGACACTGGTGCGGTCGAGAAGACTCGAACTTCCACGGGGTTTCCCCCACAGCGCCCTCAACGCTGCGCGTCTACCAATTCCGCCACGACCGCGAAAACGTCGTTCGATCTCAAAAAGACCAAATGCTATGCTCCGACCGGAGATAGCAAAATGAGCGCCCCCGATCAAGGAACGCAACCGCCTCGGAGTGCGGCCTCTTGGGCCGATCCGATTCCGACACTAGCGCAGCAGCCGGGCGGTGTCGAGTGGGTGCGGAGCGATCGACCGGTCCCATATCCCGAGGCGGTCGCCGCGATGGAGTCGCGCGTCGCGGCGATTCGGCACGGCGGCGCGGCGGAAGTGGTCTGGCTCCTCGAGCATCCCTCGCTTTACACGGCCGGGACGAGCGCCGCCGATGAGGAGTTGCTCGATCGTTGCGCGCTGCCGGTGTTCCGCTCGGGACGTGGCGGCCGGTTTACCTACCACGGCCCCGGCCAAAGGGTCGCCTATGTCATGCTGGATCTGAAGCGGCGCGGCATTGATATTCGCGCCTTCGTCCACGGTGTCGAGGAGTGGATCATCCGCACGCTCGCCGGCTTCGCCATTCCGGCGGAACGGCGTCAAGGCCGGGTCGGCGTTTGGGTGCCCGGCGGCGACCAACCCGAAGCCAAGATCGCCGCCATCGGCGTGCGCGTCCGCCAGGGCGTGACATACCATGGCTGTGCGATCAACCTCGATCCGGACTTGCGCCTTTACGCCGGCATCGTTCCGTGCGGGTTGGCCGGCTACGCGGTGACATCCATGGCCGCCCAAGGTGTCGACATCACGCTGGCGGAGCTTGATGCGGCCTTGATCGCACGTTTCGCACCGGCGCTGGGATTGTCGTAATTGGTTCTTTGCACTGATGTTCTGTTCGTATACGATGGTTCGCGGTTGAATGTTTAGTTACGTTTCTCCTTCAAGATGTACAAGACGCGTGACTGCGCGCAGTATTGGGATTTCCGCGATGAGGGATCGTTAACCGCCGTGGAACGACGAGTTTCGGCTGAAGTTCCTGGCCCTGCCGCGGCCGGAGTGCGCACACGCTCAGAAGCGGAATGGCACCCCGTCGCCGCACCGGCGGCCGACCTGCCCGCCGCCCTCAGGGGAACCGTCGGGCCAGAACGCGTGCTGCAAGCGCTCCAGGACCTGGAACGGATCAAGACTCAGCACGCGGGCTGGATGCGCGACGTGCATGTTGACCTGGTGCGGCGGTTGAACCGCGACGCGCCGCCGGGAGAAGCTCCAGAACCGTTCGATGAAAGTTTGTGGTATCGGGGTGCCCACCTCGACGTCCTGAAGGGCAATCCCCTTGTCGAGCGCATCGGTGCCGGCTTGACGACGCTCGCTGCTGCGGCGACGGATCTTGCCGCCGATGCCGATACGAGCGGCCAGTTGCCGACCGACGCGTTCGCCCGCTGCCTCGACGAGGCGGTGGAGATTGCCTCCGGCCTGCAGCAACTGATCGGCGAAACCTGGAACCTCCTGGCCAGCATCGACCCGCTAACCGGGCTTGGCAACCGGCCATCGATGCTGCGCCGGCTCGCGATCGAGAGCGACCGTCATACGCGGGAAAACCAGCCCTGCTGCGTGGCGATGCTGGACCTCGACCACTTCAAGGCGGTCAACGACACGCACGGTCATGTGGTCGGCGACACGGTGCTGAGAAGCGTGGCCTCGCTGCTGGCCGCGAGCGTGCGTCCCTATGACGCCGTTTTCCGGTACGGCGGGGAGGAGTTCTTGCTGTGCCTGCCGAATGCCGATCTGCGCACTGCCTGGGCTATTGCCGAGCGCCTGCGCCTCAAGGTGGCCGGCTGGTCAATCCCGGTCGGCAAGGGAGCCGAGCTGCGCACCAGCGTTTCAATCGGGATCGCGCCGTTGAGCTCGGCGCAAACCGTCGAAGCCACGCTTGAGCGTGCCGATGCCGCGCTTTATGCCGCCAAGAGCCGCGGTCGCAATTGCGTGGTGGTCCGCAACGCATGAACCGGCCGCCGGCGCGGCCGCGCGCCCGCGCAAGCGATGCCGATGGCAACGGCGTGCGTGTGCAGGACCTGTTGAGCGCGCTGGATCTCGCCGTTCAGGAGCACTTCATCTGGCTGAAGGCATGGCATCATGCGCTCCTGTGCGGCCCAACCGAAGGCGTTGTGAGTCTGTCGTCGGAGGCGAGCGATCTTGGCCGCTTCGGCACCTGGTTCCTGCGCAACCAGCATCTCAGCTTGGTGAACCAGCCGGCCGTGCGCTCGATCGCCCGGCTGCACGAGGATTTACGCGAACGAGCCCGCGCGCTGGCGGCCCGTGCCGTCGAGGGCGGCGGTCTGCCGGCCGCGGACTATGACGCGTTCATGGATGCAGCGAGCGCCTTCGTCCTCCAGGTCCGCCGGCTGGAGCGCGCCTTTACCGCGGCCTTCTCCGACGTCGATCCGCTGACCGGCGTGTTGAACCGCCACGCCATGCGCCGTGAACTGGAACGCGAACACGCACGAGCGCTGCGGACCGGCCGGCCGTGTGCTCTCGCGATCGCCGATCTCGACCATTTCAAGGCGGTCAACGACCGCCATGGCCATGCCACGGGCGATCGCGTGCTGGCAAACGCGGCCGAGCTGTTCGCCGGCGGCTTGCGCGCCTACGATTCGGTTTACCGCTACGGCGGCGAGGAGTTCCTGTTCTGCCTGCCGGAAGCGCCGATCGAGGTTGCTCGCCAGATCCTGCAGCGGATGCTCGACTCCCTATCCGCGCACGTGATCCCGCTCGCCGACGGCACCCAGATCGCCGTCACCTGCTCCTTCGGCGTCGCTGAGATCACGCCCGACGCCAGCATTGAGGAAACGATCGCCCGCGCCGATCAGGCCCTTTACGCCGCCAAGAAGCAGGGGCGCGCTCGCGTGTGCACTTGGCCGCCCGCAGACCGACCGCTTGCCGACGAGAGTTGATCGGTCCCCCCGCTCTCGCGAGCGCGGATCAGTGCGTCGGATTTTCCATGAAGTAGGTGCCGCCGGGATCCTCGGCGGGCTTGCGCGTCACCGCCGTCACCCTGGCCGAGGGCGGTCCTTTCCAGAACAGCTCCAACATCGCGTCCACGTTCGCTTCCGGTCCTGCGACCAGGGCTTCGACCGAGCCGTCTGAGCAGTTGCGGACCCAACCGCGCAAGCCGCGCCGGTTCGCCTCGATGACCGTCCAGCCGCGATACCAGACCCCCTGCACCCGCCCCTCGATCCGCGCCAGGACCGCCTTCGTCTTGATCTCCTCGGCCATCGGGTTCTCCTTCGGCCGCCGTCCTTCTTCAGGTCGGCCGCGCCAGCGCAAGCAAACGCGCCGCGGCGAAAAGCTCGGCACGCAGTGCCGCCGCCCGGGCGCTGGCCCAGGCGTCCTCACCCCAGCGCTCGGCCTGATATTGCTCGTCCAGCATCGCGGCGTTGAACGCAGCCTCGGCATCGAGGCAACCTTTGACCAGCGCGAGGCCGATCACAAGCGAGGCGGAGATCTGGACGATGCTCGCGAGCGCCGCCAATTCGAGAGTATCCAGCGCGGCAACGGCGCGGCGCAACGCTTGCGTTGTCACGGCCGACTGCGGCACCGGAAAGACATCGCATGTGACGGCCAGGCGCCCACCAAGCGAAGTTTCCACCCATTCAAGAAGCGGCCCCCACTGTGTTTCCTGCCGCGCTGCCAAGTCCGCTGGCCGCTCGGCCCGATAACACACGAGATCGCTGGTGCCATAGGTGACGAGCGCCTCGATCACGCCCGCGCGCTCGGCCTCGATGCGGTCGATCGCAGTCATCGCCAGCCGGGTCAGGGGCATCGTTTCCGGCTGGACGGTCTCACCCTGTGCCTCCCACTCCGCGGCGACTGCCTCAGCCAGCGCCGCCGTCGGCAGCACCAGCGCTTGGCCGGCGGGTGTGCGCGCCGCCCGGTCGTCCAGCCGGACGGCATGGCCATTGGATTCCGCCATTGTCCTAACCGAGCGGTAGATCCGTCTGCGTCCACGGACGGCCGCAGCGACTCCCGCGCTCACCGCCCTCGACCCGCCGCCTTGGGCCGCGCCGTCAGGTTCATCCGCTTGCCATCGCGCAGCAATACCATTTTGACATCTTGCCCGACCGGCACCAAGCCGACCTGGTTGCGGAGATCGGATGCATTCTCGATCGCATGACCGTCGATCTCGACGATCAGATCGCCGGACCGCATCCCCGCGTCGGCCGCGGGCGAGCCGGCTTGAACCTGGGTTACGAGCGCGCCGGCGCCGTTTTTGATGCCCATCGCTTCGGCGATTTCAGGTGTCACATCCTGCACGGAAACGCCAATCAGGCCCCGGCGGACCTCGCCAAACCGCAGCAGCTGCGCCATGACCCCCTGCGCCATCCCGCTCGGGACCGCGAAGCCGATACCGACATTGCCGCCGGCCGGCGCCAGGATCGCGGTGTTGATGCCGATCAGTTCGCCCTTGAGATTGATCAGCGCGCCGCCCGAGTTGCCCGGGTTGATCGAGGCGTCGGTCTGGATGAAGTCCTCGTAGCCTTCGATATTCAGACCGGTGCGCCCGAGCGCACTGATGATGCCGGACGTAACCGTCTGTCCGAGCCCAAACGGATTGCCGATGGCGACCACGAAATCGCCGACCGCAAGCCTCTCGGAGTCGCCGATCTTGATGTCGGTCAGGCGATCAGGATCGATCTTGAGCAGTGCGATGTCCGTCGCCGGATCGGCGCCAATCAGTTTCGCCTTGAAGCGGCGGCGATCGTTCAGAGTTACCAGGATTTCGGTCGCGTTGGCGATGACGTGGTTGTTCGTCAGCACGTAACCGCTTCCGGCATCCACGATCACGCCGGAACCGGCGCTCAATTGCGGCGGTGCGTCGCGCGTCGGCGGCAGATTGAAATGGCGGCGGAAGAACGGGTCCTGCATCAAAGGGTTCTGCTCGGCCGGAGCCCGCGACAGAACCGCGATATTCACGACCGCGGGCGTCGTCCGCTCCAACAGCGGCGCGAGGCTTGGCATCCCCGCCCGTTCCATCGCGAGCGGAAGCTGCGCCGACGCGGGTCCAGGGAGGACAGCGGCAAGACCGCCCGCCAGCACCGTAAGGACGAGGGCAGCGCGAGCAACCACCGCAGCCCACCGCGACGGTGACGACATGTTCACTAAGGACCACATGATCGTTGTTCCTTGCAGGAGCGCCCGGCGTTCAGGCTTTCACAACCGCGATCCGTTTGACGTCGGCGGTGTCATCAGGGACCGCCTTGGCGACCGTAACCGTCAGGATGCCGTTCTTCAGCTTGGCTTCGGCGCTGTCGTCGTCGCACGGAACCGGCAGCGCGATCACCCGCCGCAGGGCGCCGCGCGTCCGCTCGGTGATCAGGTAACGCCGCCCCGTGTCGCTCGCCGCTCCCTCAGCGCTGCCACCTTCACCCGTCTGCTTATGCTCGGCGATGATGGTCAAGGAATCGGGAGCAACACCGATTTCGATATCGTCCTCGACAAAGCCGGGCAGGTCGGCGATCACCTCGATCGCGTTGTCCGACTCGATCACGTCGATGCGCGGCTCGATGTTGTCGAACGACACCTTCCAATCCGCCTTGAAGTGACGGGGTAGCCCCTGCCAGAAGTTCTCGATGGCACGGTTGATGTCCGACTGCAGCGCCCGCATCGGTTCCTCGCCACCCGGCCCCGGTCCGGACGAGGGCCATACCCAGGGCATCCAGCGTTTGATGTCCACGAACGTGTTCACTCCCAGGACGTTACTCAACCGTGTTTGACACCGATTTTCTTTGCCGGCGCCGGCTGAGCCTTTGGCAGCTTCAAATCGAGAACGCCGTCCTTGAACGCGGCTTCGATCCGATCACCGTCGATCGCCTCCGACAGAGTGAACGTGCGCTCATACTCGCCCTCGCGGTATTCGGCATGCACCGGAGAGAACCCTGCCGGACGCTTGTGCACACTGCCGCCGCGGACGGTGAGCACTCGCTTATCCAGCGTGACGCTGATCGCATCAGGGTTGACACCCGGAATTTCCAGGCTCACGAACAGGGCGTCCTTGGTCTCGTAGATATCCGCTTGCGGGATATAAACCGGCTGTGCACGCGTGCTCTCCGCCGTGCGTTCAGCCATTCCTTTTCCGGTTCCGCTGACTTCCGTCATAACACGGTCTCCTCCTGCCTCTACGACCCTTCAGGCCTTGGAAATCTGGATCTTGCGTGGCCGTTCAGCCTCCGGCCGCGGTAGCGTAATGGTCAGAACGCCGTTCTCGGCGCTGGCCTGTACGCGATCGGGATCGACGTTGAACGGCAAAGCAATGGTACGCGCAAAAGCACCATAGGTGCGCTCGCGCCGGTGGAAACTGACGTCCGGCTCCGTTGCCGCCGGCGTGCGCGCGCCTTTGATGGTCAGCGTATTCTGGTGCACTGTGAGTTCCATGTCCTCCATTCGGACACCGGGGACCTCGGCAGTTACGAGCACCGCATCTTCGCCGCGCCAGATGTTCAGCGCCGGGAACTCCGCCGCCGGCGCCTGAGGCTCGTTGAAGGTGCGATTGATCTCGTCCTGGATCCGCCGCAGTGTCGCCAGCGGCTCGCCCCATAGGTCGACGCCAGGAGTATAGCGAATCATCAGGTGTATCTCCTTCCTTCCGTCCGCATGCGTTTACAAGGGCCCAACTCGTCCAGGCTAGGCGACCCAACTGGAAAAGATGTATTCTGGTTCACTGTCGCTCTCAAGTCCGGCGTCGCGAGCGCCGACGCCTCTCGGGCAGCCGTGTGTGTTCTCTTGTCCGTTCACGCCATTCACTGCGGGAGGTCCGAATGCGATCGCCATGGCGAAGCCCTGAGAAGCGACGCCGCGCCGGGCCGGTCAGCGCTGCCATTGTGCTCACCACAGCCCTGTCACTGAACGCAGGAAGCGTCGTTGCGGCAGACATCTCGCTTACCGAGCTCGGCCCAACGCTCGCCATCGATCCGACGCAGGTCTCGGTTTCCGGCGTCTCTTCGGGCGGGTTCATGGCGCATCAGTTCCACGTCGCCTACGCGGCCGGCGTTATCGGCGCCGGTGTCATCGCCGGCGGACCGTACGATTGCGCCGGCGAGCGGTCGTCGCTCACCTGGTTCGACCCTACCGGCTTGTTCGCCTCCCTCTACGTCTGCTCCGCGCTGAACCCTTTGGGCCTTTTCCTCGGCCCGCCGGACGTCAAGCGCGCACTCGGTCGCGTGCGAAGCGAAGCCGAGGCCGGCCGCATCGACGATCCGGCCAATCTCGCCCGTGCCCGCGCCTACCTGTTCAGCGGCGCCAATGATCGCAAGGTTCCCGGGCCGGTCGTCGCCAGTCTCGAACAGTTCTATCGCGCGTTCATGGAGCCGGGCGCCGTCTATTTTGAGCAGCACCCGGTCGCCAACCACGCGATGATCACCGAGAACTTCGGCAATGCATGCGCCGCCGCTGGCCCGCCCTTCGTCAACGACTGCGATCTCAGTGCTGCCGCCGCGTTGCTGCAGCAGATCTATGGTCCGGAGCCGCTGCAACCGCCAGCGAAGGCAATTGCGCCGGCGCTGCGCTTTGACCAGCGCCCGTTTTTTGATCCGGCGGACGCCAGCATCAGCCTGCACGCCGGCGGCCATGTGTATGTGCCGGCGGCCTGCCGGCAAGGCACCCGCTGCCGGCTGCATGTCGCCTTCCACGGCTGCCTCCAGAGCGAAGACGAGATCGGCGACGCGTTTTATGCCGGCGCCGGTTACAACGAGATCGCTGAGAGCAACGCGATCGTTGTTCTCTATCCGCAGGTCACGGCCTGGGCGGACAGATGGCTGTTCCAGTACCGCCAAAATCCGCGCGGCTGCTGGGACTGGTGGGGGTATTCCGGCGCCGACTACGCGCGCAAGTCGGGCAAGCAGATGCAGGCGGTGGCAGCGATGATCGCGGCGCTGACAGGCTCGAAGTGACGGCCGCCGAACGCCGATCGCGCGGGAGCGGGGCACTGGCACCCTTCAAGCGGGTTCACTACGGCTGGGTCGTCGTCGCGGCGGGCATGCTCACGATCTTTGCTTCGATCGGCTTCGGGCGCTTTGCGCTCGGAATGCTGCTGCCGTCGATGGGCGTCTCCTTGAGCCTGACCTACGCCGAGATGGGGCTGATCAGCACCGGCAATCTGGTGGGCTACCTGGTTGCGGTCTACGGTGTCCGCTTCCTCGTCCGCCGCGTCGGTGCGCGCTGGACCGTCACCTTCGGGCTGATTTTGGTCGGCGGGTCGATGATTGTGGTCGGCCGGGCGATCGGTTTCTCTGACAGCCTGGTGCTCTACACGCTGACCGGACTCGGCAGCGGCATCGCCAATGTGCCGGTCATGGGCCTGGTTTCGCTCTGGTTCGCGCGCCAGCAGCGCGGTAAGGCGGCGGGCCTGATGGTCATCGGCAACGGTCTTGCGATTGCCATCGCCGGCCTTCTCGTGCCGGCGGTCAACGGCGCGCTGGGTCCGGAAGGCTGGCGAACGAACTGGCTGATCCTCGCACTTGTGGTCTTGGCGGTGGCGCTGGTGTGCGGCCTGATCCTGCGCAATCACCCGGCGGAGCTGAACCTCGTGCCAGTCGGCGCTGCGCCGGTGGCCGCTCCGCAAGGCGCCGGCAAGGCGGCCGTCGATCAGCATGTGCCTCTCGACCGCCGCAAGACCCGTCGGCTGCTGGCTCACCTCGGCACAATCTACGCCCTTTTCGGCGGCTCTTACGTAATCTACGCCACCTTCATCGTTACCAGCCTGGTGGCCGATCACGGCTACACGGAGATGACGGCAGGCACGTTTTGGATCTGGATCGGGGCGCTCAGCATGTTCTCCGGCCCGGTTTTCGGCAGCCTGTCCGACCGCATTGGCCGCCGCGCCGGTCTTGCCGTCGTTTTTTCCTTTCAGGCGACGTCCTATGCGCTTGCCGCTGCCGCCGGCAGCGCCGGCGCGCTGTGGCTTTCGGTCGTCCTGTTCGGCGTCGTCGCCTGGAGCACACCCTCGATCATGGCGGCTGCCGTCGGCGACTACATGGGCGCGGCGCACGCAGCCGATGCGTTCGGAACGGTGACTGTGATTTTCGGTATCGGGCAAATCGTCGGGCCGGCGCTCGCTGGCGTCGCCGCCGACCACTACGGCGGCTTTGCGGCGAGCTTCTGGCTGGCAAGCGCGCTCGCCGTTGCGGCGCTCTGCCTGGCTCTGCTGTTGCGTCCACCTCTGGCCGCCACGTCGACGGCGTGCTAAAACTCCCGGCAAATGCACCCGCCCGTCGCAGGCAGGGCAGAGGTGTCGTCGAGAGGAGGAACCCATGGCCGCCAAAAAGATCCTCATGCTGGTCGGCGACTTCGGCGAGGACTATGAGATCATGGTCCCCTTCCAAGCGCTGCAGATGGTGGGGCACAACGTGCACGCGGTCTGCCCCGGCAAGAGCGCCGGCGAGAAAATCCGCACCGCAGTGCACGATTTCGAGGGCGATCAGACCTATTCGGAGAAGCCAGGTCACGCGTTTACGTTGAACGCCACCTTCGCCGAGACCAATGCGCAGGATTACGATGCGCTCGTCGTCCCTGGCGGCCGTGCGCCCGAATACTTGCGCCTCGACGAGCGGGTCATCGACATCGTTCGCCACTTCGCCAAAGCCGGCAAGCCGATCGCATCGATCTGCCACGGTGCGCAGTTGCTGGCGGCAGCCGACGTCCTCGCCGGCCGCAGGCTCTCGGCCTATCCCGCGTGCGCGCCAGAGGTGCGCAGTGCGGGCGGCCAGTACGCCGAGATCGATGTCGATCAGGCCTATACGGACGCAAACCTGGTCACGGCGCCGGCGTGGCCCGCCCATCCGGCTTGGCTGAGCCAGTTCTTGCGCCTTCTCGGCACGCGGATCACCCACGAGGACCAGCCGGCAGCGGCGACCTCGGCCGAATGACGCGCGGCATCGCGCTCGCCGATGTCCCCGGCCTGCTGCGGCCGGGGATGACGGTTTACGCGCCTGGCGTCGGCGGCGAATCGGCGGCGGTGGTCGAGGCGCTGAGCCGAGCGCCGGAAGTCTGCCGCGGTGTCCACTTCGTCGGCGTCTGGCTGCCAGGCATCAACCGCGTCGATTACGCCGGCCTGCACACCGAGGCCCGAGCGACGGCCTTTTTCGTCGGCCGGGAGCTGCACGCGTCCTTCGCCGCCGGCCGCATCGCGCTCATGCCGCTGTCCTACTTCGAGATCTATCGTTACCTTCGCGACGTGCTGCCGATCGACCTTGCCTTCGTTCAGGTGGCCCCGCCGGATGAGAATGGCCGCTTGAGTTTGGGCATCGCGCATGACTTCACGCCGGCGATCCTGAACAAGGCCAAGTGCACGCTCGCGCACATCAACCCGCGGATGCCGCGCACGCGCGGCAGCGCCAGCCTTGCGCTTGACGACACCGATTTCGTCATCGAGGCGGAGAGCCCCCTGCTCGCCGACGACCCAATCGTCGATCCCGTGTGGGACGCGATCGCGCGCAATGTCGCCACACTGGTGCACGATGGCGACACGCTCGAGCTCGGGATCGGTCGGGTGCAGAACGTGTTCAAGGCGCTGACCGGAGCGAGGCGGCTGAAGATCCATTCCGGTGCCATCACCCAGCCGCTGATGGCGCTCGTCGAGACCGGCGCAGTCGAGAGTGCGCCGGGCGCGATCACGGCCGGCATGGCGCTTGGCGACGAGCGGTTCTACGCGTTCTGCAGCACAAGCGATGCGGTCCGCTTCGCCGCCGTCGGCGACACCCATGCGATCAAAACTCTCGCCGGCATTCCCCGCTTCCTCGCCATCAATTCGGTCGTCGAGGTCGACCTCTTGGGCCAGGCGAACGCCGAAATGGTGGGCGCGCGCCAAGTCAGCGGCACTGGCGGAATTGTCGATTTCATGCGCGGCGCACGGCTGTCGGCGGGCGGTCTCGGCATTGTCGCCCTGCCGGCAACGAGTGGTGAAGGCGGCGTCTCGCGCATCGTCACTGAACTTGGTGCCGGCACCGCGGTCAGTATCACCCGCGCCGACATCGATGTCGTGGTCACCGAATACGGCGTTGCCGATCTGAGACTGAAATCAATCGACAATCGCGCCAAGGCCCTGATCGACGTTGCTGCACCGGCCTATCGCGATCAGCTGGCGCACGCGTGGGATGCGCGCCGAAGGCGCATGTAGCGCGGCCTGATCTTTAGGGTGCGCGCGCGCGCAGCCGCTTCAACAGGTCTTCGATCTGGTCGCGCCCCGACGCCGGCGCGGCTTCGGAGAGATAGGCCTCAAGCGTGCTGATCGCGGTGCTGACATTGCCCAGGCGGCTCAACAGCACCGCCGTCTCCCACCACAGTTCGCTGCGGGCGGGCACCAGCAGCCGCAGCGCTTCCAGAACGTCGAGCGCGCGGCTGAGTTCGCCCGCCGCAATCGCAGTGAGCTTGACACCGTTATAGAGGCGAAGCAAAGCCTCGCGATCGCTGATCGCCTCATAGTGGGCGGCCTTTACCTCCGCCGCTTGGCCATGCACGCGCTTGAGCCGGCTGCGGAGACCCCCGGCATCGAGCGTCCGGCGGGCGTCAGCGGGATCGATGATGACCCGCTGGCCGCGTGCGGTCAGCCTGATGAGAAAGCTCTGCGGAAAGTTCAGGGCCTCGATCGCGGCCCCGTAGGCGCGCGCGGCGTGCAGATAGAGAACGCCCAACGCCGCCGCTTGGCCTTGGCGCCGATCGATGGCATCAATCAGATCGACATTGCCCCAGGACGTCTGGTCCGCCTCGTTGACGCTGTAACCATACTTGGTCAGCAGCGCCCGCTGGAGCGCCATCACCTGCACGCCGACACTCGCCAGCCGCGTCGTCGCAAGCCGCGCATCGTCGGCAAGCACCGACAGATGCGCCCGGTAGGGCGCCAGCGCCGTGTCGGGGTGATCAAGGGCAGCGAGCAGCAGCGCCGCTTCGCCGATGTCGAACGACGCGTCGTCGGTCAAGCTGACCGCCTGCAGCTGCTCCAAGATAGCGGCCCGTTCGGATCGCATGGTGTCGTTTTGCAAGACTCCGCCGCGCTGCGAGTCAGGCCGATGATCAACGCGTCACGAAAAAGTGTCGCTTTGCGCGATAAAGCGCAAGACATTCATATGCAACGCGTCGCGCCCGGCATCTTTGCCCGGAAGACGCGAAATTATTGTCTCCAATTAGACTCCTCGCGCAACGAAGAGTCGCATCGCCCGTCCAATCAGCCCAGTGGCAACCCGGCGCGGCAGCACGACCGGCGCCAGCGCTGCTTGGCTCAAGCTCCCGGCCACGTGGACGGTCTGGCATCCAAGCGCCGAAAGGGCGCCCCGCGCAACGCTCCTGGGGTCGGCAGCTCCCGGCAGGCCGGCCGATCGGTATCCGGCGCGGCTGCCAAACTCGGTCCGCGTTGCACCAGGGCAGAGAGCCAGTACATCGACCGGCTGCCCGCGCAGCTCTTCGGCCAAGGCTTCGGCGAAGTGGAGATCGAAGCTTTTGCTCGCGGCATAGGTGGCGAAGTAAGGCACCGGGGCGAAGGCAGCCGTGCTCGAGACGATGATGAGCCCGGCCCGGCGGCCGGCTTTTGCTGCCCGCTCAATCATGCCCGGCAACAGCCTTCGCGTCAGCGCGACAACGGCGAGCACGTTCAGCTGTACGGTCGCGAGTTCATCCGCCACGGCGTTGTCGATCACCGCACCCAGGCGGCCGCTGCCGGCGTTGTTGATGAGCAGATCGATCTCGAAATCCTCCGCCGCCGCGACCAGCTGGTCGATGCCTTCGGGCTGGGTCAAGTCGGCCGCGATGGTGCCAACCGCGCGATCCGGCCGTGCCAGCTCCTGCGCCCGCGCGGCCAGCCGCTCCTCGTCGCGGCCAGTCAGCAAGAGCCGCGTGTCTTGCGGGAGTTCCGCCGCAAAGCCTGCGCCAATGCCGCTCGTCGCGCCGGTGATCAGTGCCCGCTGATAATGCCGCATGACGCATCTCCGTTGCCTTGATGCCAAGAGCCGCCGCTCGGTCGACGGCCGATCTACGCTCATCACGTAGCGCGTCCGCCGCCGGTTGCGAGCAGAGACACGCGCTGCCGGGTGCGATCGTCCACTCACGCTGCCGGCCAGCGGCCGAGCAGACGGTCGGGCCGGTCCGTGAACACGCTTTCGACGCCGCAGGCGAACAGACGTTCGGCGGTGGCTGGATCGTTGACCGTATAGACCCGCAAGGCCACACCGGCGCTCACGACGGCCGCCGCTGTTTCCTCATCAAGCGGCGAGACGGCCGCATGCAGCGCCCTGCAACCAAGACGGCCGAGGCGTGCGGCCCAATCCGGCGGAACGGCACCGACGATCAATGCCCGCTCGAGTGCGGGTGCCGTCTCGGCCGCTGCCGCCAACGCATCCTCATCGAAGCTGGAGAGCACCGGCGGCGGCAGGTCCGCAGGCCACAGACGGGCGACCGCCGCGGCAATCCGAGCGCCGGCGCGGCCGCCGCGGCCACTCTCGGCCTTGATTTCGATATTCGCGGCGAGGCCCAGATCGGCAAGGCACGCGAGCGCCTGCTCCAGCGTCGGCACCGGTTCGCCCGCAAACTGTGGCCCGAACCAGCCGCCGGCATCGACGCCTCGGAGCGCTTGGACGGCCATGCGATCGATAGCTCCGTGGCCATCCGTGGTCCGATCGAGGGTCGGATCGTGGAGCAGGACTGGAACACCGTCCGCCGTCAAGCGGGCATCGAACTCGACCCAGGCGAGCCCCATGCTGGCCGCCGCGCGCAAGGCTGCAAGCGTGTTCTCGGGCGCGAGCTTGCCGGCACCGCGGTGGCCGACGACGGCCGCGAGCCGCCGGGAGGGGGTGGGTGTTGACTCAAACAAAGCGCACCGACATGCCGCCGTCAACCACCAGTTCGGTGCCAGTGACGTAGCGGGCTTCGTCTGACGCCAGGTACAGCGCGGCATATGCGGTGTCCCAAGCGTCGCCCATGTGTCCCATTGGACACTGCGAATCCCGGGTCCGGATCAACGTCTCGATATCGCCCTCCTCCCCGTAGACGGTGGTCAGCGCCTTGTGCACGAGCGGCGTATTCATCAATCCCGGCAGCACGCAGTTGGCGCGGATCCCTTGCGGCGCGAACTGAACTGCCAATGCGCGCGTCATCGAAACCATTGCCCCCTTGGTTGCTGCGTAGAGGCCGTAATTGACACCGCACCAGCCCAGCGCCGCAATCGACGCATTGTTGACGATCGCGCCAGAACCCTGGCGTTCCATAACGGGCAGAACATGTCGGCACGTGAGGTAGGCGCTCTTGAGGTTGATCCCCACCACACGGTCCCAGGTCGCCTCGTCGAGCTCCTTTGGGCCGCCGACGACGGCAATGCCGACGTTATTGACGAGGATGTCGATGCGGCCGTGCGCCCTCAGGCAGGCATCGGCGGCGGCGGCGACCGCATCGTCCTTGCTCACGTCGGCGGTCATCGCCTGGAAAACCCCGCCTTCGGCCGCGATCAGCCGACCGGTCTCGGCGGCCGCATCCGCTTCGATATCGACGCCGAAAACACGCGCACCTTCGCGCGCGAACAGCACTGCCATTGCCTTGCCGTTGCCCCAGCCCGGACCAACCGAGCCGACGCCGGTGATGAGCGCAACCTTGCCTTTGAGCCGGTCGGCCATGGCGCCCTCCTTATTTACGTCTCGTCCAAGAGCTTGCGCAGCTCCGTTCTCAGAACCTTGCCGGTGTTGTTCTTCGGCAGCGCCGCGATGAAATGGTAGTCTTTCGGCCGCTTGAAGCGCGCGAGGTGATCCAGGCACAGGCGCTCCAGCGCGTCCGGCGCGACGGTCGCTCCCGGCTGCGTGACGACGAAGGCGACCACCGTCTCCCCCCATTCCGGATCGGCCTGCCCCACGACCGACGCTTCGGCGACACCTTCGTGCTGCAGCAGGATCTCCTCGACCTCGCGCGGGTAGATGTTGGCGCCGCCGGAGATAATGACGTCCTTGGAGCGATCCTTGAGTGTGAGGAATCCGTCGCCGTCAAGCGCGCCCAAGTCGCCGGTGTGCAGCCAGCCTCCGCGCAGCGTCTCCGCCGTCGCATCGGGATTGCGCCAGTAGCCGGTCATCACGGTCTCGCCGCGCACCAGGACCTCGCCGGTCGCACCGCATTGCAGCGGCCGGTCGTTCGCATCGGCCACCATGACCTCGACGACCGCATGCGGCACCCCGACGGACGCCAACCGTGCTTCATGGCGCGGGTGGCCGCGGTCCGTGTGATGGCGCTTCGACAGGCAGGTGATCGTCATCGGGCTCTCGCCCTGGCCATAAATCTGCACCAGCTTGGGGCCGAACAGCCCGATCGCCCGCTTGCAGTCGGCGACGTACATCGGCCCGCCGCCGTAGACGATCGTTTTCAGGTTGGCGGTATCCGCATCTTCAGCGGCGAGGCTGTCGATCAGGCGGCGAACCATCGTCGGCGCGGCGAAGAAACTGACGCCGCGATGGCACGCGAGCAGCGCGAACACCTCATCCGGATCGAAGCCATGCGACTCCGGCACCACCTGCGCAGCGACCGCGGCAACGTGCGGCAGGATGTACATGCCGGAGCCGTGCGACATCGGAGCATGGTGGACGATGCAGTCGTCAGCCGCGATCGCATCGACATCGGCGAAGTAACTGAGCGTCATGGCGAGAAGGTTGCGATGGCTGAGCATCGCGCCCTTTGGCCGGCCGGTGGTGCCGCTGGTATAGAACAGCCATGCCGTATCGTCGGGCTGGCGCGGCTCGAGGGGAGCCGGCGTGCCGTCGGTCACGAGCGATGCGTATTCGCGGCCGTCGACGTCGATGATGGCCCTCAGCGCGGGCACGCTCAAGCCGGGCGCCAGATCGGCGCTCGCAAAGGCAACGCGTGCCGCCGCATGGTCGAGGATGTACGCGAGTTCCTTCGGATGCAGCTTGGCGTTGATCGGAACGGCAACGAGCCCCGCATGCCAGGCGGCAAACAGCACCTCGACGTAACTGCAACAGTTCGCCATCACCAGCGCGACGCGGTCACCTGGGTTGAGGCCGAGGCGCCCCCGCATCTGGCCCGCAAGGGTGGCAACCCGCGTGCACAAGTCACCGTACGAGGCGCGCAGGGCGGGCCCCTCGTAGAGCGCCGGGCGTTCAGCCGCCGAACCACCCGCACGCACCAGAAGGCGGGCGACGTTCATCCCCCTCCTCCTCCTTTGGTTCGACCTCCATTGGTTGGGCCGGCGATCAGCACATTGCGCGCTTTACGCGCACAGTCAAGCCGTCTGCCGACCCCCGTCGGTCCTGCGGCACTTTTCGCGCCGGCTGTCGATGCCTATCTCCACCAAGTCGACGATCGACGCCCGCGCGGATCGCTGCGCGGCAGAAACGTTCAGCACTCTCTCGCCTTCACTTAATCGAGGAGATCGCAGGTGACCCGAATGCTCGATGACACGGCGCTTGATCTGATTTTTCGCCAGGCGCGCACACACAGTGCGTGGCAGGACAAACCGATCAGCCCGGAACTCCTGCACGAAGTCTGGGATCTTGCCCGGATGGGACCGACGAGCGCCAACTGCAGCCCGGCGCGGATCGCTTTTGTGGTCAGCCCGGAAGGCAAAGAGCGTCTGAAGCCCTGCCTCGCCGAGGGCAACGTTGCCAAGACCATGGCGGCACCAGCGACGGCCATCATCGGCCACGACATGACGTTCTACGATCGGCTGCCGCACCTGTTTCCGCATGCGGATGCGCGGGCCTGGTTTCTCGGCAACCAGAACCTGATCGAGACCACAGCCTTTCGCAATGGCACGCTGCAGGGCGCCTACCTGATGCTGGCCGCGCGTGCGCTGGGCCTCGACTGCGGACCCATGTCCGGCTTCGACAACGCCAAGGTCGATGCCGCCTTCTTCGCCGGCACGGCCGTGAAGTCGAATTTCCTCTGCAACTTGGGCTACGGCGATCCAGCCAAGCTCCATCCGCGCAACGTTCGGCTTTCCTTCGAGGATGCCTGCCGGATCGTCTGAGGCGTCAGGGCCGGCGCATGAGACCACGCGCAAGGACGCTGTCGGAGAGCAGCGGATAGCGTCCGTGCGGCCGGAACAGCTGGTAATGCCACCACTCCTGGCGATAGAAATCGAAGCCCGCGGCCGTCATTAGGCCCAACAGAAGCGCGCGGTTGCGCTGCGCGACGATGGAGATGGTGGTATCGGCATGCCAGGAGCGCGGCCGCATGTCATCGAAGCCGGTGCCGAAGTCGAGCACTTCACCGCTCGCGGCATCAATCAGAGTGACGTCGACAGCAGCCCCCATGCTGTGGGCAGAGCCGCGCCGGGGGTCGGCAATGTATGCGGGGTCAGGCAGATGCGACCACAGCACCCATTGCGCCTCGGTCGGCCGAAAGGCATCGAGGACCCTGATCCGCACCCCCTGCGCCGACGCCAGGGCGGCCGCACGGCAGAGCAGCGCGGCCGCATCCGCATGCAGATAGCACGCGTCGTGCCGATAAATCGGCCGCCCCGTAAGGTTGTCGGGCGTGGCGTAAACGAGATCGATCTCGACGCCGTCGCGGTCCGCGTTAAGTTCGACGAGCGGCATGGCGGTCTCTCCAACACGTGGTGGCCCAACACGGGGCGGCAGGGCGCCCGGTCGGCGCGGGCGGGCATGTGGAGAGTGCCCGGGCCGGTGCGCGAAACGCAATCATGAACGTTCTCGCATTCGACACTTCCGGTGCCGCCTGTTCGGTCGCCGTTGCGGATGTCAGCCACGGCGACCGAACAGGCGTTACGCGCTCGCGCGAGGTGGTCCGCGGCCACGCCGAAGCTCTGATGCCGATGGTGGCCGATGTGATGGCAGAAGCCGGTCTGCGCTTCGACGCGCTCGATCTGATTGCCGTTACCGTCGGTCCGGGATTGTTCACCGGACTCAGGATTGGCATCGCGGCGGCGCGCGGCCTCGCGCTTGCGACCGGGGTGACGTGCGTTGGTGTCTCGACGCTCGCCGCGATCGCGGCAACCTGCCGGCGCGATGGTCTCAGCGCGGACGACGAGACGCTCGCCGTCTGCATCGATTCGCGCCGTGCCGACATCTTCGTGCAACCATTCGACCGGACCGGGACGGCTCTGGGCGCACCCGCAGCCATTCCGCCGGCGACCCTGGCGCGGGTCTTGCCGGCCGGACCCGTGGCGGTCGCGGGCGACGCTGCCGGTCCCGCTCAGCACGCGCTCATTGCGGCCGGGCGCGCAGTGCGCGTGCTCCCGGTGCGGTCCACCTGCCCACTCGCGTTGGCCCGCTTCGCTGCGACGGCCTGGCAGACCGGGACCGCCCTGCCGCCGCAGCCGCTCTACCTGCGGGAGGCGGATACCGGAGCGGGAGCCGCTACCGCCCCAGCCTTCCGTTCCGCATGATCGATGTGATGCCGGTCGGGAGCGAAGCGGCTGCAGTCCTTGCCAACATGCACGCCTTCTGCTTCGAGGAGACTTGGGACGCTGAGACGTTCCGAATACTCTTGCGCATGCCGGGAGCCTTTGCGCATGTCGCCTGCACGCGCGCGGTTCCGGCCGAGCCGGTCGGCTTTGTCGTCTGGCGGCGGGCCGGTGACGACGCGGAGATCGTTTCCATCGGCGTCATGCCCGGACAGCGCGACCGCCGCCTCGGCCGACGGCTGCTGCGCACCGTAATCCTGGCCGCAACTAACGAAGGTGCGCGGCGCCTGGTCCTGGAGGTCGCGGAAGGCAACGCGCCGGCACGCGCGCTTTACACCCATCTGCGCTTGACGGAGGTCGGGCGGCGGCGCGGCTACTACCGCAAGGCGCACGGCAGAGCAGAAGACGCCCTGATTCTGGCCCGCGATCTGTAACCGCACGCGTGAGCCGTGAATAACCGGTAAGGCGTATGATTCTCAAGGCTTGCGGATGCGCAGACGGTGCAGGCCGGCCGGCCCTGCGGCTGCGTTTTCCGGATCGAGCGAAAGCACCTCGATTCCCTGGCCGCGAACCGCCTGCGGCACATTCCTGAGCGGTTCCAAGCCGGCAAGTCGCACCGTCGCGGCCTCGCCCGGTGACATCCGCTCGATAAGCAGCTTGGTGCGAACGAACGTCATCGGGCAGACGTCTCCAGATATGTCGAGGAAGAGTGCATCGCGGAATTCAACCGCTTTTTCGCCTGTATTGACCATAAGGAGCGCTTGCTTGATGTGGAACTATTCACTATATAGCCGTCAAACCCTAAGCAAGTGCAGGGAAAAAACAGGTCATGAGCGAGAAAGAGAATTTTACTGAGATGCTGGAGTTGACGACCGAGATCGTTGCCGCCCACGTCGCCAACAATCCCGTTCCGGTGGCGGACCTCCCCAACCTCATCCAGGATGTATACAGGACCCTGAGCGCTATCGGCGTGCCGGCGGAGGAGCCGGAACGGCCAAAGCCGGCCGTACCGGTAAAAAAATCAGTCTTCCCGGACTACATCATTTGTCTGGAAGACGGAAAGAAGCTGAAGATGCTGAAGCGGCATCTGAAAACAGCCTACAACATGACGCCTGAGGAGTATCGCGATCGCTGGGGCCTTCAGCCCGACTATCCTATGGTCGCACCGAATTACGCCGAGCGGCGCAGCCATCTGGCCAAGGAGATCGGGCTCGGGACACAGCGGCGAAACCGGCGCCGCCAAGCGGGCTGAACCGCGCGCTGGCAATCCAAAGGGGGATCTGGCAAGAATAAGAATATAGGGGGGCATGCCAGATTGCGAGGACCGCGTCGGAGCAGCGTCAATTCCATGAAGTAGCGAGCAATGATGGGAACACCGTCGCGCATCGAAGAGCTGTGCCTTGAAAAGGGCATGAAGATGACCGGCCAACGGCGGGTGATTGCCCGTGTCTTGTCGGAAGCGCAAGATCATCCCGATGTCGAGGAAGTCTACCGGCGGGCCGTGCAGGTTGATCCCCATATCAGCATCGCCACCGTCTACCGCACGGTGCGGCTGTTCGAGGAAGCCAACATCCTTGAGCGGCACGACTTTGGTGACGGGCGCTCACGGTACGAAGAAGCAAGCGACGAGCATCATGATCACCTGATCGACATCCAGTCGGGTCGCGTCATGGAGTTTCGCAGCCCGGAGATCGAAGCCCTGCAACGCGAGATTGCGGAGCGGTTCGGCTTTCGCCTGATGGGTCATCGCTTGGAGCTGTTCGGTGTTCCGCTCAACCGCCCCAGCAAGGATGAGGGGTAATCGGGGCCGGACTGGCGCCGCGGCCGGCCCGGTTCCACTTGCAGCGCGCGGTTTCGCAGCGCGGGAGCCCCGTCAAGCGCCGGGCGAAGGTACTTGCGCTTGACAGGGAGAGCGCGCTGACTACCCTCAGGCCGCATGCGGTTTCCGCCGCCCGCGATCAGGGCGCATGGTCGGACGCGAACGAGGCCTGAGGCCGATCACCAAGCTGACAAGGGTGCGGTTGTCCAAGAAAGTTTGTATCAAAACCTACGGCTGCCAGATGAATGTTTACGATTCCCAGCGCATGGCGGGAATTCTGGCGCCGCTTGGCTATGAGTTGACTGCCGAACCGGCCGATGCCGCGTTGATCATCCTCAACACCTGCCATATCCGCGACAAGGCGGCCGAGAAGGTGTACTCGGAGCTGGGGCGGATACGAATGCTGAGGGACAGCGGCGGCGCGGCCAAGCCGTTGGTCGCCGTTGCCGGCTGTGTCGCGCAGGCCGAGGGCGAGGAGATCCTGGCCCGCGCGCCGGTCGTTGACATCGTCGTCGGGCCGCAGGCCTACCATCGGTTGCCGGAGTTGATCGCGCGCGCGACGAGAACCCAGCGCGCCGCTATCGATACCGAGTTTCCGGCGATCGCCAAATTCGACCGCTTGCCGGAGGCCGGTGCCACCCCGTTGCCAGGCGCGGCCTTTCTCACCGTTCAGGAGGGTTGCGACCGCTTCTGCACGTTCTGCGTCGTCCCCTACACGCGCGGCCCGGAATACTCCCGGCCGGTCGCAAGCGTCGTCGCCGAAGCGGAGCGGTTTGCCCGATTTGGCGCGCGCGAGATAACGCTTCTTGGCCAAAACGTGAACGCATATCACGGCACCGATGAGACCGGCCGGAACATCGGCCTCGGCCCCCTGATCGCCCGCGTGGCCGCGATTGCCGGCATCGAACGCGTTCGCTACACCACGTCCCATCCCGCCGACATGGACGCCCGGCTGATTGCGGCGCATGGCGCGATCCCGGAGCTGATGCCGTTTGTCCACCTGCCGGTCCAATCGGGGTCGGATCGCGTGCTGAAGGCGATGAACCGTCGGCACACCGCCGATGACTATCGCCGCATCGTCGAGCGGCTGCGCGCGGCACGGCCGGATCTCGCGCTGAGTTCGGACTTTATCGTCGGCTTTCCCGGCGAGACCGATGACGACTTCGAAGCGACGCTGGCGCTCGTCGGGGATATCGGTTTCGCCCAGGCCTATTCCTTCAAGTACAGTGCCCGCCCCGGCACACCGGCGGCCGATCAGCCGCAGGTTCCGGAAGCGGTCAAGAGCGCGCGGCTTGCAGCGCTGCAGGGGCTTCTCGATCGCCAGCAGAGCGCCTACAACGCCGCGAGCGTCGGCGGCACGATCGCGGTGCTGTTCGAGCGCCAGGGCCGCCGGCCGGGTCAAGTGATCGGCCGCAGCCCGCACATGCAAGCCGTTCACGTCGATGGGCCGGCAACGCTGATCGGCCGCATCGCCCGCGTGCGCGTGGTCGAAGGCGGCGCGAACAGTATCGGCGGTCGCCTGGTCGACGAGGCTCTGCCTTGAAAGCGGGCGCGCCACCACCCAGCCGCCGTCGCCGGACGACGCCGGCACCGCACGGCACAGGCACGAAAATGATCGTCATGCATCGCGAGTACGCGGACAACCGCTTGGCCCTGCAGCTCTTCGGTGCCCATCATGGCAACCTTGCGCGCATCGAACAGGCGCTCGACGTCGCCATCCATGCGCGCGGCAACCAGCTGGCCATCGAAGGCCAACATCCCGACGCCGAGACGGCCTCCCTTGTCCTGGACCGGCTGTATGGCCTTCTTGAGGCGGGCCGCACGGTCGCGTCCCGTGAGGTCGACGATATGCTGCGGCTGGCGCAGAACGGCGGCGCCCCGCATGCGGCACCTGATCCTGGGGCAGTTTCTCAAGACAGCGTGGCCGACAAGCCCTGCCCGGCCGGCCAAGCCGCTATCAACATCCGCCAGCGCCAGGTGCTGACGCGATCGCCGACCCAGCTCACCTACGTCGAAGCGATCGACCGCCATGATCTTGTCTTCGGCCTCGGACCGGCCGGCACCGGCAAGACCTACCTCGCCGTCGCGAAGGCGGTCGAGCGTCTGGTGAACGGCCAGGTCGACCGGATCATTCTGTCACGCCCCGCGGTCGAGGCGGGCGAACAGCTTGGGTTCCTGCCTGGCAACATGCGCGAGAAGGTCGACCCCTACCTGCGCCCCCTTTACGACGCGCTCTACGACATGCTGCCGGCGCCGCAAGTCATCAAACGGTTGGAAAGCGGCGAGATCGAGGTGGCGCCGCTGGCCTTCATGCGCGGCCGAACGCTCGCAAACGCCTTTGTCATCCTTGACGAGGCACAGAACACGACCGCCGTGCAGATGAAGATGTTCCTCACCCGCTTGGGCGAGAACGCGCGGATGGTGATCACCGGCGATTTGAGCCAAGTGGACCTGCCGAAGGGGACGCGCTCGGGCCTGCGCCAGGCGCTGGAGATCCTTCAGGACGTACCCGGGATCGCCTTCGTCCACTTCACCGATGCCGACGTCATCCGCCACCCGCTGGTTTCCCACATCGTGCGCGCCTACGAGCGGGCGGAAACAAAATTGCATGTGGGTGCCGAGTATGAAGGTGAACCCACCGAGCGCGACCGTGCCAGCAGGTAAGCCGAAGACGAGATCTGCCGCTCCAGGCGGCGAGGCGCTCACCATTGACGTCATTGTGCGTTCGCAACGATGGCGGCGGGGTGTTGCCGAGCTGAACCGTCTGTGCGCCGAGACGGCACGCCGTGCCTACGGTATGGCCGGCGGCGATGATGGAGAGGCGCAGGTAAGCATCGTCTTGACCTCCGACCGTGCCGTTCAAGCGCTGAACCGTACCTTCCGCGGCCATGACAAAGCGACCAACGTGCTCTCCTTCCCGGCCGCTCAGGCGCCGACGGCAGCACCGGCGGGCTGCCCGCCGCCGCCGCGGCTGTTGGGCGATATCGTGATTGCCTACGGGACCACCGCAGCCGAAGCCACGGCCGCCGGCAAGGAACTCGATGATCACCTTCGGCATCTGATCGTCCATGGCATTCTCCACGTTCTCGGCTATGATCATCAGACCGAAGGAGACGCGGCGGTGATGGAGCGGTTGGAGGCGGCGATCCTCGCCTCGTTCGGTATGAGCGATCCTTACGCCTCCGCGGCCGAACATCCGGCATGAACGACCAGGCCTCGGGTGCGAAACAGGACACGGCGGACGCCGACGGCACCCTTGCGCTCGATGCCCTCGAGCGGGCAGCGGATGACCGCGGCTGGCTCTCGAAGGCGTTCAGGCGCTTGAAGCGCGCGCGGCGCAGCGAGAGCGACGCCCCGTTGCCGTTGAGCGAATTGCTGGACGACACGCGAGAGACCTCTGCAAGCCTGCGCGAGGATGAGCGGGTGCTGGTCCAGAACGTATTGCGGCTGCGTCATCGTTCGGCCGAGGACGCGATGGTTCCGCGTGCCGATATCGTCGCCATCGATGTGCAGGCCTCGCTCTCCGACGTCATCGACCGCATGACGGACTGCGGTCACGCTCGCTTGCCGGTCTACCGCGATACGCTCGACGATGTCGTCGGCATGGTGCACATCAAGGACGTCCTCGCGTGGCGAAGCCGGGACAATCTTTTCCAGCTGGCGAAGATCCTGCGCGAGGTGCTGTTCGTGGCGCCGTCGATGGAGATCCTGCAGCTGTTGCTCGAGATGCGCGTCAAGCGTTCGCACATGGCGCTGGTGGTCGACGAGTATGGCGGCATCGACGGGCTGCTGACGATCGAAGACGTCGTCGAAGAGATCGTGGGCGAGATTGCCGACGAGCATGACCGCGAAGCGGAGCCAGCGGTCACCATCCGTGCCGACGGCAGCCTCGATGTCGATGCTCGCGCCGAGGTGGAAGTGCTTGACGAGCATTTCGGTCCGGTCTTGAGCGAGGACGAGCGCGACGACATCGATACCGTCGGCGGTCTCGTCGTCTCCCTGGCCGGACGCGTGCCGATCCGCGGCGAACTGCTCGTCCACCCCGCCGGCCTTGAATTCGAAGTCATCGACGCCGACCCCCGGCGCATCAAGCGGCTGCGGGTCTCCCGCAGCGCAGGCGCCGAGAACGATGAGCCGCTGCCGGGCGGCCGGGTGGCCGGCGTCCTATGAACCGCGTCGCCACCTTGCGGGTGGGCGGCTTGCGTGATCACCAGCTTTCCGCGTGGCCGGCGCTGGCGCCGCTGTGGGCGGCGATCGTGAGCTTGAACGGCGGGTGGCGCCTGTTCGCAGCCGTTGTTCTCGGCGCAGTTGGTGTGCTCGCCATGCCTCCGGTCCACTTTGTGCCGGCGTTGATCCCGTCGCTCGCCGGCTTCCTCTGGCTGCTGCAAGGCGTGCGTGGGCGCTGGTCGCTGATCGCAACCGCGTTTGCTTTCGGGCTCGGCCATTTCACCGCCGGCCTTTACTGGGTCGCCTACGCGCTGTTGACGCGGCCCGAGGAATTCGGCTGGCTGGCGCCGGTGGCGCCGCTTGGGCTTGCTCTCATTCTGGCCCCGTTCCTGATCGTGCCTGCCGTCGCTACCCGGCTGGCGCGGCGCGGCAGCATTGGCGAGGTGATCGTCTTCGCCGCCGCCTGGGCTCTTGCCGAATGGCTGCGCAGCTGGGTCGGCACCGGCTTCCCCTGGAACCTGATCGGCTCGGTCTGGACCTTCTCGCCGCCGATGCTGCAGATCAGCGCCGTCACCGGTGTGTACGGGCTCAGCCTCATCACCGTCCTCGCGGCGGCGATGCCGGCCGTGCTCGGCGGCCCGTGCGTCGATCGCAGGCGCGCCTGGGTGGCGGTCGGATTGATGTTCGCGGCTCTCGCGAGCTGCGGCATCGGCGGTGCCGTGCGGCTGGCAGGCGCCGGCGACATGGCCGCGGTCGAAGGCGTGCGCCTGCGCCTGGTGCAGCCGAACATCTCGCAAGCGATCAAGTGGCGTGCCGATCTTGTCGACCGGCATCTCCTCGATCAGGCCGAGCTTGGCAGCCTCGATACCGGAGTGGCCCCCACCCACGTCATATGGTCGGAGGCAGCCGCCCCGTTGCTCCTGGCCGACGATGCTGCGCGGCGTGCGTTGGTTGCGGAGCGGACGCCGGTGGACGGCCTCAGCCTCATCGGCACGCTGCGGCGAACCGGCAGCGACCGCGGGCCGGAGATCCGCAACAGCCTGATCGCGATCGACCACTCAGGTGCAGTGGTGGCGAGCTACGACAAGGCGCATCTGGTGCCGTTCGGCGAGTATATGCCGCTTGGGCGGGTGCTCGGCCTCTCCGGCGTGGTCGGGCTCGCCGATTTGACGGCGGGACCGGGCGCCCGCACCTTATCGCTGCCCGGCCTGCCGCCGGTGAGCCCGCTCATCTGTTACGAGGCGATCTTCCCGGGCGCGGTCGTCGACCGCGCTCAGCGGCCGGCTTGGCTCCTCAACATCACCAACGACGGCTGGTACGGCCTCTCCGCCGGCCCCTATCAGCACCTGGCGGCGGCCCAGATGCGTGCGGTCGAAGAAGGCCTGCCACTCGTCAGGGTCGCAAACACAGGCATATCCGCAGTTGTCGATCCCTACGGCCGGGTCGTCCGCTCACTGGCCTTGGGCAGTCGCGGCATCGTTGATACGCCGTTGCCGGTGGCTCTTGCCGCGCCACCGCCCTACGCCCGCACAGGAAGTATCCCCATACTGGCCATTATTTTGGCGCTAATTCCTTTTGGTGCGTTCGTTATCCGTCGCACTTAGCCCCTACTTGGGGGAATCTATTACAAAAGAACAGATTAAACGCGAACAAATGTTGCGGAATCGCCCACAGTTTGCATATTATCGCCCCACGATCTCGACGGAAACGAGCGCGCTGCTCGCGTCGAGGATGTAACCTGACGATCAACGACCCCGAGCAACGTGATCGGTTCATGAGTTGAACACATGGTAGAAACGAAGGTTATAGGGAGACGACGCGGACGCGCAGGGCTGAATTCGGCAAGGGCCGAACGCCTGCCGCCTGGGACACCCAATCCAATTGATGTACATGTGGGCTCCCGCGTTCGGCTGCGGCGGACCTTGCTGGGGCTGAGTCAGGAAAGGCTTGGAGAAGCCGTCGGACTCACCTTTCAACAGATCCAGAAGTACGAGCGTGGTGCCAATCGGATCGGCGCCTCGCGGCTGTTCGAATTCAGTCGCATCCTCGACGTGCCGGTCTCGTTCTTTTTCGACGACATGAGCGAGCGGTTCCGCGGCATGGAAGCGGTGGCGGCAGGCGGCATGGCGGATCAGCCCCAAGCCCCCCTGGAGCCGGATCCGCTGACACGGCGGGAGACGCTCGAACTGGTCCGAGCGTACTACCGGATCCACGACCCACACGTCCGCAAGCGCCTGTTCGAACTGACCAAATCGCTGGGGGCCGCGGACGAGGGCGAGCCTCGGCGCGACGCGTAAAAGTTCCGGCCACTGCAATTCGCTTGACGCTCGGGAGCCTGCTTGTCACAAGAACGGCTCACGAGGCTGTCAGCGGCCAGCTGGCGCGAGACGCTCTTCTGACCCTCGGCCTTCAGAACCGGGCTGCCGGCACCGCCTTTGCGCGGTGTCAGCGCTTGGCCGATGGCTTAGCGCAGATTTCTCGACTTTAAGTGCACGAGGTGCTGACCGTGTGGAAAAAAGACTACGTCTTTACCAGTGAATCCGTGTCCGAAGGACATCCCGACAAGGTCTGCGACCGCATTTCCGACGCCGTAGTCGACGCATTCCTGACCGAGGATAAGCGGGCGCGCGTCGCGGTCGAGACCCTCTGTACCACCAACTTCATCGTCCTTGCAGGTGAAGTGCGAGGCCCCGATCATTTGACGCACGAACGCCTGATCGACATCGCCCGCCACTGCGTCCGCGAGATCGGCTACGAACAGCGCGGGTTCCATTGGAAGGACGCCGACGTCGTCTGCCGCGTCCACTCCCAGTCGGCGGACATCGCGGTCGGTGTCGATGCCCGCGACAACAAGGACGAGGGCGCGGGTGACCAGGGCATCATGTTCGGCTATGCCTGCCGGGAAACGGACGTGCTGATGCCGGCCCCCATTTTCTATGCGCACGGCATCTTGCGGTCGCTTGCGGAGGCGCGCCACTCCGGTGCGGAGCCCAATCTCGGCCCGGATGCGAAGAGCCAGGTTACCTTGCGCTATGTCAACGGCAAGCCGGTCGGAGCAACCGCGATCGTTGTCTCGACGCAGCACGCCGAGCACCTCACGGCCGACGACGTCCGCGACATCGTGCGTCCGCACGTCCTCAACGTCCTGCCCGAGGGCTGGATGTGCGATGAGAGGTATTTCTACGTCAATCCGACCGGTCGCTTCGTCATCGGCGGCCCCGACGGCGACAGCGGCCTCACGGGCCGCAAAATCATCGTCGACACCTATGGCGGCGCCGCGCCACACGGCGGCGGTGCCTTCTCCGGCAAGGACCCGACCAAAGTAGACCGCTCGGCCGCCTACGCCGCGCGCTACCTGGCGAAGAACGTCGTCGCGGCGCATCTCGCCGAACGGTGCACCATCCAGCTTTCGTATGCGATCGGCATCTCGCACCCGCTTTCCGTGTACGTCGATACGCACGGCACCGGCGTTGTCGACGAGGAACGGCTCTCCGTGGCCCTTCAGCAAGCGATGGACCTGTCGCCGCGCGGCATCCGCGAGCATCTCCACCTCGACCGGCCGATCTATGCACGCACCGCCGCCTACGGCCATTTCGGCCGCGAGCCGGAGCCGGACGGCGGCTTCAGCTGGGAGAAGACCGAACTCGTTGGCGAACTCCGGAGCCGATTTGGCGCCGGATGAGGACGGGCGTCCACAGCCAGGAGGCGTGAACCGCGAGCGGGCGGTCGTTGATAGCCGTCCGCCGCCGTCTTTCGGCCGCCGTCGCGGCCGTCGCTTGAGCGTGAACAAGAAGCGCCTGCTGGCGACCGTTCTCCCGCGCCTCGCTTTCCCTCTGCCGCCGCCGGCCAGCGTCCTTTCCGAACCGCGCGCCCTGTTCGACGGCGCCGTCCGCGACGTCTGGCTCGAGATCGGCTTCGGCGCCGGCGAACATCTGGCCGGCCAAGCGCTTAAGCACCCTGATGTCGGCTTCATCGGCTGCGAGCCGTACGTCAACGGCGTTGCGGCGCTGATCGCCTGCATCGAGTCCCTTGACCTCGGGAACATCCGCATCTTTGGCGACGATGCACGGCTCTTGCTGCCGCATCTGCCCGATGCTTGCCTGGGCCAGATCTTCCTTTTGTTTGCCGATCCGTGGCCGAAGCTGCGGCACGCCGACCGGCGGTTCATTGCACGTCCGGCGCTCGATGAGTTGGCGCGCCTCCTTCGTCCCGGCGGCACCTTCTTGTTCGCGTCCGATCATCCGGGCTATGTGCGCTGGACGCTGTGGCAGGTCGCGCGCCACCCGGCGTTCGCGTGGCCAGCCCAAGGTCCCCAGGATTGGCGGCAGCCGCCGCCGGGCTGGATCGAAACGCGCTACGAGGCAAAGGCGAAGGCCGCCGGCGCTGTCTGCACCTATCTTGAGTTTGTGCGTACGAATACGGCGGTAGCCGTGGCCTGATCGGGCTGAAAACCTCTTGTGTAGGTGACGACTGCGGTTATATAGGAAGCGAGAGGGTGCGGATCTGCTTGTGAACCCGATGTGTCGTCCCGCCTGACGGTTGGGACCAACGCGGTGGGCCGCGCGCTCACCTTTTTTTTGTTTGTGGGTCGCTGCGCGCGTGCGAACGGCAGAGAGGATCGGATAGGCAGGTATGGACTTGGCCGGCCGCGTCGCCGACCTGATCCGGCCGACGGTGGAAGGCATGGGCTATTCCTTGGTGCGGGTTCAGGTTCTCGGCCAACAGAGAATACGTTTGCAGGTGATGGCCGAACGCACCGATGGCGAACCGATGCAGGTTGACGATTGCGCCGCTGTGAGCCGGGCCGTCTCGGCAGTGCTCGACGTCGAGGACCCGATTTCGGCGTCGTACACGCTGGAAGTGAGCTCTCCCGGCGTTGATCGCCCCCTGGTGCGGCTTGCCGACTACGAGCGCTTCGCCGGCTTCGAGGCGCGCATCGAGCTCCGGCAGGTGCTCGCCGGGCGTCGCCGCTATCAGGGCAAGCTGCTCGGCGTGAGCGGCGAGACGATCCGCCTTGCCGCGAGCGGCGGCACGGTCGAACTGCCGTTTGCGGAGATCGTGCGGGCAAAGCTGGTTTTGACGGACGATCTTTTGGCGTCGAGGGGACAGTGAACACCAACGGGAAGCAACGCTGATCCATGGCCCGCACCGCGACCGAATCGAGTGCCGTGCACGCGCGTCCCGAATTGCTGCAGGTCGCAGAGACCGTGGCCAGGGACAAGAACATCGACCGGGACGAAGTCCTGGAAGCGATGGAGCAGGCGATTCAGAAGGCCGGACGCTCGAAGTACGGACACGAGCACGACATTCGCGCCAGCATTGACCGCGCCAGCGGCGAAATCATGCTGACCCGCTATCGGCTTGTTGTCGAACAGGTCGAGGACGAGGCGACCCAGATCGGCGCCGAGCGGGCACAGCAGTTGGACGACACGCTTACCGTCGGCGATTTCCTTATTGAGACGCTGCCGCCGATCGATTTCGGTCGCATCGCAGCCCAGACGGCCAAGCAGGTTATTGTCCATAAGGTGCGTGAGGCGGAGCGCCGGCGGCAATTCGATGAATTCAAGGACCGCATCAACGAGGTCGTCAACGGCGTCGTCAAGCGTGTCGAGTTCGGCAACGTGATCGTTGATCTCGGACGCGCGGAGGCTTTGCTGCGGCGGGAGGAGACGATCCCGCGCGAGCATTTCAACGTCGGCGACCGCGTACGTGCCTACATCCTCGACGTGCGCGAGGAGGTGCGCGGACCGCAGATCTTTCTCTCTCGATCGCACCCCCAGTTCATGGCACGCCTGTTTGCCCAGGAGGTGCCGGAAATCTATGAAGGGATCATCGAGATCAAGGCTGTCGCGCGCGATCCTGGCTCGCGGGCCAAGCTCGCCGTTCATTCGCGCGATTCCAGCATCGATCCCGTCGGTCCCTGCATCGGCATGCGCGGTTCACGTGTCCAGGCAGTGGTGGGCGAACTCCAGGGCGAGAAAATTGACATCATTCAATGGTCGGCCGATCCGGCCACCTTTATCGTCAACGCGCTTGCACCGGCGGAAGTCTCGAAGGTGGTGCTTGATGAGGAAAGCAACCGCATCGAGGTGGTGGTGCCTGACGATCAGCTGAGCCTTGCAATCGGAAGGCGCGGTCAGAACGTCAGGCTGGCGTCGCAGCTGACCGGCTGGGATATTGACATCCTGACCGAGGACGAGGAATCCCAGCGCCGCAACGAAGAGGTCACTGCGCGCTCGCAGATCTTTATCGACGCGCTCAACGTCGACGATGTGATGGCGCACCTCCTCGTGGCGGAAGGGTTTTCTTCGGTCGAGGATGTGGCGTTCGTCCCGCTCAACGAACTCGCCGAGATCGAGGGACTTGGCGAGGACGTGGCGGCTGAATTGGTGCACCGGGCACAGACCTACATCGAAGCGCGCGATGCCGAGCACGAACGTCAGCGGATCGATCTTGGCGTGTCGGATGACGTTGCGGCGATCGACGGCATGCGGCCGGCGGTGTTGGCGGCACTCGGTGAGAAGGGCGTCAAAACGTTAGATGATCTGGCCGATCTCGCTGCCGACGAACTGCTCGAGATCGCCCCGCGCGGTACCATCAGCCCTGCGCAGGCGAACGAGATCATCATGGCCGCGCGCGAACATTGGTTTGCGGATGAAGACGCGGCGGCTTCGGTTGCAGGCGGCGAGACGCACGAGAACGACGGACATGGGAGCGATCGTGGCTGAAGCGGCACTGGCCGGTTCCGGGTGTGGCGAGAAGGACGGACACCGGCGCTGTATCGGCACCGGCATGGTCAAGCCGGTTGCGGAGCTTGTCCGCTTCGTCGTTGGTCCAGACGGCACCGTAGTCGCCGATGTGGCCGGCCGGCTGCCGGGCCGGGGCCTGTGGCTCAGCGCCGAGCGCAGCGCGATCGAGACCGCATGCCGCCGGCGCGCGTTCGCCCGTGCCGCGCGGGCTCAGGTACACGTGCCTGCTGATCTGACCGAATGCGTCGAACGCCAGCTGGCGCGACGTTGCCTCGATCTCATCGCGTTGGCGCGGCGGGCCCATCAGGCGGTCGCCGGGTGTGAGAAAACGCGATCGTGGATCGTGGACGGCAAGGCCGGGCTGGTGCTGGCAGCTGCCGACGGTGCACCCGCCGAGCGCGCGCGGATGCGCGGCCTCGCGACCGCCCTCCCCGTCGCCACCGTCCTGACGGCGGCAGAACTGGGCAGCATCTTCGCCCGCGCGCGGACCGTGCACGCCGCGGTCGCGCGAGGCCGGCTGGCCGAACGCATTCGCCAGGAAGCGGAACGACTGGCGGGTTTCCGCCCGAAGCCAGCAGAGCGTGGCCTTTTACCGACATGCCCGAACGACGCCGAGACGAAACACTGATGACGGAAACGGATGAAAAGAACACCGACGAAGGCCGCCTTAATCGGCCCCGCCGTCTGGAGCTGAAAAAGACCGTCGAGACGGGTCAGGTGCGGCAGAGCTTTGCGCACGGGCGCTCGAAGATGGTGACGGTCGAGGTGCGCAAGAAGCGGACCATCGCCGCCGACGGACGCGGCGGTCGGGCGGGCGATCAGCGCGGTGAGGGTGGACGCGGCCGCGGGGACGCGCATGGGCGCGACGCCGCCTCCACCGGCCTGACCACTCAGGAGAAGGCTGCCCGCGCCCGCGCGCTTGAAGGGGCTCGGCGGGCCGAGGAAGACCGCGCCGCGTTGCCCGCGGAGGAGCCGGAGACGAATGCGGCTGAGCTCGCTGCCGCCGAGGTAGTCCAGCCGGAAGCGGAGGCAGCAGCGGCAGCGCAGGCAGCCGCTCCGGCCGCAGCGGCTGGGACCACCGTCGAAGCAGCCGCTTCCGAAGCGGTTGCGCCGACGGCCGAGGCGGAGACGTCTGTCCCGCCGAGCGATGGCGAAGCCGCGGCACCCGTCGACGAGACGCCAGCCGAGGGTGTCGCCGAGGAGGTCGCACCCGCGCAGTTGGGTGTGGAGACGTCCCAAACGGCGGCGGACGCGGGTGCTGACG